>NZ_LMCL01000011.1:0-78671 GCF_001424795.1 Aminobacter sp. DSM 101952 | reverse complement strand
CTTGAGCGAGGTCACGCCCTTGCCGACATCGACGACGACGCCGGCACCCTCATGGCCGAGGATCGCCGGGAAGATGCCTTCGGGATCGGCGCCCGACAGGGTGAACTCGTCGGTGTGGCAGATGCCGGTCGCCTTGATCTCGACGAGCACCTCGCCCTCGCGCGGACCCTCCAGGTCCACCTCCATGATCTCGAGCGGCTTTCCGGCTCCGACGGCAACTGCGGCGCGGGTTTTCATGGCGATGTTCCTTCATGTATTTCGGGGGCAAAAATTCGGCGGCAGGGTTTCAGGTTTTGGCCGGGCGATCAACCGGGAAGGCGACATCGCAAGGTGCTAAAGCGGCTTCCCCGCATCGTCCTCCACAAGGCGTTTCCGGCGTGACCCCATGCGGGATGGACACGATGGCGCCCCTGGCCGAACATGCCGGCCGAAATCCTCCCTGCAAGGCAAACGATTCGATGTCGAGTGAACGGCCCCCGCGCGATCCACTGAAGCGTGAAGCGCTAAAAGCAGAAGCAAAGCCAGAGGCTTCGGCAAGGACGTTCATTCACCTGCGTGTTCATTCCGCCTATTCGTTGCTCGAAGGTGCGTTGCCGCTCGGCAAGGTCGTTGCACATGCCGTGAAGGACGCTGCGCCGGCGATTGCGGTTGCCGACAGCAACAATCTGTTCGGCGCGCTGGAATTCGCCCAGAAGGCGACCAAGGACGGCGTGCAGCCGCTGGTCGGCTGCCAGGTCGATGTCGACTTCGCCGAAAACATGGATGCCAGCCAGCGAGGGCCTGTTTTCAAGCAGGCGCTCGACCTGTTTCCCATCGTGCTGATCGCCGCCACCGAGGCGGGTTATGCCAACCTCGTGCGCATCGTCAGCCGCATGTATCTGGAAACGCCCAATGGCGAACCGGTGCATGCCAAGCTCGACTGGATCGAGGCACTTGCGGACGGCATCATCTGCCTGACCGGCGGGCCGCGCGGACCGGTAGGCAGCGCGATCAAGAGCGATCACCACGCCCTGGCCGAAGCCCGGCTTGTCGGAATGCAGGCGACGTTCGGCGACCGGCTTTATGTCGAGCTGGAACGCCTGGCCGGCTATGATCGCGGCATCGAGGCCGCAACAATCGACCTTGCCTACCGGCATCGCCTGCCGCTGGTTGCGACCAATGAGGCGTTTTTCCCGACCCGTGCCGACTATGAGGCCCACGACGCGCTGATCGCCATCGCCGAGGGTTCGGTGGTTGCCGAAGACAACAGGCGTCGACTGACCGCGGACAATTTCCTCAAATCCCAGAAGGAGATGTCGGAGCTTTTTGCCGATCTGCCTGAAGCGATTGACAACACGGTCGAGATCGCCCGGCGCTGTTCGTATTATCCCAAGAACCGCAATCCGATCCTGCCGCGCTTCACCGGCGGCGACATCGCCGATGCGGATGCGGCGGTGGCGGCCGAGGCTGCGGAGCTGACCCGGCAGGCCCATGATGGCCTTGCCATGCGGCTTGAATCCCGCGGCTTGGCAGAGGGTTACACGCCGGAGCAATACAAGGAGCGTCTCGAATACGAGCTCGGCATCATCGAGCGCATGAAATTCCCCGGCTACTTCCTGATCGTTGCCGACTTCATCAAATGGGCGAAGGTGCAGGGCATTCCGGTCGGCCCGGGCCGCGGTTCGGGCGCGGGTTCGCTCGTCGCCTATGCGCTCACCATCACCGACGTCGACCCGCTGCGGTTCTCGCTGCTGTTCGAGCGCTTCCTCAATCCCGACCGCGTCTCGATGCCCGACTTCGACATCGACTTCTGCCAGGATCGGCGCGAAGAGGTCATCCGCTACGTCCAGGCCAAATACGGCCGCGACCAGGTTGGCCAGATCATCACCTTCGGAACGCTGCAGGCGCGCGCCGTGCTGCGCGACGTCGGCCGCGTGCTGCAGATGCCCTACGGCCAGGTCGACAAGCTCTGCAAGATGGTGCCGCAGAACCCGGCCAACCCGGTGACGCTCGGCCAGGCCATCGAGGGCGAGCCCCGCTTTGCCGAGGAAGCCGAGCGCGAACCGATCGTCCAGACGCTGCTCGACATGGCGCAGAAGCTCGAAGGCCTCTACCGCCACGCCTCGACCCATGCCGCCGGCATCGTCATCGGCGACCGGCCGTTGTCCGAACTCGTGCCGATGTACCGCGACCCGCGCTCAGACATGCCGGTCACCCAGTTCAACATGAAATATGTCGAGCAGGCCGGGCTGGTGAAGTTCGACTTCCTTGGCCTGAAGACCCTGACGGTGCTGCAGAAGGCGCTGCAGTTCATCAGCCGCCGCGGCGTTGACATCGATCTCGCGCTCATCCCGCTGGATGATCCGCTGACCTATGCCATGCTGTCGCGCGGCGAAACCGTCGGCATCTTCCAGGTTGAAAGTGCCGGCATGCGCAAGGCGCTGATCGGCATGAAGCCCGACCGCGTCGAGGACATCATCGCGCTTGTGGCGCTCTATCGCCCGGGCCCGATGGAGAACATTCCGACCTACAACAACCGCAAGCACGGCGAGGAGGAAATCGCCTCGATCCATCCGATGATCGACCATCTGGTGAAGGAGACCCAAGGCGTCATCGTCTACCAGGAACAGGTCATGCAGATCGCGCAGGAATTGTCGGGCTACTCGCTCGGCGAAGCCGACCTTCTGCGCCGCGCCATGGGCAAGAAGATCCGCGCCGAGATGGACAAGCAGCGCGAGCGTTTCGTCACCGGTTCCATGGAAAAAGGGGTGTCCAAGCCCCAATCCAATGCCATCTTCGATCTGCTTGCCAAGTTCGCCGACTACGGCTTCAACAAGTCGCACGCCGCAGCCTACGCCATCGTTTCCTACCAGACGGCCTATCTGAAGGCGCATTATCCAGTCGAGTTCCTCGCGGCCTCGATGACCTACGATATGTCCAACACGGACAAGCTCAACGACTTCCGCCAGGACGCCATGCGTCTCGGCATCGACGTCGTGCCGCCATCGGTCATGACCAGCTTCCGCGATTTCGAGGTTGGCGAAAAGAAGATCTTCTATTCGCTCGCCGCCATCAAGGGCGTCGGCGAGGCGGCGGTCCAGCACATCGTCGCCAAGCGTACCGAGAAGCCGTTCGCCAGCCTCGCCGACTTCTGCGAGCGCATCGATCCCAAGATCGTCGGCAAGCGTGTTTTCGAAAGCCTGATCATGGCCGGTGCGTTCGATTGCTTCGGCTACGATCGCGCAGCCCTGATGGCCGGCATCGAGCGCATGATGGGCCTGGCCTCGCTGGCGCATGAAAACGCCACGCTTGGCCAATCCGACATCTTCGGCAGCGCCTTTTCGGGGCAGGCGCCGGTGCTGCACCTGCCGCAGGCCGAGCCGTGGCTGCCAGCCGACCGTTTGCATCGCGAATTCCAGGTCGTCGGCTTCTATCTGTCGGCGCATCCGCTCGACGAATACAAGGCGGCGCTCGAAAAGATGCGTGTCCAGAACTGGACCGACTTCGCCGCGGCCGTGAAGCGCGGCGCAACCGCCGGCCGCCTTGCAGGCACGGTGACAACCAAGCAGGAACGCAAGACCAAGACCGGCAACAAGATGGGCGTTGTCCAGTTCTCCGACGTCTCCGGCCAATACGAATCCGTGCTGTTTTCTGAAGCGCTGGCGCAATACCGGGACCTGCTCGAGCCTGGCAAGTCGGTGGTCATCACGGTCGCTGCCGAAGACCGCCCGGAGGGTGTCAGCCTGCGCATCCAGACCGTGCAGTCGCTGGAAGACGAGGCCAGTCGGGTGCAGAAGACGCTGCGCATCTTCGTGCGCGATGCAACGCCGCTCAACACCCTGTCCAACCACCTGACGGTGCGAGGCGAGGGCGAGGTCAGCTTCATCGTGCTCAAGGGCGAGGCGCAGGGCGAGATCGAGATCGAGTTGCGCGAGCGCTATCGCATCACGCCGTCCATCGCCTCCGCCATGCGGGCGGTGCCTGGCGTGGTCGAAGTCGAATTGGTCTAGGTGTCGCGCTTGGTACCGGCACGCCGAATTGCGGCGTGTTGCGGCGGACAATCCCAGCTGGTAATTTAGGTGGCGCTCACATGTAGTGCGTGCCGCTTCTGGGCATGCGCAATCCAGCTTCAATCGCTTTGATTTCAGGATCGCACCAGGCACTTGAAGGCTTCGTCATGGACGAGAAGGCCGCCGCATCAGAGCTCATGCAGATGGTGAATGGGTACCAGGTATCCCAGGCGATCTGCGTTGCGGCAACGCTTGGCGTTGCCGACCACCTGGCCAACGGGCCGCGCACAAGCGACGATCTCGCGGCAGCCACATCGTCACACCCGCAGTCGTTCTACCGGCTTCTGCGTGCGCTGGCGTCGGTTGGCGTGCTGCACGAAGGCGACGCGCGCCAGTTTTCACTCACCAGCCTTGGCGCAGGTCTGCGTTCCGATGCCGAGCACTCCGTCGGAGCGTGGGCGCGCATGGTCGGGCGAGCCTATTATCGCGATGCGTGGAGCGAACTGCTGCACAGCGTGCGCACCGGCGAGAATGCCTTCGCCCACGTCCATGGGACAGGCGTCTGGCAGTATCGCATCGAGCATCCAGAGGAATCCCTGATCTTCGACCGGGCGATGTCGTCCTTCGTGCCTGCCGTCGCCGCGGCCGTCCTGGCTGCATACGATTTCAGCAGGTTCGAGATCTTGATGGACGTCGGCGGCGGGCAGGGCGCGCTGCTGGCCGCCATATTGGCTCGCAACCCGTCGCAGCGGGGCATCCTGTTCGACCAGCCGCAGGTGGTGGAGGGCGCGGGGCCGGTGCTGCAGGCAGCGTCGGTGGCCGAACGCTGCCAGGTGATCGGCGGCGACTTCTTCCGCGCCGTGCCCGAGGGGGCCGACGCGCATGTGTTGAAATGGATCCTGCATGACTGGGACGACGAACGCTCGATAGCCATCCTGAAAAGCTGCCGCAGGGCGATCAGGCCTGGCGGCAGGCTGGTCGTGCTGGACGCGGTGCTGGCACCGCCCAACGAAGGCGCGCGCGCCAAGTTCGCCGACCTCAACATGCTGGCAGTGCCCGGCGGGCAGGAGCGGACCGAAGACGAGTTCGCAGGTCTCTTCGCTGCCTCCGGCTTCCGTTTGACGAACATCGTCGACGCCGGGCCGCGCATCAGCCTCATCGAGGGCAAGCCAATCTGAAGGGCAGCTCAGTCGTCCAGCGGTTCCGGCGGGCGGGTGTTGCGGCCCTTGCCGAATGTGTAGCCGGTCTCGACGGCTTGCCTGCCGAACTTGCCGCGCAGCACGTCGATGGCACCTTCCGCAAGTGCGCGCTTGCGTGACTGGACATCGACCAGGTCGGGCGGATCGGCGCGTCCGTCGTCCGACAGGTCGCTGACGCCGATGCCGAGCAGGCGGTATTTGGTGCCATCGGTTTCCCTGGCCAGCAATTGCATGCCGGTCTGGAAGATGCGGTCGGCGAGCCTTGTCGGATCTGCAAGCTGCCGGTTGCGGGTCTTGGTCTTGAAATCCTGCGTCTTGAGCTTCAGCACGACGGTCCGGCCCGCGATTCCCGCTTTCTTCAGCCGCGCCGACACCTTCTCCGACAAGGCGCGCAGGACCGGCACGAGGTCGGCCGACGTCGCGAGATCGGTGTCGAAAGTCGTCTCCGCCGAGACGCTCTTTGCCTCGTGCTCCGGCGACACCTGGCGGTCGTCCTGGCCGCGTGACAGGTGGTAGAGCCGGCTGCCCATGGTGCCGTAGCGCCGCATCAGGTCGCCGCGATCCATCCGCTGGAGCTGGCCGATGCTGCGGATGCCATCGTGTTCGAGCGTTGCCGCAAAGGCCTTGCCGACGCCCCAGATCATCGTCACGGGCTGTTGCGCCAGGAAACCCACTGCCTCTGCCTCGCCGATGACGGCAAAGCCGCGCGGCTTGCGGAAGTCGGAGGCGATCTTTGCCAGGAACTTGCAGTAGGACAGTCCTGCCGAGACTGTGATGCCGATCTCCTTTTCAACGGCGGCTGCGAATCGGGCCAGCACCAGGGCCGGCGGCAGTCCGTGCAAGCGCTCGGTGCCGTCGAGATCGAGAAACGCCTCGTCGATGGAGATCGGCTCGACCAGCGGCGTCAGCGCCTGCATCATCGCACGCACCTCGCGGCCGACACGGACGTATTTCTCCATGTCGGGCTTGACGACCACCGCTTCCGGACAGGCTTCGAGCGCCTTGAACATCGGCATCGCCGAGCGCACGCCATGGATGCGGGCGATGTAGCAGGCTGTCGAAACCACGCCGCGCTTGCCGCCGCCGATGATGACGGGTTTGTCCTTCAGGTCGGGGTTGTCGCGCTTTTCCACGGCGGCATAGAAGGCGTCGCAGTCGATGTGGGCGAGATGCAGCTTGTAGAGTTCGGCATGGCGCAACAGCCGAGGGCTGCCGCAGGCATGGCAACGCGGGCCCGTGCCGCGCTGAAGGCCAAGGCAGTCGCGGCAGAAACCGTGGCTGGGATCGTTGACAGGCATCGCCTTCACTGCGAACATAAAGAGAACGAAGGCGATTTTATGCCAGCCGCTGTGCCGCGACAAGGCTGCGCGACGGAGCTATCCATGACTGATGCCATCTTGCCGCTGACGCCTGATCTGTGGCCGCATTTCGAAGATCTGTTCGGCAAGCAGGGCGCTTGCTACGGCTGCTGGTGTACCTAT
Organism: Aminobacter sp. DSM 101952; assembly: GCF_001424795.1. Lineage (NCBI taxonomy): Bacteria > Pseudomonadati > Pseudomonadota > Alphaproteobacteria > Hyphomicrobiales > Phyllobacteriaceae > Aminobacter > Aminobacter sp. DSM 101952. The sequence continues at coordinate 72,002 of NZ_LMCL01000011.1, read as the reverse complement.
TTCCGGTTGCCGCCGGCGGCCCGCCGCGCAAGCAATCGCGAGCGCAACAAGGACCACATCAGGGCGCGCATCGAGGTAGGGCCGCCGCCGGGCTTGCTTGCCTTGGAGGCCGGGCAGGCGACAGGCTGGATGCAGATCGGCCCGCGCGCCGACGTGCCCGAGTTCAACAATGCGGGCAGGGGTTCCGCTCCTCTCGATCCCGGTGATGCCGCTGACCCCGGCGTTTGGGCGATCTCGTGCTTTTTCATCCGCAACAAGGCGCGCGGCCGGGGGCTGACCCACCAAATGGTCGGTGCCGGCATCGACTTCGCGCGCCGGTGCGGTGCCCGGCGGCTGGAGGCATGCCCGATGGACCAGTCGAAGGATTCGCGCTCGGTCGGCCTTTTCGTCGGCTCGACAAGGGTGTTCGAGCAGGCAGGCTTTCGGCGGGCGGCCGAGCGCAAGCCCGGCCGACCGCTGATGCAACTGGAGCTCTGAGGCGCTCAGCCGGAAAAGCCGCCGCTTTCGAGGAACGCCAGTTCCTGCTCGCTCGACTCGCGCCCGAGGATGAAGTTGCGGTGCGGGAATCGGCCGAAACGCGCGACGATGTCGCGATGGCCAATGGCGTGCTTCAGGTAGTCGCCACCAAGGGCGGTCGAGCGTTCGAGCGGGATGTCGTGGTCGGCCAGCGTTTCCGAGTGCGAGAACGGCAGGTAGAAAAACACGCGGATCGGTCCTTCGGTGGCCATGTCATGGCCGTCGTCGATGACCTTGCGGGCGAAATATCGGGCAAGCGGATCGGTGGCATACATGTGGCCGCTGCCGCGGAAACAATTGCGCGGAAACTGGTCGAGCAGGATCATCAGCGCCAGCGCCCCTTCGGGGTCGCTGGCCCAATGGTCGCACTGGCGCTTGGCGGCAGCCATGTGCAGGTCGCCGAAACGGCTGCGGAACCGGTCGTCGAACATATCGTCCTTGCGAAACCAGCCTTCGGGGCCGGCTTCGCGCCAATAGGCGACGACTTCGGTTGCGCGCTGCCTGTCCATCATGATCAATTCCTTTCCGTCTGTTCGGCCGTCTTCCTGGCGATGACGCTTGCCGCTTCCTCGTTGAGTGCCTTGGCGGCACGGCGCGGTGGCGTCAGCGGCGTCGGCACCGGGCCCGGTATGTTGCCCTGCAGATAGTTTCCGCCGGACCGGATGTCACCGGCGAACTGCATCTCCAATCGCGCCGCATCTCGATTGCGCACTTCTTCGATCACTTCGGCGACTTCGTCGGGATCCTCGCCGAGCTTTTCAAGCGTGGAGCCGCCGAACAGCAGCGCCGATTCGAATGTCTCGCGCAGCTGGAAATCGACGCCGGCGCGAATGAGCTCGATCGCCGTGCCGCGGTCGTAGGCTCGCGCCAGCACGGGTATCAGCGGGAATTCGGCCCTGAGGTGCCCGGCGATGCGGACAGCCACATCTGCCTTGTCGACGCAGATCAGCACCGCTCGGGCGCGTCCAGCACCAGCGGCATGCAGGATGTCGAGCCTGGTACCGTCCCCGTAATAGACCTTGAAGCCGAAATCGGCCGCCGCCTGGATCATTTCGACATCGTTGTCGATGATCGAGACATCGACGCCGCGCAGCAGGAGCGGCTGGCTGGCGATCTGGCCGAATCGCCCGAAGCCGATGACCAGTACCGTGCCGCTCAGTTCCGCCGCCACGTCGACGTCTTCGAGCGACTGCTCGTCCTTTGGCGTGAAGCGGCGCAGCACCATGATCGCCAGCGGCGTCAGCACCATGGAGATGATGATGATCGCTGTGAGGATGGCGTTGGATTCGCCGTCGATGATGCCGACGGCGAGGGCAGACGAATAGAGCACGAAGGCGAATTCGCCGCCTTGCGCCATGACCACCGCGCGCTCCAGGGCCTCGCGATGTCCGGAGCGCAGGCAGCGCGCCACGACGTAGATGCCGATGCCCTTCGCCAGCATGTAGACGACGACGTAGAAGGCGATCATCTGCCAGTTGGCCGCCACCACCAGCAGGTCGAGCGACATGCCGACTGCGATGAAGAACATGCCGAGCAGGATACCGCGGAAGGGCTCGACGTCGGCTTCGAGCTGGTGCCGGAAGGTCGATTCGGAAAGCAGCACGCCTGCGAGGAACGCGCCCATCGCCATGGAGAGGCCGCCAAGTTGCATCGCGAGTGCCGATCCAAGCACGACCAGCAGTGCGGCGGCGGTCATCACCTCGCGGGCACGCGAATCGGCAAGGACACGAAACAGCGGGTTGAGCAGGTAGCGGCCGGCCAGCACCAGGCCGGTGATGGAGGCGATGCCGATGCCGATGTCAGTCAGCCGGCTCGCCCAGCCGGCATCGGCCTCGCCGGCCGAAACCGGGGCGAGGAACGCGACGAGCGCCAGCAGCGGGACGATGGCGAGATCCTCCAACAGCAGGATCGACACCATGCGCTGGCCTTTGGGCGTCGACATCTCGCCGCGCTCTTCGAGCAGTTGCATGACGATCGCCGTGGAGGTCAGGACGAAGCCGGCACCGGCGACGAAGGATTGCGCAACGGAAAACCCTGTCGCCAGCCCGATCGATGTCAGCAGCAGGGCGCAAAGGCCGACCTGGAATGCGCCAAGGCCGAAGATCTCTCGGCGCAGGCCCCACAGCCGCGACGGCTGCATCTCGAGACCGATGATGAACAGGAACATCACCACGCCGAGCTCGGCGACATGCAGGATGGTCTCCGCCTCGGAGAACACGCCGATGCCGAACGGGCCGATGATGACGCCGGCAGTGAGGTAGCCTAGGATCGAGCCGAGGCCGATGCGCTTGAATATGGGGACTGCGACGACGCCCGCGGCCAGCAACGCCACAACCGGTATCAGATCGACGCCCGTAGTCTCTGCCGCCATGCGCTATGTCGATCCTTTGTTTGCGGAGCAAGCCGCTTGAGGGGAAGTTCAAGATAGGTGGTTCGTGCGCCGCCGAACAGCCCGGCTGATCGATCGAAATTTCCATGCGGGCGAGACGCACGCGCTGGCCCTACAACCTGCCATTGCGTGTGACATGTCATGACGTTAAGGGCGATGTCGTTTCGACCTGCGGGGGGTTGAACTGCCGCCGGCATTTCCTGCCGGCTACGAGGAGAGGACTGACATGAACAAAAAGATGCTGTTTGCCGTGCTCGGCGTTGCTGCGCTTGGCCTTTCGGCTTGCTCGAAGGCCGCGCCGGAGTGCACCGCCGAAGTCATGACCAAGAAGGCCCAGGAAGTGGGAACGGCGCTTCAGGAAGCGGTGACCAAGGATCCGGCCAAGGCTGCCGAACTTTCCGCCAAGGTGCAGGAAGTTGCGTCCAAGTACACCGGCGCCACCACCTCGGAAGAGGCCTGCAAGGCCTATGACGAGCTGCTGACCGTCATCAAGGGCTGATTCGCGGCGAGAATCAGAAAGGGCGGCGCCGGTGGCGCCGCCCTTTCTTCATTGAGGCAAGGGCTATCAGTTCTTGGCGATGGCGCCGACCGCGGTGTCATCGACACGCGACAGCTTCATGCCGATCACCGGCACCAGCTGCTTGTCGACACGCACCGAAACGGTGACATGCATCGAATTCTCGTCCGGCACGCGGGCCTGCATCACGCCGTTGAGCTGGTTGCGGTTCAGCGAAAGCACGACCTTCCTGCCGTCGACGACGTTGCCGGACACGATGTCGAGACCCTTGCCCGCGGAGCCGTCGAGGAAGGTCCCGCGATAAGTGCGTCCCTTCTGCTCGATGGTTGCCGACATTTTCTGGGTAAACACGCCGACGCGGCAGCCGCCATCGAGCGACATGCCGACCTTGCCGTCCGGCGTCGAGCCGGTGAAGCTGCAGGTGAACTTGGTACCCTTGTACTTGCCGGCGACGATTTCGCCGGGCCCGACCCATTCGCCCTGGACCGACTTGAAGAACTTCTTGTCGCGCTCGGGTGCCTTGGCGGGCTCGGCATGCGCCAAGCTTGAAAGCGACACCGCCATGACGGGCAGAACGGCGGACAAGAACAAGCGCTTCATGGGCACACCCGACAACAGGAAACTGGAACGACTGATTGCAGGGACCATGGCGAAAAATGGTTAATGCTTCGTCTATTTGGCCTTGTCGGCACCCTTGTCCCTGGTGGCGAATGAGGTCAATGCGGCGAGGAAATCGCCCATGCCGGGCCGCTTGACCGCGGCGAAGGGCAGGGGGCGCGCCGTCTCCATCGCAGCGATTCCGATACGCGCAGTCATCATGCCGTTGACCACGCCTTCGCCGAGCTTTGCCGACAGTTTTGCCGCAAGTCCGTGGCCCACGAGCTGCTGGACGAAACTGTCGCCGACGGCGATCGAGCCGGTGACGGCGAGGTGGGCGAGCGCACTGCGGGCCAGCCTGAAGAAGCCGAGCGTACCCGGGCGGCCGCCATAGAGCTCCGCCAGCCGGCGGATCAGCCGGCCGGCCTCGAACACGACATAGGCAATGTCGACCAGCGCGCGCGGGCTGACTGCCGTGACGAGCGACACGCGCTTGGCGGCATCCAGTATGAGGATCTTCGCCTGGGCATCGAGCGGCGTCAGGATTTCGGTCTCGGCCAGGCGTACCAGATCGGTGCCGTCGATGACTTCGCCGCGCAGATCCGCCAGCGCGCGCCTGCCCGCCGCCGTTTCGGGTTTCGACGCCAGCAGGCTCGACAGTTCGTCGACGACGCCGCGCGCGGCCTTTGGGTCGTTGCGCTCGATCGCATCCGTCGCCCGGTTGCGCAGCCGCTCGACCGAAGCGAGCCGGAAGACCGCGAGCACTTCGCGCACCAGAATGACGACAAGCGCAAACGCAGCGATGGTCGCGGCACCCACCGCCAGCCAGCCAAGCCAATCGGCGCGAGCGAACAGGTCGCGGATCAGCCGGTCCGTCCACAATCCGATGCCGAGCGATATCAGGATGCCCGCCGCCGTGAGGAAGATTGCGCCTAGTCGTGACCTGCGCCTGGGAGGCGTAGCTGGCGGCGGTTCGGCCGTGACAAGGTCCGCCTCGTCAAACACGTCGAATTCGGCTGGGGTGACGATGACCGACCCTGTGGCCAGCGCACGCGGTTTGCGCTCGGTCGCCTGAGGTGTCTTGGCCGCAGCGGTGTCCCGTACATCGGCTTCCGGCTCGATGCGGAACGCGGCAGGCTTGCGCGGCGTGCTCATGCGAGGTGGTCTCCGATCAGGAACTGCAAGGCGCGGTCGAGCCGGATATGGGGCAGCGACAGCGTCACGCCTTCGGTGGTCCGTTCCAGCCTGGGCGGACGGAAGCGTACGAAGCGGATCGTCGGGTCGTTGGCATCCTGGCGATGATTGGTGCCAAAATCCTGAAACACGACATCGGCTTTTTCCGGTAAGTCTCCGGGAAATATGGCTGTTTCGGAGTTTCCGTCGAATCGCTCTTTGCCAATCGCCTCGCCATCGATGGGCGTTCCGATGATGACGGGCAGGGTGTCGCGGCCTTGCTTGACCGTGCCTTCACGCGTGGCGCGCACCGCAGCCAATGCTAGGACGTCGACTTCGGCACCTGACAGGTTCGCCCGCGCCACGGCGCGATCGGTCAGCCGCCGCACGATCGATTGCAGCCGGTCGTGGCTCTCGTGGTGCAGGTGGTCGGCCTTGGTCGCGGCCACCAGGATGCGGTCGATGCGCCGTGAAAACAGGTCGGTCAGGAGGTTGCCCCGGCCTGGGCGAAAGCAGGCCAGGATTTCGGTCACCGCGCGCTCCAGGTCGGCAATGGCGCCAGGGCCGGCATTGAGCGCCTGCATGGCGTCGATCAGCACGATCTGCCGGTCGAGCCTTGCGATGTGTTCACGGAAAAACGGCTTCACCACATGTGTCTTGTAGGCCTCGTAGCGCCGTTCCATCATCGCATGCAGCGAGCCGGGACGGGCGCGCTGGCCAAGGCCTGGCAGCGGTGCAAAGGTCAGCGCCGGCGAGCCCTCGAGGTCGCCCGGCATCAGGAAACGCCCGGGCGGCAAGGTCGACAGCGCGCGCTCGTCGTCTTTGCATGCCTTGAGATAGGCGGAAAACGTCTCGGCAAGCTTCCGGGCAGTCATCTCGTCGGCGTCGGCTTCCGGCTTCACCGTGGCCGCAAGCTCGCGCCAGGCCTCGGACAGATCGGCCCTGACCGGCAGGCGTGCAAGCTCAAGGGCTTCCCGCGAAAAGTCGTCGTAACTCTTGCCGAGCAGTGGCAGGTCGAGCAGCCATTCGCCGGGATAGTCGACGAGGTCGATGGACAGTTTTCCGGCTGAAAACATGCGGTTCCAGCCGGAGGCTGACTCGAATTCTATGGTCAGCCGGAGTTCCGAGATGGCGCGCGTCGAGTCTGGCCAGATACGCTGATCGACAAGCGCCGCAACATGATCTTCGTACTGGAACCGCGGCACGGCGTCGTCGGGCTGCTCTTCGAGGAAGGCGCGCGCGATGCGGCCGGATTTCTGGGCCTCGAACAGTGGCAGCCGGCCGCCATGGATCAGGTTGTGCACGAAGGCCGTGATGAAGACCGTCTTGCCGGCGCGGGAAAGTCCGGTGACGCCGAGGCGCAGGGATGGCGAAAACAGCCCCGTCGCGCGTCCGGACAGCGTGTCCAGCGCGATGCGCGCCTCGTCGGTAAAGGTGGTCAGTGACGCCAATCGTCATCCCCCATGCGGTCGCGCCGGATATAGGTGCCACCCCCGGGATTTGAAATGGCGCCCGGCTTCAAAGATCGGCAGGCGTCAGGAATGCCTCAAGATAGCCACGGCCCAGTTCGGCGCCGGTCAACGCGCCTTCGAGCCGGATCACGGCGAGGCCGGAGGTCGGAAATCCGGTGTGCAGCGTATGCAGCGCGGCCTCCTCGCCGTCGCCCGATACGGCGATGGCGAGATCCTCCATCATCGGATTGTGCCCGATGACGAGGATCGAGCCGTGCCGGCCGTTTTCGCGGATCTTGTCGAGATAGCCGGAAGCATCGGCGCTGTAGAGCGCGTCGGTGAAGACCACGCGTCCGGTATCGGCATGGCCGGCCAGGCCCTCCAGCGTTTCCCGGGCGCGCCGGGCGTTGGAGCAGAGCGTGAGTTCGGGAACGTAGCCGCAGGCGCGCATCGCCGTTCCCGTCGCCTCGGCGTCGGCGACACCTGTGGCGTCGAGTGGTCGGTCGAAATCCCTGACGCCGGGCAGTGCCCAGCCCGCTTTGGCATGTCTGAGAAGGTAGAGCTTGCTCAAATGTTGCTCCCGGAGCCTCAAGCTCCTGACGAGCCTGCGCCAATTATCTCTTCAGGATGTAGCCAAGCGCCGGGCGCCTTGCAACCGGACGATGCCAGTCTGCGTTTCTTGGGGAGAGAGTTGCGCCGTTGCCACGCCGAATCGTCAGTTGTGTCTCGGCTTCAACTTTTCGCGGATTACGCTTGTGCGACCGTTTGCCCGCGAATATATAGGCGCCAAAACGGGGTTGTCGGGTGAGTCGAATGAACGATACCGTTACACTTGGCTATGTGCCCTCCGAAGAGGAGCCGTTCATGAACGAACGGCAGAAGTCTTACTTCAGGGCTAAGTTGGTTGCCTGGAAGAACGACATCCTCCGCGAAGCTCGCGAAACCCTCGAAATACTCCAGCAGGAAAACGCCAACCATCCGGATCTTGCCGATCGTGCATCGTCCGAGACGGATCGTGCCATTGAACTCAGGGCGCGTGACCGTCAACGCAAGTTGATCTCCAAGATCGACTCGGCGCTGCAGAGGATTGACGAGGGCACTTACGGCTATTGCGAGGAGACTGGCGAGCCGATCTCGCTGAAGCGACTGGACGCACGTCCGATCGCCACGCTGTCGATCGAAGCGCAGGAGCGCCACGAGCGCCGCGAAAAGGTCTATCGCGACGACTGATCGCGGGATGACAGGACAAGAAAAAGGCGGCTTCGGCCGCCTTTTTCTTGTTTTCATGACGGCAGGTTCATCGCTTCTGGCTGGTCAGTTCGCCGAGCAGCTTCGCCATCTCGTCGTCAAGCGACGGGTCGATGGCCTTGGCCGATTTGACCTGCGGCTTGTCGTCCAGCGAGACTTCCAACTCCTTCATCAGTGTCTCGTCGATTTCTTCACGGCGTATCGGGGCAACTGTCGGAGCAGGTGACGGCCGAACAGGAGTGGCGTAGGTCGCTGCCGATACGGCCGGCTTCGGCGCCGGAGTGGGCGCAGCCGGTGCAACCGGCGACAGCGGCAGCCTGGGCGGCGCTTGTTTGACGGGCGCTGCCGGCGCGGGCTGAGGCGGCCTGGCCGGTGCCTGTGCCGCTGGCCGCTGCGCCATTGGTTGCGCTGCTGCTTGGCGGGTCGGCTGAGCAGCTTCCTGCCCGCCTTCGGTGCCGGTCAGCGCCGGGCGGCGCGGCGCGGTCATGCGGATATCCGTTTCGACCACGACATCGGTCGGTCCGCCGATCAGCAGCAGGTGTTCGATGTCGTCGCGGCGCACCAGCACGAGCCGTCTCTGGCTGTCGACGGCGGTCGCGTCCATGACGGCGAGGCGCGTTTTCCTGTTCCTGCCGCCAGCAACGAAGGTGCCGAACGTCAGGCTGCGGATCAGCTTGACGATGACCAGCACGATGACAAGCAGCACCAGCGCCGCGAACGTCCACAGCACTGCCGCCGCATATCCGGGTCCCGCCACGCTATCCAGCCATTCGAACATATCTTTTCCCCGTCGCCGCGCCGGGCGACACTAACGCCATGCTGCCGCGCCCGGCAAGTTGCCATTCGCGTATTAGAGCCACGAACGAAGCTAAGCGCATGATCTTGCCCCGGGCTTGCACCGCCTTTTTGAGGCTGGGCCTTTTCCCGGTAAGGAGAATGTGATTCAACCGCTCCGGTACGAGGGAGCCGGAGAGACTCGCAGGGGCATGGTCAAGGAAACGCGCAACGACTTTTATCCGGTTCCGATCGTGGATCAGGCGGCGCGCCCCGATGCCATCACCCGGTTGATCATCTTCATCGTCGTGCTGACCGGCGCTGCCATCGTATTCGGCGTGTTCCGCGAGCGCCTGGGCGATCCGTTCCTGCTGGGCATGCTTGGCGTGCTTGCCATGATCGGCGTCGGCTACCTCTTCGCCACCGCCATCGGCTTCATCCAGATCGCCCCGCGCTCGCCTGCCGACGGCCTGTCCAAGGCCTTTGTCGATTCGATGTCGCAAGGTTTGGTGGTGACCGATGCCAAGGGTCGCGTGGTCTATGCCAACCGCGCCTATGCCGACATGACCGGAGCCACCACCGCATCGGACTTGAAGACGGTCGAAGGGCTGCTGTCGGATGTACCCGAGGCGTCGTCGACCATTTCCGAACTGGCCTCGGGCCTGCGCGACGGCCAGGCTGGCGACGGCGAATTTCGCCTTGGTCAATCCGTTCGCCCAGGTGCGGCACCTGGCGCGCGCTGGTATCGCGTGCGGGCGCGGGCCTTCAGCATTCCCGGCCAGCGCCAGCCGCTGAATGCCTGGCAGCTTGCCGATATCTCGCCCGAGCGGGCCGAGCAGGAGCGCTTCTTCCTCGATCTCCAGCAGGCCATCGATCACCTCGATCATGCGCCGGCGGGCTTTTTCTCGGCCGATCAGGATGGCCGCATTACCTATGTCAATGCGACTCTGGCCGATTGGCTCGGCATCGATCTGGCGAGCTTCACCCCCGGCGCCATCAGCCTCGACGAGGTCGTCGCTGGCGACGGCATGGCGCTTGTCCGCTCGGTCAAGGCCGATCCTGGGACGACGCGCAACGCGGTAATCGACCTGGATCTCGCGACGGTCAACGGCGAAGCCTTGCCGGTTCGTTTCATGCACCGCGTCTCGGCGAGCCGCGAGGGCATCAACGGCCCGACGCGCACCATCGTTCTCAACCGTACCCAGGGCGAGGATTCGTCCGCCCAGTTGCGCGCTTCGGAAGTCCGCTTCACCCGCTTCTTCAATTCGACGCCGATGGCCATCGCCGGTGTCGACCAGGCCGGGCGCATCCTGCGCACCAACGCGCCGTTCCTGTCGCTGTTCTCGTCGGTCGTCGACAGGGATGCGGTCGACCGGCGCGTCCGCCTCGATACGGTCATCCACGAACGCGACCGCGCCGCATTCGCCGCAGCGCTCGAGCGCGCGCACCAGCGCCAGGCCGACATCGCGCCGATCGACACCGTGCTGCCCGACAACGAGGAGCGCCACATGCGCTTCTACGTCAACGCTGTCGCCGACGGTTCTGATGCAGACGGCGCCGAAGAGGCGGCCATCGTCTATGCCGTCGAGACGACCGAGCAGAAAGCGCTCGAAAGCCAGATGGCCCAGAGCCAGAAGATGCAGGCGGTTGGCCAGCTCGCCGGCGGCATCGCCCACGATTTCAACAACGTGCTGACCGCCATCATCATGGCGTCGGACCTGCTGTTGACCAATCATCGTCCGTCGGACCCGTCCTTCCCGGACATCATGAACATCAAGCAGAACGCTAATCGCGCCGCCTCGCTGGTCAGGCAGCTTCTGGCATTCTCGCGCAAGCAGACGCTGCGTCCGGAATTGCTCAACCTCACCGACGTGCTTGCCGACCTTCGTACGCTGCTCGCCCGCCTGGTCGGCAACGGCATCAAGCTCAAGATCGATCACGGTCGCGACCTCTGGCCGATCCGGGCCGACATCGGCCAACTGGAGCAGGTGGTGGTCAACCTCGCGGTCAACGCGCGCGACGCCATGCCCGATGGCGGCGAGCTGATGGTGCGGACCAAGAACGTTCCGGTCGAAGACTGCAAGGCCTATGGCTATCGCGAACTGGTGCCGGCCGATTATGTGCTTGTCGAGGTCGAGGATACCGGCAGCGGCATAGCGCCCGAGGTTTTAAAGAAGATCTTCGAACCGTTCTTCACCACCAAGGAAGTCGGCAAGGGCACGGGCCTTGGCTTGTCGATGGTCTACGGCATCATCAAGCAGACCGGCGGTTTCATCTATTGCGACTCCGAGGTGGGCAAGGGCACGGTGTTCCGCGTCTTCCTGCCGCGGCATCTGGTCAAGGCGCAGCCGGCGGATGACGTGAAGCCGGAAACCACGACTGCTGCAGCGGCAAAGCCGCAGGACGCCGGAGCGGCCAACGTCGCCAAGGACCTGTCCGGTTCGGCCACGGTTCTGCTGGTCGAGGACGAGGATGCGGTGCGCATGGGCGGGGTGAGGGCGCTGACCTCACGTGGCTACACCGTTCACGAGGCGTCGTCGGGTGTCGAGGCGCTCGAGATATTCGACGAACTCAAGGGCCAGATCGACATCGTAGTGTCCGATGTCGTCATGCCCGAGATGGACGGCCCGACGCTGCTTGGCGAGTTGCGCAAGCGCCAGCCCGACATCAGGTTCATTTTCGTTTCCGGCTATGCCGAGGACGCTTTCGCCAAGAACCTGCCCGCCGATGCGCAGTTCGGATTCCTGCCCAAGCCGTTCTCGCTCAAGCAACTCGCGACAGTCGTCAAGGAAGTGCTTGAAAGCTAGCCTCTGCCTGTTCAATTCTGCCCGGACTTCTATGAGCTTTCCCGCATGTGGCGATCATGCCATCATGCCGGCAGGCGCGTGTCGGGGGGAACAATGCAGACTACGCCGCACAATGAAGCAAGGCGCGGTGACTACGCTGAAACGGTGCTGTTGGCGGGCGATCCGCAGCGGTCGGAGTGGATCGCTGCTACTTTCCTTGACGGCGTCAGGTGCGTGAACCGGGTGCGGGGCGCCCTCGGCTACACCGGCAGGTTCCGTGGCGTTCCGATAAGCGTTCAGACGACCGGCATCGGTGCGCCATCGATGGCCATATATGCCCACGAGCTTCTCGACACCTACCGCGCCAGGACTTTGATCCGGGTCGGCACATGCGGCGGGTTGGCCGATCACGTCAAGCTGCGCAGCCTGGTCATCTCGCAGTCGTCGAGCAACGACGGCGCGGTCAATGGGCAGTTGTTCGGCTTCTACAACTACGCGCCGAGCGCCGACTTCGGTCTGCTGCAGCGCGCCGCCCAGCGCGCCATCGAACTGGGGCTGGATCATCATATCGGCCAGACTGCGTCGAGCGACGTCTTCTACCACCCCGACGTGCTTGGACGCTTTGCCGGGGTCCGAGCCCATGGCGCATTGGCGGTCGATATGGAGACCAGCCTGCTCTACACGGTCGCCGCCCGTTTCCGTGCCAAGGCACTGTCGATCTGTACCGTGGTGGACAGCCTCGTTACCGAAGAGCAGACGGAGACGTCCGAGCGGCAGGAGCTTTTCACCGACATGGTGCGGCTCGCACTCGAAGTTGCAGTCCCGGCGGAACCGGCCACGCCCCGGCGATAGCGCTGTCACCGGCTTGTGATAGCATGGTCTCGGCCTTGTGAGTCGGCCGCCTTTCCCGCGTCATCCCGGTCTGTGAATGGATCCGTCGGCGCGTCGGCAAGTTCCGCGCAAGCGATGTTCCATACCCTGATGGGAGTTCTGGTCTGAGTTCATTGCGTCAGGGCAATCGGACAAGGGGACAGCCCGATGGAACAGTTTGTCGAGGAAAGCATGAAGAGGCGTCTGACCGAACCGGTCGACATACTCACCGCAGTCAGCATCCTGAAATCGCACGGCTACTGGGGCGACGAACTGGTCCTTGCGATCACCAGGATATTCTACGTCGATCTTGACACTTACAACGAAGTGGTCGGCACCGCCTGAAGCAGAACAGGCGACCGGAAACAGGAACTGCGATGCTGCACCGCAGCATGGTGGGCTTGCTATTTCGAGCCAAATGATCCATATGCGGCGTCATAGGCGCTTGGGCCGGGCTTACGGCTTTCTCCCCAGAGAGACTGGTTGCGTCTGTTTTCTCCCTTTCCGGCAGACGGAAGGCGGCGGAATAGACCCGCGGCATGAGGCCGGCGGGCACGACAGCGCAGCCGAGCGGACACTCGTCCGCCGCCTTGTCGTTTCACATGAGATTCGGGCCGGCAGGTTGCGCCCTGCCGCCATTGTTGTTTGTGGCGGATAGCCGTCGCACGAAAGAAGAAGATATTGACGAATGAAATCAATGCGGAGCTGAACGGCTTCGCCAAACTCGGCATTACCGGCGCGCTCCTCAAGGCCACCCAGTTGGCCGGGTTCAACGAGCCCAAGCCGATTCAGATCGAGTCGATCCCGGCGCAGTTGGCCGGCCGCGACATCCTCGGCATCGCCCAGACCGGTTCCGGCAAGACCGCGGCGTTCTCGCTGCCGATCCTGTCCAAGATCATGGCTCTTGGCACCAAGCGCCGGCCCAAGACGGCGCGTGCGCTGATCCTGGCACCGACGCGCGAGCTCGCGGTGCAGATCGAAGACACCATCAAGATCCTCGCCAAGGGCGCGCATGTTTCGACCGCGCTGGTCCTCGGCGGCGTGTCGCGTTTCTCGCAGGTCAAGAAGATCGCTCCGGGCGTCGACGTGCTGATTGCCACGCCGGGCCGCCTGACCGATCTCGTCCGCGAAGGCGACCTCGTGCTGGCCGACACGCAGTGGCTGGTCCTCGACGAGGCCGACCGCATGCTCGACATGGGCTTCATCAACGACGTCAAGCGCATCGCCAAGGCGACCGCGCGCAACCGTCAGACCGCTCTGTTCTCGGCCACGATGCCGGCCGAAATCGCTGAACTGGCACAGGGCCTGCTCAAGGATCCAATCCGCGTCGAGGTTGCGCCGCAGAGCACGACCGCGGCTGAGATCCGCCAGAGCATCATCCTCGCCCGTACCAAGCAGAAGCGCCAGATCCTGGCCAAGATGCTGGCCGATGAGGCCATGACCTCGGTCCTGGTCTTCGCCCGCACCAAGCATGGCGCCGACCGTGTCGTGAAGGACCTGGATCGCGACGGCTTTCCGGCTGCCGTCATCCACGGCAACAAGTCGCAGAACGCGCGCCAGGCCGCGCTCAATGGCTTCCGCGCCGGCAAGGTCCGCATCCTCGTCGCCACCGATATCGCAGCACGCGGCATCGACGTTCCGGGGATCAGCCACGTCGTGAACTTCGACCTGCCTGACGAAGCCGAAAGCTACGTTCACCGCATCGGCCGTACCGGCCGTAACGGCGCCAACGGCGTCGCGGTCACGCTGGTCGATCCCTCGGAAAACTCCAAGCTGCGGCAGGTCGAGCGCATCATCCGCATGAAGCTGACCATCGATGCCGACCATCTTGGCGAGCCGGATCCGGCACGTCCGGCCGGCGAACCGCGTGGCTTTGTTCCGGCCAACGATCGTGGCGAGCGCGAGGAACGCCGGCCCAACGGCCAGCGTCCGCGTGGAAACAATAGCGGCAAGCCGAAGGGCGATCGTCCGAAGGCAAACGCGCCCAAGGGCGGCAAGCGCCGCTTCGGCGCTCGCAAGCCGAACACGCGCGCAGCATAGACTGTGCAGCAGATCGGGCCGGACTGGTCCATTTGCTGATGTGGCATGAATAGGTTAGGGCGGTCGGGGCGGCGCTTCGGCCGCCCTTTCGTTTGAGGGGGCTGCATGGCCGGGATAGCGACGCTCGCAATCGCCTATGTGCTGTCGCAGTTCTATCGCTCGTTCATGGCCGTGCTGACGCCGGCGCTTACCGCCGAACTTGGCGCCACCAAGGCACAACTGTCATTCGCCTCGGGTGCCTTTTTCATCGCCTTCGCCCTGGCACAGTTCGCCATCGGCGTTTCGCTCGATCGCTTTGGTCCCAGGCGCACGGCGTCGACGCTGCTCTTGTTCGGCGGCGGCGGTGGCGCCCTGGTTTTTGCTTCGGCCACGGCCCCCTGGATGGTCATTGCCGCGATGGCACTGATCGGCATCGGCTGCGCGCCGGTGCTGATGTCGTCGCTGTTCATCTTCGCCCGTACATTTTCGATCGCGCGCTTTGCCGTGCTTGCCTCCTGGATGGTGGCGTTCGGCACGGCCGGCAATGTCATCGGTGCCGCGCCGTTGGCCGAGGCCGCGGAGGCATTCGGCTGGCGACCGGTCATGGCTGGGCTGGGGGTCATCACCATGTTGGCCGCGCTTGCGGTGCTGGCGCTGGTGCGCGATCCGAAATCGCCTGACGGCATGGCCGGCGATGGCGCCGGCTTTGGCGGCTATATCGAGCTTCTCCGCATGCGGGTCCTGTGGCCGATCATCCCGCTCACGGCCATCAACTACGCGCCGACGACGGGTATCAGGGGGCTGTGGTCGGGACCTTACCTGGTCGATGTCTATGGCGCCGATGCGCTGTTGATCGGCCAGGTGACGTTTTTCATGGCCTTGGCCATGGTCGCTGGCGCCTTCGTCTATGGTCCGCTCGACACCATGTTCCGCACCCGCAAGTGGGTTGCGGTGGTTGGAAACACGATCGGCCTCGCAGCGATCCTCTATCTCGCGCTCAACGTCGTTTCCGATGTGACCACAGTTACGTTCGTCTTCGTCGTCATCGGCCTGACCGGCGGCAGCTACGGCCTGCTGATGGCGCACGCGCGCGCCTTCCTGCCGCCGCATCTGATCGGGCGCGGCGTGACGCTGATGAATTTCTTCTCCATTGGCGGCGTGGGCGCGATGCAATTCGCAACCGGCGCCGTGGTCACGGCAAGTGCCGTCCCGGGTGATCCGGCGGCGCCATACCAGGCGCTGTTCTGGTTCTACGTGCTGATGCTCGGGGCTGCGCTCGTCGTCTATCTCTGGGCGCGTGACGCCAAGCCTGAAGTGGCCACAGTGGCTGGGCTCAATCGTAGCTCGAACGTCTGAGATAGATGAGGGGCACGGTCTTCCATCGCGTCGAAGCCTGCAACGCCATCTCGCGACAGGGCCGCGGCAGCAGGAAAAGAAGTTTCATACCCCATGTCAGGCGCCGCGGGAACGTCACTTCGAAGCCGCTCTTTCGGATCGCCTTGCAAATCCGCTCGGCTGCAGCGTCGACCGCCATCATCGCCGGCATGGAGAACGCGCTTTTCTCCGTCAGCGGCGTGGCCACGAAGCCTGGGTTCATCACCTGCGTGCGGATGTTCATCTTGTCGAAGTCGAACTTCAGCGCCTCGGCGATGATGTTCACGGCCGCTTTCGTGGCGCCGTAGGCAGCGGTGGTTGGCCAGCCGAAATAGGCGCTGATCGAGCCCATGATGACGACGTGCCCGCGGCCGCGGTTGCGCATGCGCTCGACGACCGGCACCAGGCCGTTGACGACGCCGAAGACGTTGACTGCAAAGCTCTGGCGGAAGGCTTCCATCCTGAGATTGTCGCCGGTCACCGGCATGTAGGCGCCGGCGTTGAAGATGGCGAGCACGATCGGCCCCGCTTGTGCCTCGATCGCGGCCACTGCGGCGGCCATGCCAGCCTCGTCGGTCACGTCGGACGGAAACGACAGGACCTTGCCGGTCATGTCCCGGGTCTCTTCGATCAGCGTGTCGATGGGATCGTCGGGGCGCACGGTCACGGCAACCGTGTAGCCTTCCTTGGCGAGCTGGCGCGCGACCGAACGACCGATCCCGGTGCTGCCACCGGTGATCCATGCGACGCCATCCCGTGGGTCGGCCCGATATGTGCTCACCCCATTCCCCTCGAAACTTCCCTGCTGTTGCTCTAGCGAGGCTGCGCGTGGATGGGAAGACCGTTCTGCCTGGTGCTGCCTTTCCATCCCCGTTTGCTGTCATATTGCAGGGCTTGCGTACCGCTGACGTCAAGATGCGATGGGCCAGAGAAATTCATCCCTTGAAAGCGCGGCTTCACATTTCTAGGGTTCGTCGGCGAATTAGGAAGGAATCTTCATGCGCTCGGTGATCGATGCCATTGGCAACACGCCTCTGATCCGGCTCAAGCGGGCCTCGGAAGAAACTGGTTGCGAAATCCTCGGCAAGGCCGAGTTCATGAACCCCGGCCAGTCGGTCAAGGATCGCGCCGGCCTGTTCATCATCCGTGACGCCGAGCGGCGCGGCCTGCTCAGGCCCGGCGGGGTGATCGTCGAAGGTACAGCCGGCAACACCGGTATCGGCCTCACCGTCGTCGCCAAGGCACTCGGCTACCGCACGGTGATCGTCATTCCCGACACCCAGAGCCAGGAAAAGAAGGACGCGCTTCGCCTGCTTGGCGCCGAACTGATCGAGGTTCCCGCCGTCCCCTACAAGAACCCCAACAACTATGTGAAGGTTTCCGGTCGCCTTGCCGAACAATTGGCCAAGTCCGAACCCAATGGGGCCATCTGGGCCAACCAGTTCGACAATGTCGCCAACCGTGAAGGCCATATCCGCACGACCGCCGAAGAGATCTGGCAGCAGACCGGCGGCAAGGTCGACGGGTTCGTTTCGGCGGTCGGCACCGGAGGTACGCTGGCCGGCGTGGCACTCGGCCTCAAGGCCAAGCGCGACGCGGTCAGGATCGCGCTCGCCGATCCGCTGGGTGCGGCCCTGTACAGCTATTACACCTCCGGCGAACTCAAGGCGGATGGCAGTTCGATCACCGAAGGCATCGGCCAGGGGCGCATCACCGCCAATCTCGACGGCTTCTCCCCGGACTTCTCCTTCCAGATCCCCGACGAAGAGGCGCTGCCCATCGTTTTCAACCTCATCCAGGAAGAGGGCATCTGCGTCGGCGGTTCGACCGGCATCAATATCGCCGGTGCGATACGGCTGGCGCGGGAGCTCGGACCGGGCCACACCATCGTGACGGTGCTTGCTGACTTCGGCACGCGCTATCAGTCCAAGCTGTTCAATCCCGATTTCCTGCGGAGCAAGAACCTGCCCGTGCCCGACTGGATGGAGCGAGAGCCCAACATCGCGGTTCCGTTCGAGGTGGCATGATGGCATTTTCGACCCAGGCGGTCTTTCGCGACGATTCCTATCTGCGCGAGGCCGAGGCGACGGTGGTCGGCCTAAACGAGCGTGGCGGCATCATCCTCGACCGGACCATCTTCTATGCGACCTCGGGCGGCCAGCCCGGCGATACCGGCTTCCTGACGCGCGGTGATGGCAGCAGCATTTCGGTTGCTGCCACGATCACCGGGGAAAGCAAGGACGAGATCATCCACGTTCCGGGGCTGGAGCAGGCCGTGCCCGAGATCGGCGAGCGGCTGAAGCTTTCGATCGACTGGCCACGCCGGCATCTGTTGATGCGCATGCACGCGGCCTGCCATCTGCTGACCGTGGTCTGCCCCTATCCGATAACCGGGGCCTCGGTCAGCGAGGACGATTCGCGCGTCGATTTCGACATCCCCGATGCCGGCTTCACCAAGGAAGACGTCACGGCCCAGATGATGGAACTCGTGCGCGCCAACCATCCGATCTACACCCGCTGGATCTCAGACGACGAACTTGCGGCAAATCCGACGCTGGTGAAGTCGAAGAACGTGCGGCCACCTTCCGGCACCGGCAAGATCAGGCTGGTCTGCATCGGCGACAACGCCTCGATCGACAGCCAGCCGTGCGGCGGAACCCATGTCGCCGGCACGGCCGAGATCGGCGAGATCCATATCGGCAAGATCGAGAAGAAGGGGCGCGAGAACCGCCGCTTTCGCATCCGCTTCGGCGCGATGCCTTCCAACTGAACCGGAGAGGCTGCCATGAGCGACAAAAGCGCTTTCGTCATCGATGCGGATTGGCTGGAAAAGCGGCTGGGCACGCCCGGGCTGTCGATCGTCGACGCCTCCTGGTACATGCCGGCGCAGAAGCGCGATGCGCGGGCCGAATATGATGCCGCCCACATCCCGGGAGCGGTGTTCTTCGACCAGGATCTCGTGGTGGATCCGGATTCGACCTTGCCGCATACGCTGCCGTCGCCATCGCTTTTCGCGCGCTTCGCCGGTTCGATGGGCATTTCGGCCGACGACACCATCGTCGTTTACGACGGCCCCGGTTTCATGGCCGCGCCGCGCGTCTGGTGGATGTTCCGCATCATGGGCGTGTTCCAGGTCTACATCCTGGACGGCGGCTTCGAGCGCTGGAAGGCTGCAGGCCGGCCGGTGACCGCCGAGCCGACCAAGACCGCCCCGGGGGTCTTCCATGTCGACTACGACCCGTCAAAGGTCGTTTCGCTCGCCGAAATGCGCAAGGTCGTCGACACAGGCAGCGCCCAGATCGCCGACGCGCGGTCCGCGGGGCGTTTCGAGGGCACCGACCCCGAGCCGCGGGCCGGCCTGCGCTCGGGCCATATGCCGGGCGCCCGCAGCGTGCCTTCCGGGATGCTTTCGGAAAACGGCGAATTGCTGCCGCTCGACCGCCTGAAGGCGACGCTCGAAGCGGCAGGCATCGACCTGTCCAAGCCGGTGGTCACGTCCTGCGGTTCCGGTGTCACGGCAGCCGTCATCGCACTTGCGCTGCAGTCGCTCGGCCATGGCGACGTCAGGCTTTATGACGGCTCGTGGACCGAGTGGGGTGGCATGTCCGACACGCCCGTGGTCACGGGAAAAGCATGAACATGGCTGCGGACCGGAGCGAGAACATCGAGGTTACGGTGACATTCCTGGAGATGCACGTGCCGCCGGCCTACACGCCGCCGCTGCCGGTCAATCGCCAGATCGCTCTGCTCAGGACCCGCAACATACCGTTGCACTACTACCGCTATCTCGCCGATCGCGTCGGCCGCAAATGGCATTGGGTCAACATCCTTCGGCTCGATGACGAAGAGCTTGCCGCCGGGCTGCATCGCGAGGACCGCGACATCCGCGTTCTCTATCTCGATGGCGCGCCGGCCGGCTTCCTCGATCTCAAGCCGCATTTGCCCGACGAGGTCGAACTCGCCTATTTCGGCATGATGAACCATGCCATGGGGCAGGGCATCGGCCGTTGGTTCCTTGGTGCCGCGATCGCCGCCGCATGGTCGTATCGCCCGAACAAGGTAACGGTGCAGACCTGCACGCTTGATCATCCGGCAGCCCTTCCGCTTTACCAGAAGATGGGTTTTTCGCCGGTCGCGCAGAAGCCGGAGATGGTCCGGACAATGACCTTTGCCGAACGTTCGGCCAGTGTCATGCGGCCCTGATCGCGCCCAACCCCGGCTGAACCGTTCATTCATCTCTTCTTCAGCTTGGCTCTGGCATTTTCCGGCTCATCGGATGGACCACATGGTCGACGTGCAAGGAGAATGAAGATGTTGAACCGCCGTACGCTTGCTGCCGCGCTGATCGCCGTGCTTGCCGCGCCTTCACTCGCTGCCGCGCAGGCGACGACGCCTTCGGCGTCGCAGATCGAGCGCCAGCTTCAGGCGGCGCCGACGACGAAGCTCAGGCCCAACCAGCGCGTGACGGTGCGCGAATTCAAGCGCCGGCCGGACCTGCGCCGCATGGCCCCGTCGATCGACATCCAGTCGATCAACTTCGCCTTCGGTTCGGCCGAGGTCCCGTACTCGCAATACGGCAAGGTGGAGAACATCGCCAATGCTCTTGAGCGCATCCTGCGCCGCGACCCCGGCGCCCGCGTGCTGATCGAGGGACACACCGATGCCGTGGGTTCGTTCGCCTCCAACCAGACGCTGTCCGAGCGCCGCGCCGCATCGCTCAAGCAGACGCTGGTGCGCGAGTTCGGCATTCCGCGCTATGCGCTTGAGACGGTGGGCTATGGCGAGGAGTTCCTTCTGGTGCCGACCCAGAACGAGAACTGGCGCAACCGCCGCGTCACGCTGCGCCGCTACGACGCCTTCATCCGCTAGCACCTGCCTGGATATTTCGATGAGCCCGGTTTGCAAGAGCCGGGCTTTTTCGTTCTTGGACAGGCGCCACACTGGCAGCGCAAATCGGGTGGGCGAGGCCGTTTCGGCATCATAGGTTACGGCAATGTTCAACGAGGTTCGCTGCCATGACCATCCGCTTCCAGGCTCTTCCCACCGATGCCGTGCGCGCGCTTCAGCGCGGTGCGCCCGATGCCTACGGCATGCAACCCGAGCACAGGATTTCGGACGGTGTCGGTGTGCCGTGCCGCCATTGCCTCGGCAATGTGGGCGAGGGCGAGGCCTACCTCGTCCTTGCCTATCGGCCGTTCCCCGAATTGCAGCCCTATGCCGAAACCGGCCCGATCTTCCTGCATGCCGCGGAATGTCCGCGCGCCGAAGAGACGGACCAACTGCCGGAGCTTTTCACCAGGACGCGTGACTACATCTTGCGCGGCTATGGTGCCGACGACCGCATCGTCTACGGCACCGGCGCGGTGACGCCCACGCCCGGTATCGTCGGGAGAGCCGCAGAATTGCTGGCGCGGCCCGACGTCGCCTATGTCCACATGCGTTCGGCGAAGAACAATTGTTATCAATGCCGGATCGAAGGCGGTACGCTGATCGGCCCAGATCGAACCTAAGCATGACGTGCGGCTGAAAACGAAAAAGCCCGCCGCATTGCTGCGACGGGCTTCGGATCTTGATCAGGTATACGCTTAGTTGAACTTGTACTTCGCGCCGACGCGGACGGTGTGGAAGGCTGGAACCGTCTCGTAGGCGCCACCCGTGCCGTAGTCTTGGCCTTCAAATCTGGAGTAGCGATACTCCAGATTCACCGCAATGTTGCTGGTCACCGCGGTTTCCAGGCCGCCACCGACCGAGAAGCCGTCGACGCTCCAATCGAAGCTGTCACTCAGGCCGCTGCCGGTCATCTCTTCCTTGACATGCTGCCAGCTGTAGCCACCCAACACGTAGGCGAGGGTCGTTTCATTCAGCTTGGCACCGACGCGTGCAAGCACGTCGAAACCGTAGTCTGCCTTGCCTTTATAGCTGCCGGACGGATCTTCTCCCAAAACTGTGGTCATGCCGGAATAGCGGCCGCCGATCTGGATACCTGCGACGCCGCCAATGCCGTTGAGCTGACCGCCGCCAACGTTGATCTCGTCGGTGATGGCACCAGCCCCGAGCGCGCCGCCTACGTAGAAGCCGGTCCAGCTGTAGGCAGGTGCCGAGAAGGTCGCGCCACCATTTTGGGCGCCGAGGCGATAGTTGGCGCCGATGTGGAAGGTATGGGTGGACGTTTCGGTGTCAGGGCCTCCACCCCGATGAACGGCTCGGTGCCATAGTTGGCGTAGCGGTACTCGCTCTTCAGTGTCCAGTTGGTGGCGATCACCGTTTCGACACCCAGGCCGAGAACATATCCGTCGCGGTCGCTGTCTAGGTCGAAGCCTGCAGGGCCAGGGAAGTCCACGTCAGTATGCTGCCAGCTGTAGCCGCCAAGCGCATATCACAGCGTGGTCGGAGTCAGCAGATAGCCAAGCCGTGCGGCGACGTCGAAGCCATAGTTGTTGGTAATCTTACCTTCAGGTCCGCCAACCTCCATCGAGAGGCCGATGTTGCCGAAACGTGCATCAGCAAAGGCACCTATCAGCACGCGATCCGAAAGCATGTAGTCGTAGCCGACTGTGACTTCGCCGAAGATACCGCCGGCGCCAAGGTCGGTCGATCGCATCGGTGGGCTCGAAATCTCGAACGCGTGCTTAACTGCCCCGACACCACCGCCGAAGCCGACATAGATACCGCTCCAGTTGAAACCCGCCGTCGAAGCTTCCGCCGACACTGCATCCGCAGCAGACGATGCCGAGCTGATTGCGGCCGCCGAGGCGGCGCCCAGCAGGAGTGCTGCGAACGTTTTTCCAAAATGAATCATTACTACCCCACTACCAATAACCGGGTATGTGGCATGTCAGGGCAGTCTGCGCTGCAGCTAAGTTGTCACACTAAGAGTTTAGCGTAGGGTGGACCCGAGAATTCGCGCTGAATAGTCACAGTCGAGTAAAGCAATCGAGTTCAAGAAGCTGATCGAGCCCGCTGCATCTCTGCAGCGGGCGCGACGGGCTATTCCTGGCGAATCATGCAGCCAGCGCGGATTTTGCTTCCGTCACCTCGTAGCCGAGCGCTTCCGCTACGGCGCGGTTGATGATCCGTCCGCGATGGATATTCAGCCCGTTGCGCAGATGCGGCTCGTCGGCCAGCGCCTTGAGCCCGCGGTCGGCGAGCGCCAGTCCATAATGCAGCGTGGCGTTGTTGAGCGCGTGGGCCGAGGTCACCGGCACCGCGCCCGGCATGTTGGCGACGCAGTAATGGATGATGCCGTCGACTTCGTAGGTCGGGTCGGCATGGGTGGTCGCGTGCGAGGTCTCGAAGCAGCCGCCCTGGTCGATGGCGACATCGACGAGGACGGCGCCCTTCTTCATCCCCGACAGCATTTCGCGGCTGACCAGCTTCGGCGCGGCGGCACCGGGAATGAGCACCGCACCGATGATGAGGTCCGCCGAAAAGCACTCCTCCTCGAGCGCCTCGACTGTCGAATAGCGCGTATGGACGCGCCCGCCAAAAATGTCGTCGAGCTGGCGCAGGCGCGGGATCGACCGGTCGATGATGGAAACGTCGGCGCCGAGGCCTGCGGCCATGCGCGCGGCGTGCAGGCCAACGACGCCTCCGCCGATGACGGCGACCTTGCCCGGCAGCACGCCCGGAACGCCGCCGAGCAGGACGCCGCGGCCGCCATGAGCCTTCTGCAGCGCGGTCGCTCCCGCCTGGATCGCCAGCCGCCCGGCCACTTCCGACATCGGCGCCAGCAGCGGCAGGCCGCCGCGCTCGTCGGTGACGGTTTCATAGGCAACCGCCGTGACGCCGGAGGCCATCAGGCCCTTGGTCTGGTCCGGATCCGGCGCGAGGTGGAGATAGGTGTAGAGGATCTGGCTGTCGCGCAGTTGCACCCATTCATGCGGCTGCGGCTCCTTGACCTTGACGATCATGTCGGAGCGCGTGAACACCTCCTCGGCGGTCTTGGCGATGTGGGCGCCCGCCGCGCGGTAGGCGTTGTCGTCGGCGCCGATGCCTGCGCCCGCGCCGGTCTCGACCAGCACTTCGTGGCCATGGGCGACGTATTCACGAACCGAACCGGGGGTCAGCCCGACGCGGTACTCGTGGTTCTTGATTTCCTTGGGGCAACCTACGCGCATTTTGTGCTCCTCCGCAGCCGTTTCGGCCATTGCTTCTTATTGACGAAGTCAATCACGAATCGTTCCGCATATGTTTGCGAAATAGGTTGCGCGTAAAGGTTGAGATCGATTATTCTTGCACAAATAGGCATCGTGATCGAAGGAAATTCGAAGAATGCCGCTGGACAGGATCGATATCGCCATTCTGGATGCTTTGCAGAAGGATGGGCGCCTGCCCAACGCGGCGCTGGCCGAGAAGGTCGGCCTGTCGCAATCCGCCTGTTCCCGCCGCCTCGACAACCTTGAGAAATCGGGCGTCATCGCCGGCTATCACGCGCGTCTTTCCAACGCCGCCCTCGGCCACCAGATGACCGTGATCGTGCACATCTCTCTGTCCGGGCAGTTCGAAAAGACGCTGTCGGATTTCGAGGTGGCGGTGAAGCGCTGTCCTAACATCCTGTCCTGTCACTTGATGTCGGGTGAGTATGACTACATCCTGCGCATCGCCGCCCGCGACCTGCCGGACTACGAGCGCATCCACAAGGAGTGGCTGTCGGCGATGCCGCATGTCACCAAGATCAACTCGTCCTTCGCCCTGCGCGAGATCGTCGACCGCACCGTCATGGGCATCAGGCCCGACCTGGCCTGACCGGGTGGAGAGGCAGGCTGCACCGTCGGCAGGGGCTGGTCCAACCCATTGATCACGGCCTGTCGCGGCACTGTCACGCGACTCGGCTGGACTCAGGCGAATTTTGGCGCAAGATTTGATCTTTCGGACGCCGGCTAAATACTGTCAGTTCATTTCCTGGAGAATGAAAATGTCCAACATGCTTCACCCCATATCTCGCCGTTCCTTTTTGGCGAGTTCGGCCGCTGCAAGCGCGCTTGTGATGCTGCATCCGTTCTCGGCGCGCGCTGAGGCCAACCAGGCGCACTTGCGCATCATGGAAACCACAGATCTGCACGTGCACGTGTTTCCCTACGATTATTACGCCGACAAGCCGAACGACACGATGGGTGTCGCCCGCACCGCGTCCATTATCGACGCCATCCGCGCCGAGGCCAGCAACTCGATCCTGGTCGACAACGGCGATTTCCTGCAGGGCAATCCGATGGGCGACTACATGGCCTATCAGCGCGGCATGAAGGATGGCGACGTCCATCCCATCATCAAGGCGATGAATACGCTGGGCTACGATTGCTCGACGCTGGGCAACCACGAGTTCAACTACGGCCTCGACTACATGTTCAAGGTTCTGGCGGGGGCGAATTTCCCCGTCGTCTGCGCCAACCTGACAAAGGGCCAGCTCGCCGGCGATGCCGCCAAGGACGAGCTTTTCCTCAAGCCTTACGTGATCCTCGACAAGAAGGTGAAGGACGGTGCCGGCACCGAACATCCGATCCGCATCGGCCTGATCGGCTTCGTGCCACCACAGGTGATGACCTGGGATTCCCGGCATCTCAACGGCAAGGCGATGACCCGCGACATCGTCAAGGCGGCCGAGGCCTGGGTGCCGCAGATGAAGGAGGAGGGGGCCGAGATCATCGTCGCACTGTCGCACTCCGGTATGGGCACGCCGCAAGCTGCGGAAAACCTCGAAAACGCCTCGATCCTGCTCGCCGGCGTCGATGGCATCGACGCCATCGTTACCGGCCACAGCCATCTCGATTTTCCCGGGCCGAAGTTCGACGGCGTCGAGGGTCTCGACAATGCCAAGGGAACGATCAACGGCAAGCCCGGTGTCATGGGCGGCTTCTGGGGCTCGCATCTCGGCCTGATCGACCTGCTGCTCGAGCGCGACGGCAACGTCTGGAAGGTCGTGAGTTCCACCAGCGAGGCGCGCCCCATCGCCAAGCGCGTCGACAAGAAGATGGTGCCGACCGTCGAGAGCAAGGCGGAAGTGGAGGCCGCGGCCAAGGAAGAGCATGAAGCGACGCTCGCTTACGTGCGCACGCCCGTCGGCAAGACGTCGGCGCCGCTCTATTCCTATTTCGCCCTCGTCGCCGACGATCCCTCGGTGCAGATCGTGAGCCAGGCGCAGATCTGGTACATCAAGGACATGCTGAAGCAGACCGAGCACAAGGACCTGCCGGTGCTGTCGGCGGCAGCACCCTTCAAGTCGGGCGGGCGAGGCGGGCCGGACTACTACACCGACGTGCCGGTGGGCGACGTGGCGATCAAGAACGTCGCCGACCTCTATCTCTACCCCAACACCGTGCAGGCGGTGGCGATCACCGGGGCGCAGGTCAAGGAATGGCTGGAGATGTCGGCCGGCATCTTCAACCAGGTCACGCCAGGCAAGGCCGACCAGGCTTTGATCAATCCCGACTTTCCTTCCTACAATTTCGATGTCATCGATGGCGTGACCTACAGGATCGACCTGGCGCAGCCGCCGAAATACGATCCCAAGGGCGCTGTGCTGAATGCTGCTTCGAACCGCATCGTCGACTTGATGTTCGAGGGCAAGCCGATCGATCCGGCAGCAAGATTCGTCGTCGCGTCGAACAACTATCGGGCCGGCGGTGGTGGCAACTTCCCCGAGATCAATGCCTCGAAGCTGGTGTTCGAGGCGCCAGATACCAACCGCGACGTCATCGTCCGCTACATCGTCGACCAGGGCACGATCAACCCGTCGGCCGATTCCAACTGGTCGTTCGCGCCTGTCCAGGGGGCGTCTGTGATTTTCGAGACCGGGCCGAAGGCCAAGGATCACCTCACTGAGGTCAAGGCCGTCAAGATCGAGCCGGCGGGCGAGGGCGCGGAAGGCTTTGCCAAGTACCGCATCACGCTTTAGGCGTTTGGAACCCGTTTGCGGGGCGGCCGGAGCGATCCGGCTGTCCGCTTAGGTTCGACGTCGGCATGTCTGAGCGTGCGAACCTGTATTGCTGCCGCGATCTGCAAAGCAATCACGCCTTGTAGACCACCTGCCTGACGTCGATGTATTCGGCGCGGAAGCCTGCTTCGCAATAATGCAGGTAAAATTCCCATAGCTTCTTGAAGCGATCGTCGAACCCGAGCGGCACGATGCGCTCCCAGGACGACCAGAAGCGGCTGCGCCATTCGGCAAGGGTCCGCGCATAGTCCTGTGGAAAGACCCGCTCGCGCAGGTAGTCTAGCCCGTGATCGGCACCCAGGGATTTCAGCAGCGTCGGCGTCGGCAGCATGCCGCCGGGAAAGACGTAGCGCTGGATGAAATCCGGCCGCTTGCGGTAGAGCGGATAGGCGGCCTCGTTGATGGTGATGATCTGCAGCCCCGCCGTGCCGCCCGAGGGCAGGCACTGCTTCATCTTGGCGAAGAAGGCAGGCCAGTATTTTTCGCCGACCGCCTCGAACATCTCGATCGAGGCGATGCGGTCATAGCGGCCGGTCTCGTCGCGATAATCCTGCAACTTGAGCTCGACCTGGTCGGAAAGCCCGGCGTTGTGGATGCGTTTCTGGGCGAAGTCGAACTGCTCGCGGCTGATCGTCAGGCCGGTCACCTTGCAGCCGATTTCGCGCGCCGCGAACTCGGCGAATCCGCCCCAGCCGCAACCGATCTCGAGCACGTGGTCGTTGGGGCCGATGCCGGTGTCGCGTGCAAGCGCCCGGTATTTCTCGGTCTGCGCTCCCGCCAGGTCGTTGGCGCCGGTTGCATAGAGCCCGGAGGAGTAGGTCATGCTGGGGTCGAGCCACTGGCTGTAGAAGGCGTTGCCGAGGTCGTAGTGGGCGGAAATGTTGCGCTTCGAGCCGGTACGGGTGTTGTCGTTGAGCCAGTGGCGAATGCGCTGGACAGTCGTGAGCAGCCAGTTGGTGCCGCCGGCAACACCTTCGCCGGCTTCCGTGTTGATCACGAACAGTTCGAGGAAGCTGGTGACATCAGGGCTGTCCCAATCGCCGTCCATGTAGGATTCGGCGACGCCGATCGTGCCCCCGCTGAACGCCCGTGCCGGCAGGTTCCAATTGTGCAGCACGATCTCGGCTTCGGGCCCTGGCGCCTTGCCGCCAACCAGTACGCTACGGCCGTCGGGCATCCTCACGGTGAGTGTGCCGCGCGGCAAATGCAATGCGGCCGACAGTGCCATGCGCACTCGCGCTGGCAGGCCGCGGGCGACATCCCTGATATTGCCTTCGTGGAGCCGCGTTACTCCACGCGCGATTGATTCGTCCGATATCCTCTGGGCCATCTCGACGTCCCAAGCTCTGGTGCCCGTGCCGGCTTCCCCGGGCTCGTGTTCCAGGCATGTCCATCGGGCTCGATTGCCGGACGGATGGCGCGTTGCCGGTCGCACCCTCCGGACGGCATGCGGTAGACTTGACTTGCTTCCGCCAAGAACTTCGCGCGCCACGGTGAATTCCCGAAGTGATCTTCACCGCCAAAATCGCGAACTTCAAGTGACATCTGGCAAGCGCTGATGTGCCAGAGGAAGATGCGGTCGACGAGGCAGGCTGGCGTCAGAAATATGCGCATTAGTGTGGCCTAATGCTTC
This sequence comes from Aminobacter sp. DSM 101952, assembly GCF_001424795.1. Lineage (NCBI taxonomy): Bacteria > Pseudomonadati > Pseudomonadota > Alphaproteobacteria > Hyphomicrobiales > Phyllobacteriaceae > Aminobacter > Aminobacter sp. DSM 101952. The sequence goes on along the minus strand of NZ_LMCL01000011.1, from coordinate 43,725 downwards.
ACGGGAGATCGATGGCGAACTATCATCGATCCTGGCTCGCTGAGCCTCGGGGAGGGCACACGATGCGCTATGTGATCGTGATAATGTGCGGCACCTTGTTCCTGGTCTGGGATGTTCTCTACAACCAGGGCGACGCGATCGGCAGGACGGTCACCGAGGTCCACCGCGTGGTGCGGATGGTCACCGGCTAGGTTTCGACGCACCAAGGGGCCATGCGGCTCTGCTCCGTCTGCGTTGTTTTGCTGTCCGCAACACTTTGCCCGATTGACGCCGGTCGAAAGCCGACCCAAAAGGCGCCAGCAAAGCAGCAGAAGGAATTGTCGCTTGATCCGGCACATTGTGTTCTTCAGTGCGCGGCAGAAACAGGACGTCGAGACGATCCGTGAGGAATTGTCGGCGCTTGGCGGAATTCCGCATTCCACCGTTTTTGAAGTGACGGTCAATACGAAGGTCGATCCGCTATCGGATGAGATCGACGTCGTCGTCTACGCAGAGTTCGTCGACCAGGCCGCCCTTGCAGCCTACAAGGCGCATCCGCTCTACGACAGGACCACGCAGCGCGTGCGCCCGATGCGCGAACTGCGCTATTCCGCGGATGTGGTAGCAGCCGCGTAATCGTCGCGCTCCGGTGCAACCCGGAGCGCGCGTCTCAGATTTCGGAAAATCAAGCCTTCTTGGCGCGGGCGCGTGTCTTGGCCGGAACCGCGGCCGCCTTGCGGCCAAGACCAAGCGTCTTTGCCAGCGCCGAACGGGCGGCGGCGTAGTTCGGCGCAACCATGGGATAGTCGGCAGGCAAGCCCCACTTGGCGCGATATTCCTCCGGCGTCAGTCCGAAATGGACCGCCAGGTGGCGCTTCAGCGACTTGAACTTCTTCCCGTCCTCCAGGCAGATGATGTAGTCGGGGAGGATCGAACGCTTGGGGTTCACGGCAGGCTGCTGCACCTCGACCGGTGCTTCGACTGGCTGGTTGAGTGCCAGGATCGAGGCGTTGACGCTGGCGATCAGTTCCGGCAAGCCGGTGGCAGGCACCTTGTTGTTCTCTACATAAGCGCTGACGATATGCGCAGTCAGTCCTAAAATGTCGATCTTGCTGTCACTCGTCATCGGCCGTCTCTCCGGGCAGTATTAAAGCAAAGTATGAGTCTATTCGAATGCCGGGGTGTATATCGGTGCAAACAGTGCCGGACGGCAAGCAAAATAATCTAAATAAATAGTGAACCCGACCAGCAATGTGCTGGCCGGGGTCTTTATATTAGCCGATCAAAAGAAACCCTTGCGCTGCCACCAGCCGCCTTTTTTCGGCTTGGCTTCGTTCGAAGCCTCGTCGTAGGCGTCAACTGCCGAAGTAACCACGGGGGCCGCAGGCGCCTTCGCCGCACGCGCTGCGGGTGCCTTGGCAACCGCTTCTTGCGCGGCCGGAGCGGCAACCGCTTCCGGTTCAGCCAGCGCAGCAGCCACTTCCTGCTCGGCTGGGGCGGCTACCACTTCTTGCTCGGCGGGAGCGGCGGCTGCCTTGCGGCGCGGCGCACGGGGCTTCGCTGGCTTCTTCGCCGGCTTGGCAGCGGGTTCGGAAACTGCCGCATCGACGATAACCTCTTCAGCAACGACCGCTTCGGCGACAGCTTCAGCAGCCGGCGCTTCTGCCGCCTCGGCGTCAGCCTTCTTGGCCTTGGCCGAACGGCGTGGCGCCCTTTTCGGCTTGGCTTCGACGACTGCTTCCGGTTCCGCAGCCACGGCTTCCACTGCTGCTGCTTCGACGGCCTCAGCGTCGCTCACGCCTGGCTCTGCGACGGCATCTTCGGATGCGGTCTGCTCGTCGCCTTCCGCTGCCGAAAGCTCGTCGTCTTCCTTGCGGTTGCGCTTGCCGCCACGCTTGCCGCGCCGGCGCTTCTTGGCTGCCGCCTCGTCGTTCGCAGCGTCGGCGTTGGCTGCTTCAGGAGCGGCGACGTCCGCAGTGGTCTCGATCTCGGCATCCGAGTCGGCTTCCTCGTCCTCGGAGCCGACGGCTTCCGAGGCGACGGCGGCTGCATCCTGCGATGCGCCATGCTCGCGGTCACGGCCGCCGCGACGGCGCCGGCGCTTGCGCCGCTTGCGGTCGTGCTGCTCGCCTTCACCAGCTGGCTGCGGCGCACGGGCAGGCTGCGCCTCGGCGGACACGGTTGCCTCTTCTTCCTCCTCGACGACGATCTCGTCTTCGACCTCTTCCGGCTCTTCATAGGCCGGCGCGATCACAGGCAGGCTGAAGCTTGCCGGCTTCTCGGCAATGGCGCCGCGGAAGATCGCATGGTTCTGCGAACCGACGTTGTCGTCGGCCTCGAGCGTGATCGTCACGCCGAAGCGGGCTTCGAGGTCCACCAGCGTCGAGCGCTTGTGGTTGAGCACGTACAGCGCGGTCGCTGCCGGTGTCTTGACGGTGATGTGGCTGCGCGAATCCTTGAGCAGGAATTCTTCGATGGCGCGGACGACCTGGAGAGCCACCGAGGAGTCCGAACGCACATGGCCGGTGCCGCCGCAATGCGGGCACGGCTTCATCGTCGATTCCAGCACGCTGGCGCGGATGCGCTGGCGCGACATCTCCATCAGGCCGAAATGCGAGATCCGGCCGACCTGGATGCGGGCGCGGTCGTTCTTCAGGCAATCCTTGAGCTTCTTTTCGACCGCACGGTTGTTGCGGTTCTCCTCCATGTCGATGAAGTCGATGACGATCAGGCCGGCAAGGTCGCGCAGCCTGAGCTGGCGCGCCACTTCCTCGGCGGCTTCAAGGTTGGTGTGAAGCGCCGTCTCCTCGATCGAGTGCTCCTTGGTGGAGCGCCCGGAATTGACGTCGATGGCAACCAGCGCCTCGGTCTGGTTGATGATGATGTAGCCGCCCGACTTCAGCGTCACCTGCGGCTGGACCATCCGCTCGAGTTGCGATTCGATGCCGCTGCGCACGAAGATCGGCGTGATGTCGCGGTAGGGCTGGACCACCTTGGCATGGCTGGGCATCAGCATGCGCATGAAGTCCTTGGCCTCTCGATAGCCGTCTTCGCCGGCAACGAGAACCTCGTCGATATCCTTGTTGTAGAGGTCGCGTACCGATCGCTTGATCAGGCTGCCTTCCTCATAGACCAATGCGGGTGCCGTCGACTGCAGCGTCAGGCTGCGGACGTTTTCCCACAGCCGCATCAGATATTCGTAGTCGCGCTTGATCTCGGCCTTGGTGCGGCTCTCGCCTGCGGTGCGCAGGATGACGCCCATGCCCTTCGGCACTTCGAGGTCGGCAACGACCTCCTTCAGGCGCTTGCGGTCCTGGGCGTTGGTGATCTTGCGCGAGATGCCCCCGCCGCGGGCGGTGTTCGGCATCAGCACGGAATAGCGGCCGGCGAGCGACAGATACGTCGTCAGCGCAGCGCCCTTGTTGCCGCGCTCTTCCTTGACCACCTGCACCAGCAGGATCTGGCGGCGCTTGATGACTTCCTGGATCTTGTAGTGGCGGCGAACCGGCTTGCGGCGGTTGCGCACCTCTTCGAGCGCATCTTCAGCGCCGACCGACTCGATCTCGTGATCGTCGTGGTGGGCCGAGTGCACTTCCTCGATCACGCCGCCATTTTCGTTTTCGGTGACGGTCGGCTCGGGCAACTCGGAGACGACGTCGGCGTCGACCGACGCGGCGATCGATGTCGGCTCGCGCTCGTCCGAGGCGGTCTCGTCGTCGGCTGCCGTTTCGGGTGCGTCGCCGTTCGTCTCCGATTCGCCTGCAGCGGTCGAATCGCCTTCATCGTCGGACGCCGCAGCCATCGGCTCGCCATCGTCTTCCGAATGGGAGCCCTCGTCGTCGCCGGCCCCATCGGGCTTCTGCTCGTCGCCGTTGCGGCCACGGTTCTTGCCACCACGGCGGCGCCGGCGTCCGCGGTTGCGGTCCTGGCGGTCCTCGCCGTTGTCGTCGTCGTCTTCCTCGTCCTCGGCTTCTTCGGCCTCGGCACGCAGCAGCGCCTGACGGTCGGCAACCGGGATCTGATAATAGTCGGGATGGATTTCACTGAAGGCGAGGAAGCCGTGACGGTTCCCGCCATATTCGACGAAGGCAGCCTGAAGGGACGGTTCAACCCGCGTTACGCGGGCGAGGTAGATGTTTCCTTTGAGCTGCTTTTTGTCCTGTGATTCGAAATCAAACTCTTCAATGCGGTTACCGCGAACTACGACAACCCGTGTTTCCTCCGGGTGGGAGGCGTCTATCAGCATCTTGTTGGGCATTATTTGTCCTCCCGGCAGCCGTCAGCCGCGGCTTGCGGGAACTCGTCCGCCGCCGTGAGTTTGCTGATGAGGGGGTGCCGGATAATTTTGCGCCCGCCGGTCGCAGCCCAAACGTCATGGCGGAACCGCCCGCAGCCGTGATGGCGCGGTTACCTGCGGACCTGTCCATGATTGCGTCTGTGGCCAATGCGTGACCTTGCGAACCTTGTTTCAAACCTAAGCCCGGGAATCCGGACCAGCTACTTTGCTCTTACAGAGCCGGCGCGGAATGAGTGTCCGGCCGTTTTTCTCACGCAGTCGCTACCCCGCCACGGGCCGCGCCTGCGAATCTCGTCGCGATCACTGAAATCGTTTCTCTTTTGCGAGTTGAGCCATCGCTCGTCGCGTGGTTCCCTAGCGGAAGGCGCTGAGGGCGCGGGCCCAGGATTGCAGTGATCCAATGTCGCTTTTATGATTTGGCGAGGTTGAGCGCAACCCTGATTTCCGACGCCGGCAAAGGCAGGTGCGACAGCCGGCAGGGGAGCATTTCCGCAAAGACTCGGTTAACCTTCTCTGGTTACCAGTCGTTAATCGAAGGGGCAGCGTATTTTGTCCTGCGACTGACCTCGGCGTGCAGCCTGTGCGCGCCTGCTTTTGGAGCGGCAAGACGAGAGATGGGGCCTGCGGCAGTGACTGGCAAGAGCTTCCCGATCGGGGGCAGTCAGCCCTGGGGCGCAATGTGGCGTCCGCTGCTTTTGCTGCTGGCGCTGCTTTCGGCTGTCCTTGGCCTTCAATCCCACCCGGCTTTTGCCGGCGATGCGATAAAGACGCTCGACTACAAGATGGCAGGCGATGCTACCCATATGCGCATCGTCATGAATTTCGACCGCGAGCCGGAGCCGAAATGGTTCCTGCTGCGCGGGCCTCACCGTCTGGTTGTCGATCTTCCCGACACGGCGCTGACCTTGGACGCAAAGGACCTCAAGCCACGTGGCCTGATCAAGGGCGTACGCTATGGCACATCGGGCGAGGGCGCTTCGCGTCTCATCGTGACGTCGAAGGGGCCGTTCAACGTCGAAAAGGTCGATATCCTCAAGAATGAAGATGGCTCGGGCTACCGCATGGTCGCCGATGTCGCCGCAGCCTCCGAGCGGGAGTTCGACGCGGCACTTGCCATCCAGGCCGAGACGACGGGCTCGACGGTGTCCACGCCCAAGAGCGACCGCATCGGCAAGATCGCCCATCGCGGCGACCGGCCGTTCACGATCGTCCTCGACCCCGGGCATGGCGGCATCGACGGCGGTGCCGAAGGCCTGAACGGTACGGTCGAGAAATCGGTCACGCTCGCCTTCGCCAAGGAGTTGAAAGCCAAGCTGGCCGCCAACGGCAGCTACAAGGTCGTGCTGACGCGGGAGGACGACGATTTCCTGCGGCTCGACGATCGCGTTCGCATCGCTCGCCAGGCCGAGGCGGACCTGTTCATTTCGATCCACGCCGACACCATCCGCCTGAAAGGCATTCGCGGTGCGACGGTCTATACCGTCTCCGACAAGGCGTCCGACGCCGACGCCCAGGCGCTCGCCGATCGCGAAAACCTCTCCGATCAACTCGCCGGCGTCGATGTCGCGGAAGAAAATCACGAGGTCTCCGACATTCTCGTCGATCTCATCCGGCGCGAGACGCATGGCTTTTCGACGCGTTTCGCCCGTTCGCTGGTCGGCGAGTTGTCGCCGACGGTCGGCATGATCAACAACCCGCATCGCTCGGCTGGCTTCCGGGTGCTCAAGGCGCCCGACGTGCCGTCGGTGCTGGTCGAACTCGGCTATCTCTCAAATCCCGAGGACGAGGAGCAGCTTCGTAGCGCGGACTGGCGCGAGAAGGCCGCAACCAGCATTTCGAAGGCTGTCGCTGCCTTCGTTGCCGAGCGGGCCGGCGGCACTGGCGGCTGATGCCTCACAATCCGGCGTTGCGGACGAGCAACTGCCCGGGCAATTTGTGGTCCTTCCGGCCAAAATCTTTGGCGCTTGCCGGCTATTGCCGTATTTTGCCCACAACCGCACGACATGGGTGGCCGATTACGGATCGGGACAGTACCTGCGGCTTGCGGTGATGGCGGGTTGGTTTAGGGAATCCCCGAACCTTGTACTGGAGCGGGCATGATTCGTCTTATCGGCTATTTCTTCGGCATCGGCACGACGCTTGCGCTTGTCGTTGCGGCGGGCGTGGCGATCTATCTCGGCCAGGTCAACAAGGAGCTGCCGGACTACGAGGTGCTCGCCAAGTATGAGCCGCCGGTGACGACGCGCATCCACGCCTCCGATGGCGCGCTGATGGGCGAATTCGCGCGCGAGCGCCGGCTATATCTGCCCATTCAGGCCGTACCCGATCGCGTCAAGGCGGCGTTCCTGTCGGCCGAAGACAAGAATTTCTACAACCACCCCGGCATCGACGTGACCGGCCTTGGCCGCGCGGTGCTGACCAATTTCCAGAATTTGGGCTCCGGCCGCCGCCAGGTCGGCGCCTCGACGATTACCCAGCAGGTCGCCAAGAACTTCCTGTTGAGTTCCGACCAGACCTACGAGCGCAAGATCAAGGAAATGATCCTGGCCTTCCGCATCGAGCAGGCCTACTCGAAGGATCGCATTCTCGAGCTCTATCTCAACGAGATCTTCTTCGGTCTCGGGGCCTACGGCATCGCCGGCGCCGCGCTGACTTATTACGACAAGTCGGTCAACGAGCTGACTGTCGCCGAAGCGGCCTATCTCGCCTCCCTGCCCAAGGGCCCGTCAAACTATCACCCCTTCAGGTACACCGACCGCGCGATCGAGCGCCGCAATTGGGTCATCGACCAGATGGTCGTCAATGGTTACGTGTCGCGCGAAGAGGGTGAAAAGGCCAAGGCTTCGTCGCTCGGCGTCACGCCGCGCCGCGTCGGTACCTATGTCTTCGCCGGCGAGTACTTCACCGAGGAAGTACGCCGCGAACTGATCTCCCGCTATGGCCAGGATGCGCTCTATGAGGGCGGCCTGTCGGTGCGCACCACGCTTGATCCGAAGCTTCAGGCGATGGCACGCAAGGCCATGCAGTCGGGCCTGGAAAAGTACGATCGCTTGCGCGGCTACCGTGGCCCGGTCAAGAGCATCGACGTTTCCAGCGACTGGGGCACGGCGCTGGGCGAGGTCAAGGGCCTCGACGACGTCCCCGAATGGCGCCTTGCGGTCGTGCTTGACAGTTCGAAGGCGGGGCTCGACATCGGCCTCCAGCCCAAGCGCGAGATTTCCGGCGCACTCTCCAAGGACCGCGAGCGCAGCACCGTGTCGGCGGAGGACATGAGCTTCGCCATGCGCCATGTCGTCGACGGCAAGCGCGTGAAGGCGAATTCTCCCGCCGACGTGCTCAAGGCCGGCGATGTCGTCTATGTCGAAAAGAACGAAGGCAGCGACAGCTATGCGCTGCGCCAGGTGCCCGACGTTTCGGGCGGCCTTGTCGCCATGGACCCGCATACCGGCCGCGTGCTGGCCATGGTCGGTGGCTTCTCCTTCGCGCAGTCCGAGTTCAACCGGGCGACCCAGGCGATGCGCCAGCCCGGTTCTGCGTTCAAGCCGTTCGTCTATGCGGCAGCACTGGACAATGGCTACACCCCGGCATCGGTGATCATGGATGGCCCGATCACCATCCAGACCGGTAGCACGAGCTGGACGCCGAAGAATTATGACGGCAAGGCGGCGGGTCCGTCGACGCTTCGCGCCGGCATCGAGCGCTCGCGCAACCTGATGACCGTGCGCCTGGCCAACGACATGGGCATGAAGACGGTCGCCGAATATGCCGAGCGCTTTGGCGTCTATGACAAGATGCTGCCGGTGCTGGCAATGTCGCTGGGTTCCGGCGAAACTACCGTCATGCGCATGGTCTCTGCCTACGCCGTGATGGCCAATGGCGGCCGGCAGATCAAGCCGTCGCTGATCGACCGCATCCAGGATCGCTACGGCAAGACCGTGTTCAAGCACGATGAGCGCGGCTGCGAGGGTTGCGTCGCCCCCGATTGGGCCAACCAGCCCGAACCGGAACTGGTCGACAATTCCGAGCAGGTTCTCGACCCGATGACCGCCTACCAGATCACCTCGATGATGGAAGGTGTCGTCTTGCGCGGTACCGCGACGACCCTGCTGGAGCTGGGCCGCCCGATGGCCGGCAAGACCGGTACGACCAATGACGAGAAGGACGCTTGGTTCGTCGGCTATACGCCGAACCTCGTTGTCGGGCTCTATCTCGGCTTCGACAAGCCGCAGACGCTCGGCAAGGGCACCACCGGCGGCGGCCTTGCGGCTCCTATCTTCAAGGAATTCATGAAGGTGGCGCTCGAGGGCACGCCGAAGGTCGATTTCGTGGTTCCCGAGGGCATGACCCTGATTTCCATCGATCGCAAGACCGGCATGCAGGCAGCCCAGGGCGCGCCCGGCACCATCATGGAAGCCTTCAAGCCCGGCACCGGGCCGGCCGACAGCTACTGGGTCATCGGCATGGGCGAGGATGGCAGCAACGGCTATGGCGAAGCGCTGTCGCCACAGGCCAGCAAGGCCATCAGCGAGGGCGGTGGCGGCCTCTACTAGCCCGCACGGCAACCGGCGAAAGCCGGCCCCCAGGCAAGCTTTCAGGATGCGCGCGGCTTTGGCCGCGCGCATTTTTCGTTTGCGCGCAGGACAGCGTTACTTGCCGATACCCTATTAGATATATATCCTTAAAGTTATATAATTGACAGGCGAGGCATGGTCTCCCCCGCATGTAGGAAGCTTGCCCGTTCGAACGTCCTTGAAACGGAAACGTCAAGGCGATCCGGGTTCAGGAAAGTCCGGATTCTGAAAAGGGAGAGAATGATGCAGAAGATCACGCCGTTCCTTTGGTTCGACAACCAGGCAGAAGAGGCGATCAATTTCTACACGTCGGTTTTCAGGAACTCCAGCATAGGCAAGGTGGCTCGCTATGGCGAAGCCGGGCCCGGGCCGGCCGGCAGTGTCATGGTTGCGGAGTTCGAGCTTGAAGGGATGCGCTTCACCGCCCTCAACGGCGGCCCCATGTTCAAGTTCACCGAGGCGCTATCGATGGTTGTCGATTGCAAGGACCAGGCCGAAGTGGACCATTTCTGGTATGGCTTGTCGGAAGGAGGCCAGCCTGGCCAGTGTGGCTGGCTCAAGGACAAGTTCGGCTTGTCATGGCAGGTAGTGCCAGAAGCCTTGCCGCGCCTGCTTGGAGATCCCGATCCCGCCAGGGCGGGCAGGGTGATGCAGGCAATGTTGCAGATGACCAGGATCGAGGTCGACAAGCTTGAAAAGGCCCACGCGGGATAGGCGTGGGCGCCTGCAGTCCCGATTGTGATGGGCGGAAGCAGCGGCGGCCGCCCATTTCCCTTTACAGGTGGCAGCCCCGACCCTATGTTCCGCGCCGATTCAAGGGTCTTTTCAGGCCGCCAGCAACAAGAAGAAGCACACTGCCATGCGCGCGGAAACGCAGAACATCGTCGACGAAATCAGGCAGGCCATAAGCCTGCTGAGGAGGCATCTTTGACTGGGATCAGGCGGTAAAGCGGCTTGATTACCTGAACATGAGGGCGGAGGACGCCGCTCTCTGGAACGACCCCCAGGAAGCGCAGAAGCTGATGCGCGAGCGCCAGTCGCTCGACGACAGCATCAGGTCCATCAAGGGCCTGAGCCAGGCGCTCGACGACAATATCGGCCTGATCGAGATGGGCGAGGAAGAAGGCGACGCTGACATCATCAGCGAGGCCGAAACCGCTATCCGTTCGCTTTCGGGCGAAATCCGGGCCCGTCAGATCGAGTCGCTGCTGTCGGGCGAAGCCGACCAGAACGACACCTATCTCGAAATCCATGCCGGCGCCGGCGGCACCGAAAGCCAGGACTGGGCGAACATGCTGCTGCGCATGTACACGCGCTGGGCTGAGCGCCGCCGCTTCAAGGTCGAGGTTCTGGAAGTCCATGACGGCGAAGAAGCCGGCATCAAGTCGGCCACGCTGCTCATCAAGGGCCACAATGCCTATGGTTGGCTGAAGACGGAATCGGGTGTCCATCGCCTGGTCCGCATCTCGCCCTACGACAGCAATGCGCGGCGCCATACTTCGTTCTCCAGCGTCTGGGTCTACCCGGTTGTCGATGATTCGATCGAGATCGATGTTTCTGAATCCGACGTCCGCATCGACACCTACCGGTCCTCGGGAGCCGGCGGCCAGCACGTCAACACCACCGACTCCGCGGTGCGCATCACGCACATCGCCACTGGCATCGCGGTTGCCTGCCAGGCCGAGCGCTCGCAGCACAAGAACAAGGCCAAGGCCTGGGAAATGCTGCGCTCGCGTCTCTACGAGGAAGAGCTGAAGAAGCGCGAAGCCGTCGCCAACGCGACAGAATCCGCCAAGACCGACATCGGCTGGGGTCACCAGATCCGTTCCTATGTTCTCCAGCCGTACCAGCTGGTGAAGGATCTGCGCACCGGCGTCGAAAGCACCAGCCCTTCGGACGTTCTGGATGGCGATCTCGACGACTTCATGGAAGCCTCGCTGTCGCAGCGCATTGAAGGCGGTGCAGGACAGCCCGTCGCCGACCTCGACTGATCGGTCAGATCACGCCCGGCCGCGCAGTGTGGCCGGGCGCCGATGCCCGGAACATTCCGGCTAACATTTCGTTAAGCATGCGGGCGCAGGCTTTCGCTGGGGGGTATCTCAGGGGAAGACGCCATGTTGTGCCCAGGAAAGCCCCGTCCGCGCCGATATGTGCCTGCTGTCTTGGCGCTAGCGCTGATCTCGCTCAGCACTCCTCCAGTCTCATCGCATGACGCACCCAAAGGCTGGACCTATCCTTTCGCCTGCTGCTCCGGTTACGACTGCCGCGAGGTGCCCAAGAAGGCCATCAGCGAGCGTCCGCAAGGCTATGTCATCGAAGGCACCGGCGAGGTCGTCACCTACCAGGACGCGCGCATCCACGATTCGCCGGATGGCCAATACCATTGGTGCTCGGTCGCAGGTGCCGATGACAGCCGGACCATATGCCTGTTCGTCCCGCCTAGGTCCTACTGAGTGGGCCGCCGACAACGATCGTGAAACATGATTTCTGCGCCTGATGCGGTTGCGGCGAGCCTGATTTCGATACTCAGGTCAGCGTAAGCTTGCGCCTGTTCGACTGTTTCGATTCCGATAAGGTCGATGTCGTGGTCATCGAGGGCAAGAACCTGTGGTGACCTGGCGATAGTCTGCGACTTTGCGCCTCGGTTGTTTGCCGCTGTTCCGTTTTTCGCCGTATTTCATGCTACAAGGCCGATGAAGGGCTTTGCGCGAAGCACTGTTGAGCTTCGCGGTACGGAGAGGGACATCCTTATGAAGAAGACAGTGATTTTCGTGCTGGCTGGCAGCATGTTTGTCGGCGCCTGCACGACCGACCCCTATACGGGTGACCAGAAGGTGTCGAACGCGGCTGCGGGCGCGGGTCTTGGCGCGCTGGCCGGCGCCGGCCTCGGCATGCTGGCTGGTGGCAATGATCGTCGCAATGCGCTGATTGGCGCCGGTGTCGGCGCACTCGCCGGCGGCCTCGCCGGTGGTTACATGGACAGGCAGGAATCGGAGCTTCGCGCTCAACTCCAGGGCACCGGCGTCAGCGTTACCCGCGCCGGCGACCAGATCATCCTGAACATGCCGTCGAACATCACCTTCGCTACGGATCAGGATGACGTGAAGGCGGGATTCTACGGCACGCTCAACTCGGTTGCCCTGGTGCTCAAGAAGTTCAACCAGACTACCGTCGACGTGTTCGGCCACACCGACTCGACCGGTGGCGACCAGCACAATTTCGACCTGTCGCAGCGTCGGGCGCTGTCCGTTGCCAATTACCTCGGCGCACAGGGCGTCGATTCGCGCCGTTTTGCCGTTACCGGCTTCGGCGCGACGCGTCCGATTGCATCGAACGCCACATCCGACGGCCGCGCGCAGAACCGCCGCGTCGAAATCCAGCTGTCGCCGCTCACCTGAGTGGCGATTGCCGCGAAGCAAAAAAAACGGCCCCGAAAGGGGCCGTTTTCGTTTGAGCTCTATTGATTGAAGCTTTCGGCGATCAGACGTTGGTCGCGATCAGCATGAAGGCCGGCATGTCGTCGCCGAAGCCGACCGTGCGGTCGTCGTCTTCCTCGCGCTCGCGGTTGCCCCGGCGGTTGCCGCGATCGTCGCGGCGCTGCTTGTCGTGCTCTGCGCGCGGCTTGCGCTCGGCATTTCCGTTCCGGATCGCTTCCTTGCGCTCGCGGCGCTCGTCGATGTCGGACACGACATTGTCGACAGGAGCTTCAGTGGCAACTGCTGCCTGGACAGCGGGCGCTTCTTCGCGGGGCTTGCGGTCGCGGTCGCGGCCATGGCGCTGTTCCTTGCCGCCGCGGCGCGAATTGCTGCGGCCGTGGCGCGGAGCCTCGTCGTCGCCTTCGCTGGCAACGACAGTCGACAGGTCGCCGTCATGCCATTCGATCTTCTGGCCGATCAGCTTTTCGATCGCGTCGACATATTTGGTGTCGGAACGAGTCGCGATTGTGAACGACTTGCCCGAACGCCCTGCACGGCCGGTGCGGCCGATGCGGTGGACGTAGTCCTCGGCGTGGATCGGCACGTCGTAATTGAACACGTGGCTGACATCGGGAATGTCGAGGCCGCGTGCGGCGACGTCGGAGGCAACCAGCAGGCGCAGCTTGCCGTCGCGGAAATTGGAAAGCATGGTCATGCGCGCGCGCTGGTCCATGTCGCCATGCAGCGCACCGGCGTCGAAGTCGTGCTTGACCAGCGAGCGGAACAGCTCCGAAACGTCGACCTTGCGGTTGCAGAAGATGATCGCGTTCTTGATCTCGTCGCCTTCGGCATTGATCAGGCGGCGCAGGGTTTCGCGCTTGTCCCAGGGCTTGGGGCCGGACTTGGCGAGACGCTGGGTGACGGTGGATGCTGTGGTCGCTGCCTTGGCCACCTCGATGCGCACCGGCGCATGCAGGAACTGTTCGGTCAGCTTGGTGATCTCGGGCGGCATCGTCGCCGAGAAGAACAGCGTCTGGCGCGTGAACGGGATCAGCTTGCAGATGCGCTCGATGTCGGGAATGAAGCCCATGTCGAGCATGCGATCCGCCTCGTCGATGACGAGGATCTCGACTGCCGATAGCAGCAGCTTGCCGCGTTCGAAATGGTCGAGCAGGCGGCCCGGCGTGGCGATCAGGACATCGGCGCCGCGCTCGAGCTTCTTTTCCTGTTCGTCGAACGATACGCCGCCGATCAGCAGCGCGATGTTGAGGCGATGGTTCTTGCCGTACTTGACGAAGTTCTCTTCGACCTGGGCGGCAAGTTCGCGCGTCGGCTCGAGGATCAGCGTACGCGGCATGCGCGCCCGGGCGCGGCCCTTTTCAAGGCGCGTCAGCATCGGCAGCACGAAGGATGCCGTCTTGCCGGTGCCCGTTTGGGCGATGCCGAGCACGTCCTTGCCCTGCAAGGCGTGCGGGATCGCGCCCGCCTGGATCGGCGTGGGCTGCGTGTAGCCGGCGTCGGTGACTGCGGAAAGGACCTTCGGCGAGAGGCCGAGGTCTGCGAAGGTCAACGCTTCTGGAGCGGTCTGAGTGTCTTCGGACAAGTGTGTTGGCTGTCTTTGCTCGTTCAAGGGCGCGGCGTATTCGCCACGACAGGCGCAACTCGCCTGCAATATGCCGCAACGCGATAGGCGTAAGTGTGCGATTTGTCAACTCAAACTGGCACGCAACCAGCGTTTGCAGCCCTTTGCTTCCGGCTGTGGCCCAATGCTCAGTATTTGAACTGCTCAGCCAGGATGCGCTCGCTCCAGGAATGGCCGGCATCGAACAGCAAGGTCGCGGTGTGCGATGCGGATTCCTTGACCTCGACAGAAACCACGGATTTGACTTCCGTATGGTCGGCAACCGCGTTCACTGGACGCTTCCGCTCTTCCAGTATTTCGAAGCGCACGACGGCGGTCTTGGGCAACAGCGCGCCGCGCCAGCGCCGCGGCCTGAACGGGCTGACCGGCGTCAGCGCCAGGAGTGGCGCGTCAAGCGGCAGGATCGGGCCATGTGCGGACAGGTTGTAGGCGGTCGAGCCGGCGGGTGTCGCAACCATCACGCCGTCGCAGATCAGGTCCTCGAGCCGCACCTTGCCGTCGACCGATATACGCAACCGCGCCGCCTGGTACGACTGGCGCAGCAGCGAGACCTCGTTGATGGCAAGCGCGTCCATCGTCGCGCCGTCTTCGTCGACGGTCTGCATTTCGAGCGGACGGATGGTTTCGGCGACCGCGGAGGCCAGGCGTTCGGGCAGGTCGTCTTCGCCATATTCGTTCATCAGGAAGCCGACCGTGCCCCGGTTCATGCCGTAGACGCGCTTGCCGGTGCTCATCGTCTCGCGCAGCGTCTGCAACAGGAAACCGTCGCCGCCCAGCGCCACCACGATGTCGGCCTGGCCGAAAGGCATCTGGCCATAGCGACGCGAAAGCCGCTTTGCCGCGGCATCCGCCTCGGGCGTGCCCGAGGATGCGAACGAAAATGTCAGCGACTTGGCGTCCATATGCTCCCTGCAGGCGGTCCGAACGCCGATGCCGGCCGCCGGCAACGGGTTAGCATGCAGGGTGCGCGAAGCAAAGGGAGGGCGACCTGTTGGGCGAAATCGCTCAGCTTCAGCCCATGCCGGTGACGTGGCGCAGGTAAAAGGCAAGCGCGATGAAGCCGACGATCGCTGCGATGCCGGTCCAGTCGAACTGCGCCGCCCTGGCCTGGCGGAAAAGCATGAGCAGCAAAAGCCAGGCGATCGCGACCGCTGCGGCTATGATGACAAACCTGATCATCCATCATCTCCAGCGCCGGGGGACAATGCCCCACGTCAATCATGTAGTGAGGACAGGTCGCCGGTTTTAGGCCCATCTGCGCGTTGCGGACTGGGGATGCGTCGCAGCCCGACCGGAATTGTCTTTACTGGGGCGCAGAATATGCTAACCGGGGCAAATTGCCCTTGTAGCTCAGCTGGTAGAGCAGCGGTTTTGTAAACCGAAGGTCGCGGGTTCGATTCCTGCCGGGGGCACCAGCCCAATCTATTCCGCAGCTTCCGTTCCCTGCCTGTCGACGGCGTCCTGGCAGATGTCGCACCATTCCGCGCCGACAAGCTGTGCCATGCGCTCGACGCCGATGCGGACGGCCGCGTTGATTGCACCCGCTGCCGGCACCACTTTGTCAAAGGCGCGCAGCGAGACGTCGCAGTAGACGGGCACGGGTGTGGCCAGTCCGAACGGGCAGACCCCGCCCACGGGATGGCCGGTGAGTTCTGCGACCTGCTCGTGGTCGAGCATGCGCGGCTTGCCGCCGAATGCGTCGCGGGACTTGCGGTTGTCGATGCGCGCATCGCCCCGTGCCACCACCAGCAACACGCGCTCGCCGACACGCAGGCATATGGTCTTGGCGATTTGCGCCGGCTCAACCCCATGTGCCTCGGCGGCCAATGCCACCGTCGCCGAGCTGGTCGGCGTCTCGATGACCTCGATGTCGGGGGCATGTTCGGCGAAGAAGGCTTTGACTGACTGCAGGCTCATGTCTTTTCCGGCGATGGTCATTGCATTGAGCCTTTGACTTCGTCCGATGACGCACCGCTGTCAAGCACAGCCATTTGGCCCAAGGCGAAGCAGAAAAAAATCTTCGGGTTCGTGAACCTTTTGCCCGTCCGCAGCCACTGACTGGCGAGAGGCGGATGGAACGCCTCCCAGAACAACCGAAGGAGAGCACCATGTCGTTCAAGAGCAAGATGATTTCGGGTCTTATCGCCGCTGCCGTCGTCGCAACCGGCCTCGCCAGCACTGTCCAGCAGTCTTCCGCCGGCGGTCTGACCAGGGCCGAGGCCGCAGCACTCGCCGGCGCCGGCGGCTTCATTGCCGGCGCAATCATTGCCGGCGGCCATCGTCCGGCGCCCGCGCCCTATTATGATGCCTATTACCCGGTCGATCCCTATGGCAGCCATGTCCAGCGCTGCCTGGCGCGCTACCGCAGCTACGATCCGCGTACCGACACCTATGTCGGCTATGATGGCCGGCTGCGCTACTGCCGCCTGTAGTCCGGACTGCATGAACCGAAGGCAGCGGGAGAGGGGCAACCCTTCTCCCGCTTGTGTTTTCAGAGGCCTGGCACGGTGCCATCGGGAGATCCCCCGATCATCCTGGTCAGTTCGGCCGCGGCGTCGCGCACGATCGGGCCGATCTCGCCGAGACGTTCGGGCGTCACGCGCACCGTAGGTCCGGAAACCGAAACGCCGCCAATGGGTTCGCCGAATTCGTTGAACACCGCGGCGGCAATGCAGCGCATGCCCGGATAACGCTCCTCATCGTCAACCGACCAGCCGCGCGTACGGATCTGGTCGAGATCGCGGGCAAGTAATGCCGGTTCCGAGAGCGTCCTTTCCGTATAGGCGTCGAGGCCTGCCTTACGCACGATGGCATTCACCCGGTCGCGGTCGAGATGGGCAAGAACGGCCTTGCCGATGCCCGAGGCATGGAACGGGCTGCGGGTGCCGGGCCGGAAGAAGGCGCGGATCGCCTGGTGCGTCTCGACCTGGCTGACGAACACGACACAATCGTCTTCGGCGACACCGAGATTGGCCGTTTCGCCGGTTTTCTCCATCAGTTCCTGCATGACGGTGCGGGCGCGGTCGACGAGCTTGCGCCGACGCAGGAATGCCGAGCCCATGCGGTAGGTTTCGACCCCGATCGACCACAACTGGCCATCGCTTTCGAACTCGACCATGCCGTGGTTCTGCAATGTCGTCAGCATGCGGTAGGCGGTTGCCGCGGCAAGGTCCGAGGCGGCTGAGATCTCGCTCAGCGAAAGCCCGTCGCCATGGGCGACGATGGCCAGGATGCGCAGTGCCCGATCCAGCGATTGCACCGAACCCGCGTCAGGGGCGGGCTGGAAAGCCCGAGGCCGCCCGCGTTGCCGTTTTTCCATCGTTGCCATGATGCTTGCTCCGAAACGCTTCTAAAAAACTTTTTCATCCAAGATGGCGCGCTTTGCAACGAAAAATGAAAAACTGTTTAAAATCAGATAATAGACACGTGTGTTTCAAAATGAAAAAATATTTTGAAAAAATTGCAAAATACGATCCGCAATGACAGGATCAGCCAACAATCAGTTTCGATCGTTGGAGGTAAGACCATGGCCCGGATGCGCGCTGTCGATGCAGCGGTCCTCGTTCTCGAGAAGGAAGGCATCTCTTGTGCCTTCGGCGTGCCGGGCGCCGCCATCAATCCGCTCTATTCGGCCCTGAAGGCGCGCGGTTCGATCCGCCATGTGCTTGCCCGCCACGTCGAAGGCGCATCGCACATGGCCGAAGGCTATACCCGCACCAAGGCCGGCAATATCGGCCTGTGTATCGGCACGTCCGGTCCTGCCGGCACCGACATGATCACCGGCCTCTATTCGGCGTCCGCCGACTCGATCCCGATCCTCTGCATCACCGGCCAGGCGCCGCGGGCACGCCTCACCAAGGAAGATTTCCAGGCTGTTGACATTGCCGCGATCGCGGGCCCGGTCACCAAATGGGCCGTCACCGTCATGGAGCCGTACCTGGTGCCGATGACGCTGCAGAAGGCATTCCACCTGATGCGCAGCGGACGGCCGGGGCCGGTCCTGGTCGACCTGCCCGTCGACGTTCAACTGGCCGAGATCGAATTCGACATCGACGCTTATGAGCCGCTCGCGGTCCACAAGCCGGCGATGACGCGCGCCCAGGCCGAGAAGGCGCTGTCGATGCTCAACGAGGCGGAAAAGCCGCTGATCGTGGCCGGTGGCGGCATTATCAACGCCGACGCCTCGGACCTGCTCATCGAGTTCGCCGAGATCTCGGGTGTTCCCGTCGTTCCAACATTGATGGGCTGGGGCGCGATCCCTGACGATCATCGCCTGATGGCTGGCATGTGCGGCCTCCAGACGTCGCACCGCTACGGCAACGCGACCATGTTGGCCTCGGACTTCGTTCTCGGCATCGGCAATCGCTGGGCCAACCGCCACACCGGTTCGGTCGACAAATACACGGCCGGCCGCAAGTTCATCCACATCGACATCGAGCCGACCCAGATCGGCCGTGTCTTTGCGCCCGACCTGGGCGTCACGTCGGATGCCGGCGCGGCCCTGAAGATGCTGCTCGACGTCGCCACCGAATGGAAGACCGCCGGCAAGCTGCGCGACTGGTCCGCCTGGGCCAGGGAGTGCCAGGACCGCAAGAAGACGATGAAGCGCAAGACCCACTTCGAGCAGGTGCCGCTCAAGCCGCAGCGCGTCTACGAGGAGATGAACAAGGCCTTCGGCCGCGACACCACCTATGTCACCACCATCGGCCTATCGCAGATTGCCGGTGCTCAGTTCCTGCACGTCTACAAGCCGCGCAACTGGATCAATTGCGGCCAGGCCGGACCGCTCGGCTGGACGCTGCCGGCAGCCCTCGGTGTCCGCGCCGCCGATCCGGATCGCGACATCGTCGCATTGTCGGGTGACTACGACTTCCAGTTCATGATCGAGGAACTGGCGGTCGGTGCCCAGCACAAGCTGCCTTACATCCACGTCGTCGTGAACAACGCCTATCTCGGCCTGATCCGCCAGGCGCAGCGCGGCTTCACCATGGATTTCGAAGTCAGCCTGTCGTTCGAAAACATCAACCGCTCGGGCGATCCCGAAGCAGGCTATGGTGTCGATCACGTCGCCGTTGCCGAAGCCATGGGCTGCAAGGCGGTCCGGGTTCGCAAGCCGGAAGAATTTGCCTCGGCCTTCAAGCAGGCCAAGCAGTTGATGAAGGAACACCAGGTGCCCGTCGTCCTCGAGTTCATTCTCGAACGTGTCACCAACATCTCCATGGGCGTCGAGATCGACAACATCGTCGAGTTCGAAGACCTTGCCGAGAGCAACGAAGACGCACCGACCGCGATCATGCTGCTCGATTGATATCCGAGGGAAGACCAATGCCTAAGTTCTCAGCCAACCTTTCGATGCTCTTTGGCGAGCATGACTTTCTCGACCGTTTCGATGCCGCGGCGCGTGCCGGCTTCCAGGGTGTCGAATACATCGCACCCTACGATCACGCTCCCGATGTCGTGGCCGCGCGCCTCAAGAAGAACGGCCTCACCCAGGCCTTGTTCAACCTGCCGCCGGGCGACTGGGCGGCAGGCGAGCGCGGCATCGCCGTGCTGCCCGACCGGATTCATGAATTCCGCCAGGGCGTGGTCAAGGCGATCACCTATGCCCACGCGCTGGGCTGCGTACAGGTCAATTGCCTCGCCGGCATCGCGCCCGCCGGCAACGCCCGTGACGTGCTGGAGAATGTCTTCGTCGAGAATCTTGCCTTTGCGGCGGAGAAGCTCAAGGCGGCAGGCATCCGCTTGCTGATCGAGCCGATCAACATCAGGGACATACCGGGCTTTTTCCTGACCAACACCAGGCAGGCGCTTGGCATCATCGACAGGGTCGGCTCCGACAACCTCTATCTGCAGTACGACATCTACCACATGCAGATCATGGAGGGTGATCTCGCCCGCACCATCGAGGCCAATCTCGACCGCATTGCCCATGTGCAACTCGCCGACAATCCCGGGCGTCATGAGCCGGGGACGGGCGAGATCAACTACCCGTTCCTCTACGAACATCTCGACCGCATCGGCTACGCCGGCTGGGTCGGAGCCGAATACAAGCCCAAGGCCGGGACGGTCGAAGGCCTGGGCTGGTTCGAGCGCTTGGCCAACAAGGGCAGCGCTGCCGCCTGACCGCCCACACTGGAATTGAAGGAATATGGAAATGGAAAAGATCGGATTTGTCGGGCTGGGCATCATGGGCGCGCCAATGGCGGGTCACTTGCTGGACGCAGGCTTCGAAGTGCTCGCCAGCGATCATCGTGGCGCGCTGCCGGCCGAATTGGTTGGCAAGGGGCTGAAGTCGGTCGCCGAGCATCAGGCCCTTGCCAAGGCTGCGGACATCATCATCCTGATGGTGCCCGACACACCGCAGGTCGCAGACGTTCTGTTTGGGAAAAACAGCGTTTCATCAGGGCTTTCCAAGGGAAAGCTCGTGATCGACATGAGCTCCATCTCGCCGATCGAGACCAAGGAGTTCGCCAAGAAGATCAACGCTCTGGGCTGCGACTATCTCGATGCGCCGGTGTCCGGTGGCGAGGTCGGCGCCAAGGCTGCGTCGCTGACGATCATGGTCGGCGGCGAGGAGAAGCCGTTTGAGCGTGCCCGCCCGGTGTTCGAGAAGATGGGCAGGAACATCACCCTCGTTGGACCGAACGGCGTCGGCCAGACGACCAAGGTCGCCAACCAGATCGTCGTTGCATTGACCATCGAGGCGGTGGCCGAAGCGCTGGTGTTCGCCTCCAAGGCAGGTGCGGATCCCGCCAAGGTGCGTCAGGCGCTGATGGGCGGCCTGGCCGCCTCGCGCATCCTCGAGGTGCATGGCGAGCGGATGTACAAGCGCACCTTTGCGCCCGGTTTCCGTATCGAACTGCACCAGAAGGACCTCAATCTCGCGCTGCAGGGCGCCAAGGCGCTCGGCGTGTCGTTGCCCAACACCTCGATGACGCAGGAGCTGTTCAATTCCTGCGCCGCCAATGGCGGGGCGAAGGAGGATCACTCGGCGCTGGTTCGCGCGCTGGAGCGCATGGCCAATTTCGAGGTCGGCGCCGAAGCCGAGGCGAAAGGCAAGGCGGCATAGATCGGGAGAGGCGCGGCGGAAGTTCCCAACGCCGCAGTTTTCTCGTCGCTGTCGATGAGCGGGCTCCTGCGACATCGCAGGGGCCCGTTCAACGTTCGTGCGTCACTTGCCGCCCAGCGCCGTCCAGCTTGCGCCGGCATCGCTGGAAACGACGATGGCGCGCGTGCCCGTCACCGCGACCATGCGCGTCGGCGCCTGCTGGTCCACGGCGAGGTGAAGGATGTAGCCTGCCGGATCGGGCCCTTCGCCCATCGTCTCGAATTTCGGCGCCGTCTCGGTGGCCCGCACCACCCCGCGACCTGGAACAAAGGCATAGATCGTGCCGTCCGGGGTCAGGTCCACCGTGGTGACAGGCACGCCGGACAGGATGGGCTGCCAGGTTCCGGCGCCGTCGCGGCTCACCATCAGCCCGTCTTCGGTTGCGGCATAGACGACATCGGGGCTTGCCGGCGAAACAGTCAGGTCGATCAGCTTCGCTGGTGCCTCGCCCGCAACCGTCCAGGTCTTGCCGCCGTCGCGGCTGGCCTGGATCGCGCCGTATGAGCCATAGAGCACATCGGGATTTGTCGGGCTCACTGCCAACTGGTGGAAATCGACGGGGCCATCCACTCCCGGCGCTATCTGCTGCCAGCTCTTTCCCGAATCCGTCGATTTGATGAAGCCGAGATTGCCGCCGGCCTGCGGATGCCCGCTGGCGAACATGATCTCGGAATCCGTGGGATGGGGAACAAATCCCATGAAATCGTCACGACTGTCGGAAACTGGGATTACCATGCCGTCGGGCGCAGCCTTCATCAGGCCGTGATGGGTGGCGATCAGCACGCTGGAAGGGTCGGCACGGTCGAAGGCAAGTCCATGGATATGGGTCTTGCCGGCGAGGTCAGCCATGCTGATTCCCTGGGCGATTGCCGGGGAGACAGCGCCGAGAGCGATGCCGGCTGACAAGAGGGTGAAAAATTTGAGGCGACGCGCCATGACAAGACTCCGTTGTGCCCGGAGGCTACGGCTTCCGCCCGGTGGAAGGTCAAGGGCCGCGCTGCTTGCGTAGCCGGTCAGCCAGCCGAATGTGTCAGCCGAGGAATTTCCGCGCGGCGTAGAGCGACACTGCCGCCGCGTTCGACACGTTGAGCGAATGGATCGCACCCGGCATGTCGAGGCGCGCCAGTGCCGTCACGGTCTCGCGCGTCTTCTGCCGCAGGCCCTTGCCCTCGGCGCCGAGCACCAGTGCCAGCTTGTCCCCGGCAAAGCTCTTTTCGAGCTCCGCCGGGCCTTCCGAATCAAGCCCGATGGTCTGGAAGCCGGCCTCGTGCAATTCGCCCAGCGCGTCGGCCAGGTTGCGCACCTCGATCAGGTCGATGTGCTCGAGCGCGCCGGATGCCGATTTGGCGAGCACGCCGCTTTCGTGCGGGCTGTGGCGCTGCGTGGTGATCAATGCCCCTGCGCCGAATGCCACGGCCGAGCGCATGATGGCGCCGACATTGTGCGGGTCGGTTACCTGGTCGAGCACTAGGATCAGTGGCGAATCGCCCAGCGCCGACAGCGCCTTCGATTTCAGCGGTTCGGCCTCGATCAGCACGCCCTGGTGGACGGCGTCGGTGCCGGTGATCTTGTCGATCTCCTTCGGCTCCACCACTTCGGTGGCAAAGGGCAGGGCACCGAGATCGGCAATCTCCAGCCTTTCGGCGGCGTTGCGGGTGATCAGCATGCGCCGGATCTTGCGGCGTGGATTGTCGAGCGCCGCACGCACCGTGTGCAGGCCATAGAGCCGCACAAGCCCGTCGGGAGCGTTCTCGCCGGGCGGCAGCGGACGCTTGGGCCTGAATGCAGGTGCGCCACCTGCCTTCTGGTCGCGAAAGGTGCGGCGCAGCTTGGCGTAGTGGCTGTCCTTGGGTGTTCCGGGCTTTTTTGTATCGTTCATGCGCCTGCTATAGCGGCACGGCCTGGCTTTGGATACGGCCCGTTAGTCGGCGCTTCGAATATTCCGCATGAAATCGCGCGCTGTCGGTTGACAGGCCAAATCCTTGTCGCCATAAGCCCACGCAGATTTCGGGGCGAGGGCGCTTTGCCCAGAACCGGGATCGAAAAATGCCTCGTAGCATGGCTCCGGCAAGCAGTTGGAGGAGTGCCCGAGTGGTTAAAGGGGACGGACTGTAAATCCGTTAGCTCAGCTTACGTTGGTTCGAATCCAACCTCCTCCACCACTGCCGGCCCGGAAGCCATTAAGCGCATGGCCTCGAAAGGTGAGTTCATCTTTCGGCAAGGAACATGCGCGAAGGTGAATGCCAGAGCGTCCTTCGCTCCTGAACAGGCGCGCGGCGCTCAGGGCGCGGGTATAGCTCAATGGTAGAGCAGCAGCCTTCCAAGCTGAATACGCGGGTTCGATTCCCGCTACCCGCTCCAGAGCATCTCCGCCAGGCGAGAAGCCTTTTATTTCTATCCGCTTGTTCCCATATGTGCGTCCTGCACTGAAAGAGTACCGTCGCTTTTGGGCCTGACCTTGGCGTTTGGGCAAAAGGCGCTTGTCTTTTTCGGCCTTTATCGGTAATCGCCCCGCATCCGACCGGAACCAAGGTCCCGATGCCCAAGGAAAGAGACAATGGCTAAAGGTAAATTCGAGCGTAACAAACCTCACGTGAACATTGGCACGATTGGTCACGTCGACCACGGCAAGACGTCGCTGACGGCGGCGATCACGAAGTTTTTCGGCGAGTTCAAGGCCTACGACCAGATCGACGCAGCGCCTGAAGAGAAGGCCCGCGGCATCTCTGATGGCCTGCGGTGTTCCGAGTTCGTCATCGCAAACGCCNGACCACGGCAAGACGTCGCTGACGGCGGCGATCACGAAGTTTTTCGGCGAGTTCAAGGCCTACGACCAGATCGACGCAGCGCCTGAAGAGAAGGCCCGCGGCATCACCATTTCGACGGCGCACGTCGAATACGAGACGCCGGCCCGCCACTACGCTCACGTCGACTGCCCCGGCCACGCCGACTATGTGAAGAACATGATCACCGGTGCCGCCCAGATGGACGGCGCGATCCTGGTGGTTTCGGCTGCCGACGGCCCGATGCCGCAGACCCGCGAGCACATCCTGCTCGCCCGTCAGGTCGGCGTTCCCGCCCTGGTGGTGTTCCTCAACAAGGTCGACCTGGTCGACGACGCCGAGCTGCTCGAACTGGTCGAGCTCGAGGTGCGCGAGCTGCTGTCGAAGTACGAGTTCCCCGGCGACGACATCCCGATGGTCAAGGGCTCGGCCGTTGCTGCGCTCAACGATTCGGACAAGAAGATCGGCGAAGACGCGATCCGCGAGCTGATGGCGGCTGTCGATGCCTACATCCCGACGCCTGAGCGTCCGATCGACCGTCCGTTCCTGATGCCGATCGAAGACGTGTTCTCGATCTCGGGCCGCGGCACGGTCGTCACCGGCCGCGTCGAGCGCGGCATCGTCAAGGTCGGCGAGGAAGTCGAGATCGTCGGCATCAAGGCGACCTCGAAGACGACGGTCACCGGCGTCGAGATGTTCCGCAAGCTGCTCGACCAGGGCCAGGCGGGCGACAACATCGGCGCGCTGATCCGTGGCGTTGGCCGTGAAGACGTCGAGCGCGGCCAGGTGCTGTGCAAGCCGGGTTCGGTCAAGCCGCACAAGAAGTTCGTGGCTGAAGCCTACATCCTGACCAAGGAAGAGGGTGGCCGTCACACGCCGTTCTTCACCAACTACCGTCCGCAGTTCTACACCGTCGACGTCGAGCTGATCGTGCCGATCGCCATGGAAGAGAAGCTCCGCTTCGCCATCCGTGAAGGCGGCCGCACCGTCGGCGCCGGCATCGTCGCTTCGATCAAAGAATAATCGACGTCTCACCGTCGAATGCATGAAGGGCGGCCTCCGGGCCGCCCTTTTTGTTTGGCCGGTACTGATTGCAGCCGTGTCCGTTGCGGCGAATATGCAAGTGCTCAATTCGTATCGTTGGGGACGGTACAGCAGACGCCAAGTCTTGCTTGTGGCATTGATCATCATCCTTCCTTTCAAATTCTTGTTGGCAGCTGCAGCAGAACCGGTGGGCGAAATCGATCTGCCGATGAAGATTGTCCGCAGCAGCAATCCGACCTGTGAACCGGTATGCCGGCAATGGACATGTGCACGCGGGGCGCTCGTCCCTGGCACGCCGAAGGCCTTCGCGCGGTTCCTGAGGACGATTGGAACAAGGCGCCTGCCTGTCGTCATTCGCTCGCCTGACGGTGACGCTGGCAGGTGGTATCAAGCGACCGGTCCGTCCAGCGATCTATGTCGGCGTTCACCCGATCACGACCACCTAAACCAAGGAAAAAGTTCGCTACCGGGAAAAGTACCGGATGGTGAAGGGTAAGAAGCGGGTGATCGAAAAGAAGGTCGACAGCTGCAAGTAGACGAAGCTGCGTGCATCCGCCGCCTGCTCCCGCGGCCTTGGCGGCAATCCCGCGATCGCCGGCATGACATCGAAAGCACTTGGCGGATGCTACATCGCGCAGGTGAGGGCGCTTGCGCTGCGCCTCGTGCAATTCCGGCTGTGAATGTTCGAAGCATCGCGCATTGCGCTCTTTACAGACGGCGTGGAAATCCTTAGGAAGCCGGTGCTGCGCAGCTGATGCGCGGCGACAAGTACGGGCATAGCTCAGTTGGTAGAGCGGCGGTCTCCAAAACCGCAGGTCGTAGGTTCGAGCCCTGCTGCCCGTGCCAGTCTTGCCAGAATTCGCTAATTCGGGCATAAAGACTTCTATAGCCGGAACGGGACGACTGGATGGTCTCGACGCGGCGCTCAAACATGGTACGGGTTCCTGCCACTTGCGTGGAAAGAGAATCGGCTCTATGTAGGCGAAACAGACACGCGGCGCGTGGAGCTGGGGATCCGGCTTTACGCGTCCGAATTGCATGGGCGGAATGTTTGCGCTGATTCGCGCGGATTGCCTGCCGTGCAGCGGCATCTCCCGGTCACGGGATCATCCAGAAGTCCGGTCAACGGACGTTGAAAGCAGAGCGGCACATGGCGAAAACCACGAACCCCTTCACCTTTCTGCAGCAGGTAAGGTCGGAAACGGCGAAGGTTACGTGGCCCTCACGTCGCGAGACGATGATCTCCACTGTCATGGTGCTCGGATTTGCCGTTATCGCGATGATTTTCTTTTTTGCCGCAGACCAGCTGATGGCATTCGCTGTCGAGCAGATCCTGGGCATTGGCCGCTAAGGCTGCGAATACGGAGAATTCCCTGAAATGACCGCGCGCTGGTACATCGTCCACGCCTATTCGAACTTCGAAAAGAAGGTCGCCGAGGACATTGAGCACAAGGCCAAGCAGAAGGGCCTGAGCGACCAGATCGAGCAGATCGTCGTTCCGACCGAAAAGGTTGTCGAGGTTCGCCGCGGCCGCAAGGTCGATGCCGAGCGCAAGTTCTTCCCCGGCTATGTGCTCCTGAAGGCCCATCTCAGCGACGCCGTTTTCAGCCTTGTGAAGAACACCCCGAAGGTCACTGGTTTCCTTGGCGATTCGAAGCCGGTGCCGATCACCGAGGCCGAGGCCCAGCGCATCTTGAACCAGGTCCAGGAAGGCGTCGAACGTCCCAAGCCTTCGGTCACCTTCGAGATCGGCGAGGCGGTGCGCGTTTCCGACGGTCCGTTCGCCTCGTTCAACGGTTTCGTCCAGGAAGTGGATGAGGAGCGTGCGCGCCTCAAGGTGGAAGTTTCGATCTTCGGGCGCGCCGTGCCTGTCGATCTCGAATTCGGTCAGGTCGAAAAGGGCTGATCGAGGCGCCCGCCGCCGGTTCCGGTGGTGGGCAGTGCCGGGCGCATGCCTGGCGCAAGCATGGTGGGAGATGAGGCGGCTTAGCCGGTCGTCTTCTTCGCACCACCGAACTGCAACCGCCGGCTTGGCCGGCATGAAACAAAGGCAGGAAAGAGATGGCTAAGAAAGTTGCGGGCCAGCTCAAGCTTCAGGTTTCCGCGGGTTCGGCGACGCCGTCGCCCCCGATCGGACCGGCGCTTGGTCAGCGTGGCATCAACATCATGGAGTTCTGCAAGGCGTTCAACGCGCAGACCCAGGAGCTCGAGAAGGGGTCGCCGATCCCGGTCGTGATCACCTATTACCAGGACAAGTCGTTCACCTTCGTCATGAAGACGCCGCCGGTGGCCTACTTCCTGAAGAAGGCAGCCAACCTCAAGTCGGGCTCGAAGGAGCCGGGCAAGATCAAGGCTGGCGAGATCAGCAGCGCCAAGGTGCGCGAGATCGCCGAAGTCAAGATGAAGGACCTGAACGCGAACGACATCGAAGCCGCCATCAAGATGGTCGAAGGCTCGGCTCGTTCGATGGGCCTGGAAGTGGTGGGCTGAGATCATGGCTAAGATTGCAAAGCGCGTTTCCAAGTCCCGCGAAGGCATCGATGCGAACAAGGCTTACGGCCTTGGCGAAGCACTCGAGCTTCTGAAGGCCCGTTCGTCGGTCAAGTTCGACGAGACCATCGAAGTCGCCATGAACCTCGGCGTCGACCCGCGCCACGCCGACCAGATGGTCCGCGGCGTCGTCAACCTGCCGAACGGCACGGGCCGCACGGTTCGCGTCGCCGTGTTCGCACGCGATGCGAAGGCTGACGAAGCCCGCGCGGCCGGTGCCGACATCGTCGGTGCGGAAGACCTCGTCGATATCGTCCAGAAGGGCCAGATCGACTTCGACCGCTGCATCGCCACGCCCGACATGATGCCGCTGGTCGGCCGTCTCGGTAAGGTGCTCGGCCCGCGCGGCATGATGCCGAACCCGAAGGTCGGCACCGTGACCACCGACGTCGCAGCAGCCGTCAAGGCTTCGAAGGGTGGCGCTGTCGAGTTCCGCGTCGAGAAGGCCGGTATCATCCACGCCGGCGTCGGCAAGGTCTCGTTCGACGTCAAGGCGCTGGAAGAAAACGTCCGCGCCCTCGCGGATGCGGTCAACAAGGCCAAGCCGACCGGTGCCAAGGGCGTCTACGTCAAGAAGGTGTCCCTCACCTCGACGATGGGGCCGGGCCTCAAGCTCGACCTCGCGACGCTCGCAGCGTCCTGATAAGTTGATTTTGGATCGGCCGTTAACGGCTTGATCCTGAAAAAGAATTCCGGGCTTCCGAGCCCGGATTTTCGGAAGTTGGAAACAGCTTTCGAAAATCCTGTCCGAGATTGCAGGCGGTCCAGGTGACCCTTGGTCCTTAATTCGAATGGGCCTGCATGAGACGGGTGAAGACCAGACAAAGGAGCTTCGGCTCCAATGAAAGGTTCGAACCGTGTTTGCCTTTTGTCTGCGCATCGCGCCGGGCCGCAAGCCCGTCAGGTGTGGCGAAAGGGGGCAGGATCCTCGAGCGCCGTTCGGGTGATCTGGAATTTCTGGATTGGCCGCCCGGCAAAAGGCAACCCGACCGCTCACCCCGCAAATGGGAGGCGGTCAACTGGAGATAGGCAGTGGACAGAGCGGAAAAACGCGAACTCGTCACGGGCCTGAATGACGCGTTCTCGAACGCAGGTTCAGTCGTCGTGGCCCACTATGCCGGTATCACCGTCGCGCAAATGAACGATCTTCGCGTGAAGATGCGTCAGGCCGGCGGCACCGTCAAAGTCGCGAAGAACCGTCTCGCCAAAATCGCTCTTCAGGGCACGGAATCCGAAAGCATCATCGATCTGTTCAAGGGACAGACGCTTGTTGCCTATTCGGAGGATCCGATTGCAGCGCCGAAGGTCGCGTCCGACTTCGCCAAGACCAATGACAAGCTTGTCATCCTTGGTGGTTCGATGGGCACGACCTCGCTCAACGCCGACGGAGTCAAGGCTTTGGCCGCGCTTCCGTCGCTCGACGAGCTGCGTGCAAAGCTGGTTGGCATGATCGCCACCCCGGCTACCCGGATCGCCCAGATCGTCAATGCGCCGGCGGCTTCGGTCGCGCGCGTCATTGGCGCTTATGCCCGGAAGGACGAGGCGGCATGAGGCCGTTCCTCGCTATCATCAACACACGTTCGAACTGATTGAAGGAATAGTAAAATGGCTGATCTCGCAAAGATCGTTGACGACCTGTCGGCCCTGACCGTCCTCGAGGCGGCTGAGCTGTCGAAGCTCCTCGAAGAGAAGTGGGGCGTTTCGGCTGCTGCTCCGGTTGCAGTCGCTGCTGCTGGCGGCGCTGCTGCTGCTCCGGCTGAAGAGAAGACCGAGTTCGATGTCATCCTGGCAGCTGCCGGCGACAAGAAGATCGAAGTCATCAAGGAAGTCCGCGCCATCACCGGCCTGGGCCTCAAGGAAGCCAAGGACCTCGTCGAAGGCGCTCCGAAGCCGATCAAGGAAGGCGTCTCGAAGGCTGACGCCGAGAAGCTCAAGGCTCAGCTGGAAGCAGCTGGCGCCAAGGTCGAGCTTAAGTAAGCTCACGGTTTCGGTGGGCGGCCACGTTGCCGCCCACCGGCTCCCGTGACCCGGGGGATTGTGGGGAACCTATTTCCTGAGGGCCGCAAGCGGCTTTCAGGAAACGGGTTTTCTCCCGTTTTGGATAGGCCGCCGCCGAGGCGGCGCGCATGCAAGGTGAGCCTTAGCGACGCTCACCCCAAGAAAGGCAGCAAGGAGCGACGATGGCCCAGACCCAGACTTTCAATGGCCGCAGACGCGTACGCAAATTCTTCGGAAAGATCCCTGAAGTTGCGGAGATGCCGAACCTGATCGAGGTTCAGAAGGCATCCTATGACCAGTTCCTGATGGTGGACGAGCCCAAGGGCGGTCGTCCCGACGAAGGACTGCAGGCCGTTTTCAAGTCGGTCTTCCCGATCTCCGACTTCTCCGGCGCTTCGATGCTGGAGTTCGTCAAGTACGAGTTCGAAGCACCGAAGTTCGACGTCGATGAGTGCCGTCAGCGCGACCTGACGTTTGCTGCGCCGCTGAAGGTGACGCTGCGCCTCATCGTGTTCGATATCGACGAGGATACCGGCGCGAAGTCGATCAAGGACATCAAGGAGCAGGACGTCTACATGGGCGACATGCCGCTCATGACGTCCAACGGCACCTTCATCGTCAACGGCACCGAGCGCGTCATCGTTTCGCAGATGCACCGCTCGCCGGGCGTCTTCTTCGATCACGACAAGGGCAAGTCGCACTCGTCGGGCAAGCTGCTGTTCGCCGCCCGCGTCATTCCCTATCGCGGTTCCTGGCTCGACATCGAGTTCGATTCCAAGGACATCGTCCACGCCCGTATCGACCGTCGCCGCAAGATCCCGGTGTCGTCGCTGCTGATGGCGCTCGGCATGGACGGCGAAGAGATCCTGTCGACCTTCTACAACAAGATCACCTACAAGAAGTCGGGCGACCATTGGCGCATCCCGTTCTCGGTCGAGCGCTTCAAGGGCCTGAAGGCTGTCGGCGATCTGGTTGACGCCGACACCGGCGAGATCGTCGTCGAAGGCGGCAAGAAGATCACCGCGCGCCAGGCCAAGCAGCTTGCCGAGAAGGGTCTCAAGGCCATCAAGGCGACCGAAGACGACCTGTTCGGCAGCTACCTTGCCGAGGACATCGTCAACTACGCCACCGGTGAGATCTTCCTCGAAGCCGGCGACGAGATCGACGAGAAGACGCTCAAGGTCCTGCTTTCGACCGGCGAAGAGGAAATCAACATCCTCGACATCGACCACATCAACGTCGGTGGCTACATCCGCAACACGCTGGCGGTCGACAAGAACGAGAGCCGCCAGGACGCGCTGTTCGACATCTATCGCGTCATGCGCCCGGGCGAGCCGCCCACCATCGACACTGCCGAAGCGATGTTCAACTCGCTGTTCTTCGACAGCGAGCGCTACGACCTGTCGGCAGTCGGTCGCGTCAAGATGAACATGCGTCTCGAGCTCGACGCCGAAGACACCGTTCGTGTCCTGCGCAAGGAAGACATCCTTGCCGTGGTCAGGACGCTTGTCGAGCTGCGCGACGGCAAGGGCGAGATCGACGACATCGACAATCTCGGCAACCGCCGCGTCCGTTCGGTCGGCGAGTTGATGGAGAACCAGTACCGCGTCGGTCTGCTGCGCATGGAGCGCGCGATCAAGGAGCGCATGTCGTCGATCGAGATCGACACCGTCATGCCGCAGGACCTGATCAACGCCAAGCCGGCCGCGGCCGCCGTGCGCGAGTTCTTCGGTTCTTCGCAGCTGTCGCAGTTCATGGACCAGACCAACCCGCTGTCGGAGATCACCCACAAGCGTCGTCTTTCGGCGCTTGGACCTGGTGGTCTGACCCGCGAGCGCGCCGGCTTCGAAGTCCGCGACGTGCATCCGACGCACTATGGCCGTATCTGCCCGATCGAAACGCCGGAAGGCCCGAACATCGGTCTGATCAACTCGCTCGCCACCTTTGCCCGCGTCAACAAGTACGGCTTCATCGAGAGCCCGTACCGCAAGATCGTCGACGGCAAGCTGACCAACGAGGTTGTCTATCTCTCGGCTATGGAAGAGGCCAAGCACTTCGTCGCCCAGGCCAACGCCGAGCTCGACAAGAACGGCCACTTCGTCGACGAGTTCGTCATTTGCCGTAACGCCGGCGAAGTGATGATGGCGCCGCGCGAAAACGTCGACCTTATGGACGTTTCGCCGAAGCAGATGGTGTCGGTCGCTGCCGCGCTGATCCCGTTCCTGGAAAACGACGACGCCAACCGCGCTCTGATGGGCTCGAACATGCAGCGTCAGGCCGTGCCGCTGGTGCGCGCCGAGGCTCCGTTCGTTGGTACCGGCATGGAGCCGATCGTCGCCCGTGACTCCGGCGCTGCCATCGGCGCCCGCCGCGGCGGCATCGTCGACCAGGTCGACGCGACCCGTATCGTTGTCCGTGCGACGGAAGATCTCGATCCGGGCAAGTCCGGTGTCGACATCTACCGCCTGATGAAGTTCCAGCGTTCGAACCAGAACACCTGCATCAACCAGCGTCCGCTGGTTCGCATGGGCGACCGGGTCAACAAGGGCGACATCATTGCCGACGGTCCGTCGACCGAACTCGGCGATCTGGCGCTCGGTCGCAACGTGCTCGTCGCGTTCATGCCTTGGAACGGCTACAACTACGAGGACTCGATCCTGCTCTCCGAGCGCATCGTGGCCGACGACGTCTTCACCTCGATCCATATCGAGGAGTTCGAGGTCATGGCGCGCGATACGAAGCTCGGGCCTGAGGAAATCACCCGCGACATTCCGAACGTTTCGGAAGAAGCGCTGAAGAACCTCGACGAGGCCGGTATCGTCTACATCGGTGCGGAAGTTCAGCCGGGCGACATCCTGGTCGGCAAGATCACGCCGAAGGGTGAAAGCCCGATGACGCCGGAAGAAAAGCTTCTGCGCGCCATCTTCGGTGAAAAGGCGTCCGATGTCCGTGACACCTCCATGCGCATGCCGCCCGGAACCTACGGCACCATCGTCGAAGTTCGTGTCTTCAACCGCCACGGCGTGGAGAAGGACGAACGCGCCATGGCGATCGAGCGCGAGGAGATCGAGCGTCTCGCCAAGGACCGTGACGACGAGCAGGCGATCCTCGACCGCAACGTCTACAGCCGCCTGAGCGACATGCTCATCGGCAAGGACGCGATTGCCGGACCGAAGGGTTTCAAGAAGGGCTCGACGCTCGCCAAGGAGACGCTGGACGACTATCCGCGTTCGCAGTGGTGGCAGTTCGCCGTCGAAGACGAGAAGATGCAGGGTGAGCTCGAAGCTCTGCGCGGCCAGTACGACGACTCCAAGAAGCAGCTCGAACAGCGCTTCATGGATAAGGTCGAAAAGGTGCAGCGCGGCGACGAGATGCCACCCGGCGTCATGAAGATGGTCAAGGTCTTCGTCGCGGTGAAGCGCAAGATGCAGCCCGGCGACAAGATGGCCGGCCGTCACGGCAACAAGGGTGTCGTGTCGCGCATCGTTCCGGTCGAGGACATGCCGTTCCTCGAAGACGGAACGCATGCCGACATCGTGCTGAACCCGCTCGGCGTGCCGTCGCGCATGAACGTCGGACAGATCCTCGAAACCCATCTCGGCTGGGCTTGCGCCGGCATGGGCAGGAAGATCGGCGAGATGATCGATGCGTATAAGGCTGCCGGCGACATCAAGCCGCTGCGCGAGACCATCGAGAGCATCATTCCGGCCAATGACCGGAATGAGCCGGTTCGCAACTACGACGACGAGAGTGTCGTTCGCCTCGGCGAGCAGATGCGTCGCGGCGTCTCGATCGCGACCCCGGTGTTCGACGGTGCGCACGAGGCTGACATCAACGAGATGCTGGAGCAGGCGGGCCTGCACACGTCCGGTCAGTCGCAGCTGTATGACGGACGTACGGGCGAGCCGTTCGACCGCAAGGTGACGATGGGCTACATCTACATGCTCAAGCTTCACCACCTGGTCGACGACAAGATCCACGCTCGTTCGATCGGACCGTACTCGCTCGTTACCCAGCAGCCGCTGGGCGGCAAGGCGCAGTTCGGCGGTCAGCGCTTCGGCGAAATGGAGGTCTGGGCACTCGAAGCCTATGGCGCCGCCTACACGCTGCAGGAAATGCTGACGGTGAAGTCGGACGACGTGGCCGGCCGTACCAAGGTCTACGAGGCGATCGTGCGCGGCGACGACACGTTCGAAGCTGGCATCCCCGAGAGCTTCAACGTTCTCGTCAAGGAAATGCGCTCGCTGGGCCTCAATGTCGAATTGGAGAACACCAAGATCGACGAGACCGCGCATCGCCTGCCTGACGCGGCAGAGTAAGCACCAAAGGCGCGCCGCGGGATTTTTCCCGCGGCGTCGCCGCAGAGCATGATCCCCAAAGGTGGGTGCCGGTTTCGGTCTAGATCATGCTCATTTGTTGAGAATTCTTCGGCTATGGGCCGACACAGCTGGCGGGCGCTCTGGTCCGCACACGATGACAAGGGGCTTTCGAGGGCCCCGAAAAGGAGAACGGCATGAACCAAGAGGTCATGAATCTCTTCAACCCTCAGGCGCCTGCGCAGGTGTTCGATTCCATCCGGATTTCGCTCGCCAGCCCTGAGAAGATTCTGTCCTGGTCGTTCGGCGAGATCAAGAAGCCGGAGACGATCAACTATCGTACCTTCAAGCCGGAGCGCGACGGCCTGTTCTGCGCGCGCATCTTCGGCCCGATCAAGGACTACGAATGCTTGTGCGGCAAGTACAAGCGCATGAAGTACAAGGGCGTCATCTGCGAAAAGTGCGGCGTGGAAGTCACGCTGTCGCGCGTTCGCCGCGAGCGCATGGGCCACATCGAGCTCGCAGCACCCGTCGCCCACATCTGGTTCCTGAAGTCGCTGCCGAGCCGCATCGGCACGCTGCTCGACATGACGCTCAAGGATATCGAGCGTGTCCTGTACTTCGAGAACTATATCGTCACCGAGCCCGGCCTGACCGCGCTGAAGGAGCACCAGCTCCTGAGCGAGGAAGAGTACATGCTCGCGGTTGACGAGTATGGCGAAGACAGCTTCACCGCCATGATCGGCGCCGAGGCCATCCACGACCTGCTTGCCAGCATGGACCTGGAGAAGATCGCAGGCGACCTGCGTTCGGAGCTCGCCACGACGACGTCGGAACTCAAGCAGAAGAAGTATCTCAAGCGCCTCAAGGTGGTTGAGAACTTCATGGAGTCCGGAAACCGTCCCGAGTGGATGATCATGAAGGTCGTGCCGGTGATCCCGCCGGACCTGCGCCCGCTGGTCCCGCTGGATGGCGGCCGCTTTGCGACCTCCGATCTGAACGATCTCTATCGTCGCGTCATCAACCGCAACAACCGCTTGAAGCGTCTGATCGAGCTCCGCGCGCCGGGGATCATCATCCGCAACGAAAAGCGCATGCTGCAGGAAGCCGTCGACGCATTGTTCGACAACGGCCGCCGCGGCCGCGTCATCACCGGCGCCAACAAGCGCCCGCTGAAGTCGCTGTCCGACATGCTCAAGGGCAAGCAGGGCCGCTTCCGCCAGAACCTGCTCGGCAAGCGCGTCGACTATTCCGGCCGTTCGGTCATCGTGACCGGTCCGGAGCTCAAGCTGCACCAGTGCGGCCTGCCGAAGAAGATGGCGCTCGAGCTGTTCAAGCCGTTCATCTATGCCCGCCTCGACGCCAAGGGTTACTCCTCGACCGTCAAGCAGGCCAAGAAGCTGGTCGAGAAGGAAAAGCCGGAAGTCTGGGATATCCTCGACGAGGTCATCCGCGAGCATCCGGTTCTGCTCAACCGCGCGCCGACGCTGCACCGCCTGGGCATCCAGGCCTTCGAACCCACCCTGATCGAAGGCAAGGCCATCCAACTGCACCCGCTCGTCTGCACGGCCTTCAATGCCGACTTC
This sequence comes from Aminobacter sp. DSM 101952, assembly GCF_001424795.1. Taxonomy (NCBI): domain Bacteria; kingdom Pseudomonadati; phylum Pseudomonadota; class Alphaproteobacteria; order Hyphomicrobiales; family Phyllobacteriaceae; genus Aminobacter; species Aminobacter sp. DSM 101952. The sequence continues at coordinate 8,435 of NZ_LMCL01000011.1, read as the reverse complement.
GACGGCGACCAGATGGCTGTCCACGTTCCGCTGTCGCTCGAGGCTCAGCTCGAAGCACGCGTGCTGATGATGTCGACCAACAACATCCTGCACCCGGCTTCCGGCGCGCCGATCATCGTGCCGTCGCAGGACATGGTTCTCGGTCTCTACTATCTCTCGATCGTCAACCAGAACGAGCCGGGCGAGGGCATGGTGTTTGCCGACATGGGCGAACTTCAGCACGCGCTTGAGACCAAGGCAGTCACCCTGCACGCCAAGATCAAGGGTCGTTTCCGCACGGTCGACGCCGAAGGCAACGTCGTGTCCAAGATTCACGACACGACCCCGGGCCGCATGATCATCGGCGAACTGCTGCCGAAGAACGTCAACGTGCCGTACGACACCGCAAACCAGGAGATGACCAAGAAGAACATCTCCAAGATGATCGACACCGTCTACCGCCACTGCGGTCAGAAAGAGACGGTCATCTTCTGCGATCGCATCATGGCTCTCGGCTTCGCTCACGCCTGCCGCGCCGGCATCTCGTTCGGCAAGGACGACATGCTTATTCCTGACACGAAGCACGGCCTGGTCGAACAGACCGAAGCGCTCGCCAAGGAATACGAGCAGCAGTACAACGACGGCCTGATCACCCAGGGCGAGAAGTACAACAAGGTCGTCGACGCCTGGGCCAAGTGCTCGGAAAAGGTCGCCGACGAAATGATGGCCCGCATCAAGGCGGTGGAGTTCGAGGACAACGGCCGTCAGAAGCCGATGAACTCGATCTACATGATGTCGCACTCCGGTGCGCGCGGTTCGCCCACCCAGATGCGTCAGCTCGCAGGCATGCGCGGCCTGATGGCCAAGCCGTCGGGTGAAATCATCGAGACGCCGATCATCTCGAACTTCAAGGAAGGCTTGACCGTTCTTGAATACTTCAACTCGACCCACGGCGCCCGCAAGGGTCTCGCGGATACCGCTCTGAAGACGGCAAACTCCGGCTACCTGACCCGTCGTCTCGTCGACGTGGCGCAGGACTGCATCGTCAACTCGGTTGATTGCGGCACTGAAAAGGGCCTCACCATGCAGCCGATCGTCGATGCCGGCCAGGTGGTTGCTTCGCTCGGCATGCGCATCCTCGGCCGTACTTCGCTCGACGACATCAACCATCCGGTGACTGGCGACCTGCTGGTCAAGGGTGGCACGCTGATGGACGAACGCGACATCGAGGTGATCGAAAAGGCTGGCGTGCAGTCGGTCCGCATCCGCTCGGCCCTGACCTGCGAAGTCAAGGTTGGCGTCTGCGCGGTTTGCTACGGTCGCGACCTGGCACGCGGTACCCCTGTCAACCAGGGCGAAGCTGTCGGCGTCATCGCCGCGCAGTCGATCGGCGAGCCGGGCACGCAGCTCACCATGCGTACCTTCCACATGGGCGGTACCGCACAGGTGGTCGACAGCTCGTTCCTCGAAGCTTCGTATGAAGGCAAGGTCGAGATCCGCAACCGCAACGTCGTCCGCAACTCCGACGGCAATCTCGTGGTGATGGGCCGCAACATGGCGATCCTGATCCTCGACGAAGCCGGCAAGGAGCGGGCCACGCACCGCGTCACCTATGGTTCGCGTATCTTCGTGGACGATGGCGACAAGGTGAAGCGCGGCCAGCGTATCGCCGAGTGGGATCCCTACACCCGTCCGATCCTCACCGAAATCGAGGGCCGCGTGGCCTTCGAGGATCTGGTCGACGGCATTTCCGTCCAGGAAACGGCCGACGAATCGACCGGCATCACCAAGCGTGAGGTCATCGACTGGCGTTCGACCCCGCGCGGTTCGGATCTCAAGCCTGCGATGGTGATCCAGGACTCCAAGGGCAAGGTCGGCAAGCTGTCGAAGGGCGGCGATGCTCGCTTCCTGCTCTCCGTCGAGGCCATTCTCTCGGTCGAACCGGGTGCCCAGGTCCGCCCCGGCGACGTGCTGGCGCGTATCCCGATGGAAAGCGCGAAGACCAAGGACATCACCGGCGGTCTGCCGCGTGTGGCCGAGCTCTTCGAAGCCCGTCGTCCGAAGGATCACGCCATCATCGCCGAGATCGATGGTACGGTTCGCTTCGGCCGCGACTACAAGAACAAGCGCCGCATCATCATCGAGCCGCATGACTCGACGCTTGAGCCGGTCGAATACCTGATCCCGAAGGGCAAGCCGTTCCATCTCCAGGACGGCGATGCCATCGAGAAGGGCGACTACATCCTCGACGGCAATCCGGCGCCGCACGACATCCTGGCGATCAAGGGCGTGGAAGCGCTTGCTTCCTACCTCGTCAATGAAATCCAGGAAGTCTACCGGTTGCAGGGCGTGTCGATCAACGACAAGCACATCGAGGTCATCGTCCGTCAGATGCTGCAGAAGGTCGAGATCACCGCACAGGGCGACTCGATCTACATCCCGGGCGATCATGTCGACGTCATCGAGTTCGACGAGGTCAACGATCGCCTGATCGAGGAAGGCAAGAAGCCTGCCGAAGGTCAGCCGGTTCTGCTCGGTATCACCAAGGCATCGCTGCAGACGCCGTCCTTCATCTCGGCCGCTTCCTTCCAGGAGACGACCAGGGTGCTGACCGAGGCTGCCGTCGCCGGCAAGACCGACATGCTGCAGGGTCTCAAGGAAAACGTCATCGTCGGCCGCCTCATCCCGGCCGGCACGGGCGGCATGATGAGCCAGATCCGGCGCATCGCCACCTCGCGCGACGAACTGATCCTCGACGAACGCCGCAAGCTTTCGGGCGCGGAAGTCGCCGAGCCGATCCTGACCGACATGGTCAACGCCGCTCAGTAAGAGCGCCGTCCGACAGGACTAGGAAAGGGGGCTGCGGCCCCCTTTTTCGTTGCCACGGCAAAGGCTTCCCGGAACTGGGCAGACACGCCCGGGCATTTGACATCCCGCGCCCACGAAAATAGCCTCCTCCTTGCAGTGCCTTCAGCCCTGAAAGGAGTGCCCGATGACCGACGTCCCAGGCAACGCGACAGGACAGGCGGTATCGGTGGAGCCGAGTCTCCATCGGGTCATGGGGCCCTGGCTTCTTCTTCTCTTCATCGTCGGCGACATCCTGGGCACCGGCATCTACGCCCTGACCGGACAAGTGGCGAAGCAGGTCGGCGGCGTGGTCTGGCTGCCGTTTCTGGTTGCCTTTGTCGTCGCCCTCATCACGGCCTTCAGCTATCTCGAGCTGGTGACCAAGTACCCGAAGGCGGCAGGGGCCGCCCTTTACGCCCACAAGGCGTTCGGCATCCACTTCATTACCTTCATCGTCGCATTCGCGGTGATGTGCTCAGGCATCACCTCGGCCTCGACGGCCTCGCGCGCCTTCGCCGCCAACCTGTCGGGCGCCTTCGACCTCGGCCTCACCGGGACCTACCGCATCACGCTCATCGGCCTGGCATTCATGGCGGTCGTTGCCGCCGTGAACTTTCGCGGCGTCGGCGAAAGCGTCAAAGCCAATGTCGTGCTGACATGTGTCGAGTTCACCGGCCTGATGATCATCATCGTCATCGGCCTTTGGGCGATCGGAGCAGGCGAAGGCGACGTGTCCCGCATTACGCAGTTTCACGCCGCTCCCGACCGCAGCGCCTTCTGGTCGGTGATTGCCGCGACCACGCTCGCCTTCTTCGCCATGGTCGGTTTCGAGGACTCGGTCAACATGGCCGAGGAATGCAAGGACCCGACCCGGATCTTCCCGAAAGTCCTGCTGACCGGATTGCTGATCACCGGGGTGATCTATGTGCTGGTATCCATCTCGGCGATCACGCTGGTGCCGCCGGAACAGCTGGGCGAGGGCGAGACCCCGCTGCTCAAGGTGGTCCAGGCCGGCGCGCCGAATTTTCCGGTCGAGATCTTCGGCTTCATCACCATGTTTGCGGTTGCCAACAGCGCCTTGATCAACATGCTGATGGCGAGCCGGCTCGTCTATGGCATGAGCCGCGAGCATGTGCTGCCGCAGGTGCTCGGCAAGGTCCATGCGACGCGCCGCACTCCTTACATAGCGATCGGGTTCACCACCTTGCTCGCCTTCGCGCTGATCACCTTCGTCGGGGAGGTTCCGGCTCTCGGCGGAACCACGGCGCTGCTATTGTTGTGCGTCTTCACAGTCGTCAACATCGCCGTACTGGTGTTGCGCAAGGACAGGGTCGGACACGATCATTTCCGGACGCCGACGCTGCTCCCGATCCTGGGAGCGGTGGCTTGCGCGTTCTTTGCCGGACCGTGGACCGGGCGGGACCCGGTTCAATACAAGATCGCTGGCATCCTGATCGGTATCGGCGTGGTCTTGTGGTTCGTGACGGTGATGGTCAACCGCGCCACCGGCCAAAGGCCCACGGAACCTGAAATGGCAGACATCGGCGGGGCAGGGCCGGTCAACTGACCGGGCGCGTATCAGGCGGATGCGCTGCGCTCAGAGCGGTTCGTTGAAGGTGACGATCGAGACCTCGCCTTCGAGCGCGCCTTGATATGCCGAAATATGCGGCTCGTCGTCCGGCTCGCCCTGCATGTCGCCGATCTGGTCGAGCTCGGCTTCGGCGTAACCTTCCTTCGCCAATGCCTCGAGCGCGGAGCGCACGGCGGAATCATCGTCGGGAGCAACCAGCATGATGTGCACGCCCTCGGGCTTAGAGCCCTTCTTGCGCCAGACTCGGCCCGTGATGATGGTCACCGGCTTTTCGTCGTTGTCGTTCATCGGTGATTCCCTGGTTTTGGATTCGTAAGTTGGGGATTCGCCCCGGTTTTGGCGATTTTCGCACGAAGACATGGTGCACGACAGGCCAAAGCGCGTTACAAAGCGGCAAATAGCCCATGTTGCAGCGCAATAAAGTTGCTCTGCACCTGCTGAGCCCCCCGAAGCCCCGGTTTCGTTAAGGTTTTTGGCGGGACGGGCTTGACGGTTAGCGGTCATGCGAGTAGATACCGCGTCGTCTGAGCCGATGTGAGGTTGGCTTTTCCGAGGCGTCTCGTCTTGGAGTTCACCTCAAACAGGGTTCGTTTTTACGAGCGAGAAGACATTTCCGGCGTGCATGAAGCGGTTTCGCTTCCTCTGCCTTTGTTCGGGCAAGACCGTAAGTCGCGGTTTGTGGCCCGAATTCGCGTATGGATTTTGCGCTTGAAGCCGCCCCGAACGGGCTTGAGACACGGAATTGAGAGACAAGAGGGTTTAATGCCTACCGTCAACCAGCTGATCCGCAAGCCGCGCATTGCGCCGGTGAAGCGCAACAAGGTTCCGGCCATGCAGGCCAACCCGCAGAAGCGGGGCGTTTGCACGCGCGTCTACACGACGACGCCGAAGAAGCCGAACTCGGCTCTGCGCAAGGTCGCAAAGATCCGCCTGACCAATGGTTTTGAAGTGATCGGCTACATCCCCGGCGAAGGCCACAATCTTCAGGAGCACTCCGTGGTCATGATCCGCGGCGGCCGCGTGAAGGACCTTCCGGGCGTGCGCTATCACATCATCCGCGGCGTGCTCGACACGCAGGGCGTGAAGAACCGCAAGCAGCGCCGTTCCAAGTACGGTGCGAAGCGTCCGAAGTAAGGTTTTCCGGCTTCGACGCTTTTGCTTTTGCGTCGTGGCCACGAGATTGAGAGACAAGAGCTATGTCCCGTCGTCACAGTGCAGATAAGCGCGAAGTCAACCCGGATCCCAAGTTCGGCGATCTGGTCGTCACCAAGTTCATGAACGCCGTCATGTATGACGGCAAGAAGTCGATCGCCGAAACGATCGTCTACGGTGCACTCGACCAGGTGCAGGCCAAGACCAAGCAGGAGCCGGTGACGGTGTTCCACCAGGCGCTCGACAATGTCGCGCCGCACGTGGAAGTGCGTTCGCGTCGCGTCGGCGGCGCCACCTACCAGGTCCCGGTCGATGTGCGCCCCGAGCGTCGTCAGGCACTCGCCATTCGTTGGCTGATCACTGCCGCTCGCAACCGCAACGAGACCACCATGGTCGATCGTCTCTCTGGCGAACTGATGGACGCGGCCAACAACCGCGGCACCGCCGTGAAGAAGCGTGAAGACACCCACAAGATGGCGGAAGCCAACCGCGCCTTCGCGCATTACCGCTGGTAACAGCGCGAACGAACGACTGAGAGGCACCTCCCATGGCCCGCGAATACAAGATCGAAGACTACCGCAATTTCGGTATCATGGCGCATATCGACGCCGGCAAGACCACGACGACCGAGCGCATCCTTTATTACACGGGCAAGTCGCACAAGATCGGCGAAGTCCATGACGGCGCTGCCACCATGGACTGGATGGAGCAGGAGCAGGAGCGCGGCATCACGATCACGTCCGCTGCCACCACGACCTTCTGGAAGGGTCGCGACGGCAAGCAGCGCCGCTTCAACATCATCGACACCCCCGGCCACGTCGACTTCACCATTGAAGTCGAGCGTTCGCTGCGCGTTCTCGACGGCGCCATCGCGCTGCTCGATGCCAACGCCGGTGTCGAGCCGCAGACCGAGACCGTGTGGCGCCAGGCGGACAAGTACAACGTCCCGCGCATGATCTTCTGCAACAAGATGGACAAGATCGGCGCGGACTTCTACCGCTCCTACGAGATGATCAAGTCGCGCCTCGGTGCGACGGCCGTTGCCGTCCAGCTGCCGATCGGCGCTGAGGCCGAGTTCAAGGGCGTCGTCGACCTGATCGAGATGAACGCGCTGGTGTGGCGCGACGAGAGCCTGGGCGCTGCCTGGGATGTCGTCGAGATCCCGGCCGATCTCAAGGACAAGGCCGAGGAATTCCGCGAGAAGATGATCGAGACCGCCGTCGAAATGGACGAGACGGCTCTCGAGAACTATCTCGAAGGCAAGATGCCGTCGAACGACGAACTGCGCGCGCTGATCCGCAAGGGCACCATCGCCGTCAAGTTCTTCCCGATGTTCTGCGGCTCGGCCTTCAAGAACAAGGGCGTCCAGCCGCTGCTCGACGGCGTTGGTGACTTCCTGCCGTCGCCGCTCGACGTGCCTGCCATCAAGGGCATCGACCCGAAGACGGAAGGCGAGATGGAGCGTCATTCGTCGGACGAAGAGCCGCTGTCGATGCTGGCCTTCAAGATCATGAACGATCCGTTCGTCGGCTCGCTCACCTTCTGCCGCATCTACTCGGGCAAGGTGACCAAGGGCGCTTCGCTCGAAAACACCGTCAAGGGCAAGAAGGAGCGTCTCGGCCGCATGCTGCAGATGCACTCGAACTCGCGCTCCGACATCGAAGAGGCTTTCGCCGGCGACATCGTCGCTCTGGCCGGCCTCAAGGAAACGACCACCGGCGACACGCTCTGCGATCCGCTGCACCCGGTCATCCTCGAGCGCATGGAATTCCCCGAGCCGGTCATCCAGATCGCCATCGAGCCGAAGACCAAGGGCGACCAGGAAAAGATGGGCCTCGCGCTCAACCGCCTGGCTGCCGAGGATCCTTCGTTTCGCGTCAAGTCGGACGAAGAGTCGGGCCAGACCATCATCGCCGGCATGGGAGAGCTGCACCTCGACATCATCGTCGACCGCATGCGTCGCGAGTTTAAGGTCGAGGCCAACGTCGGTGCGCCGCAGGTGGCCTATCGCGAGACGATCAGCCGCACGCACGAGCAGGACTACACCCACAAGAAGCAGTCGGGTGGTACGGGCCAGTTCGCTCGCGTCAAGATCGTGTTCGAGCCGAACCCGGATGGCGAAGATTTCATCTTCGAATCGAAGATCGTCGGTGGTGCGGTTCCGAAGGAATACATCCCGGGCGTCGACAAGGGTCTCCGCAGCGTCCTGTCGTCGGGTCCGTTCGCGGGATTCCCGATGATCGGCGTCAAGGCGACGCTCATCGACGGCGCCTACCACGACGTCGACTCCTCGGTTCTGGCCTTCGAAATCGCCGGTCGCGCCTGCCTTCGCGAAGCCGCTCCGAAGCTGGGTGTCCAGCTGCTCGAGCCTATCATGAAGGTCGAAGTCGTGACGCCGGAAGACTACGTCGGCAACGTCATCGGCGACTTGAACAGCCGTCGTGGCCAGATCCAGGGCCAGGAAAGCCGTGGTATCGCCGTCGTCGTCAACGCAATGGTCCCGCTGGCCAACATGTTCAAGTACGTGGACAGCCTGCGCTCGATGTCGCAGGGCCGCGCCCAGTACACGATGCAGTTCGACCACTACGAGCCGGTTCCGACCGCGGTCGCTCAGGAAGTTCAAAAGAAATACGCGTAATTCCAAGGAATTGCAGCGTTTTATTAATTCAACGCCCTTATCGGGCTAGCAGGAATGGAGACCTCACATGGCAAAAGGTAAATTCGAGCGTAATAAGCCTCATGTGAACATTGGCACGATTGGTCACGTTGACCACGGCAAGACGTCGCTGACGGCGGCGATCACGAAGTTTTTCGGCGAGTTCAAGGCCTACGACCAGATCGACGCAGCGCCTGAAGAGAAGGCCCG
>NZ_LMCL01000010.1:0-66990 GCF_001424795.1 Aminobacter sp. DSM 101952 | reverse complement strand
TGATCCGGGTGGCGCTGCCAGAAGGCAATCCCTTCGCCGTTTCCCAAAAGGTTGTGATCCGCGGGTGTATCCTGGGATGGTGCTGGGTGAAGTGAGAGGCCGCGAATTTCGGCGACTTCACCCCGACGGTCGCTTCCACGAAACCTTTTGCCGCCAATCCTCGACGCAACAATCAACGTCGTCGAGATCGCAGGGGAGGTCCAAGGCGAAAACCTCCACGAGCCGGCGCCGACGTCATCGCCTACGACGCCACCCAGCGTGTCCGTCCCGTCTCCACCAAGGCGATCGTCGGACGCCGTGATCGAGACGACCAAGACGCCGACGCCGCGCAGCGGCAACCCCGAGCGGTGGCTGGCGGCCCTGTTCGATGCGATTTCAGGCTGGAAGGGCCGCTACGAAACCGTCGGCGGCCGTCACCGGCATCATCGACGACGGCTGCTGGTCACCCCTCAGCCGCAAGACGCTCGACATTCCGGACCACTTTCCCCTGGTCGCGACCGTAAGCAGACTCGCCGGCACGGCTGCTGTGCTTGCCGCAAACGAGCACAACTTTTCCCATATTTGCATTTTCGTCCAATAGGCAGTGCGCCTGCGCCGCGGCGGTCAGCGGATAAGTTCCAAAGATCGGCGGCGTGACCTTGCCGCTCGCCACCAGCGGCCAGACGTGCCGCCCTACAGCGCGCGCCAGTCGACTTTTCTCTTCCACCGACTTGGGTCTCATTGTCGAGGACGTCAAAGTGAGTCCCTTCATCATGATGACGGTCAAGTCGACCTCCACGAGAGCGCTTTCCATGAAGGCAATGCTGACATGGCGGCCACCGGGCGCCAGAACAGCCAGATTGCGACTGATGTAGCTGCCGCCGACAATATCCAGGACGACATCCACACCGCGATTGCCGGTTACCCTTCGGCCAATCTCGACAAAATCCTCGCTGCGGTAATCAATGGCTACGTCGGCTCCCAGCGCTCGCAGGAACTGCGTCTTTTCGGGACCGCCAGCCGTGGCCAAGACGGTCGCACCAGCAGCCCGCGCCAATTGAATGGCCAGGGTTCCGACGCCGCTGGCGCCACCGTGGATGAGTACCGTATCGCCGGGAGCAAGGCATCCGCGCTCGAACAGGTTGTGCCACACGGTGAAGGCTGCCTCAGGCAGTGCCGCGCCGGCGACATGGTCGAGCCCGGAGGGTATCGGCAGACAGTGGCCCGCGTGGGCAAGGCAATACTCGGCGTAGCCACCGCCAGATACCAGTGCTGCAACCGATGTTCCCACCATCGACGGAGCAACACCTGGACCCGCAGCAACGATCTGACCGGAAATCTCCAGACCAAGCACATCGGTGACCCCCGCCGGCACCGCAATTGCACCACGACGCTGCGCGATGTCGGGCCTGTTGACCCCGGCGGCCTCGACGCGGACGAGAACCTCCCCTGCCCCCGGATGGGGCAAGGGCCGTTCGACCAGCGCCAGAACCTCCGGCCCGCCAGGACGGGACGCGACCACAGCCTTCATCATCTTCGGCAAAGTTGTCACTGCGAATACCTGCTATCGTTGAATTGGGCGCAGGGACCGACAGCCTCACCATCCCACCCTGCGATTTCCTGCTCACAGTTTTGACAAGGCTTCCGACATCGGTACATTCGTGAATATCGGCCCCCAGCATCGGATAAACTGATCGAGGACCGCCAAGGGGCCGATCAAACTGGAAACGCCAGTGTCATCGGGTCGAGCATGAAATCCACCTGTTCGCCGCTCACCAAACCGCGCTCCACCGCAAGTTCAGCCACCTTTCGATCCAGCCGAAGCGCGTCATTGGCCAATTCAGCGCAGCGGCCATACCCGATCAGCGGCACCAGCGCGGTGGCCGAGCCCACGCTGGCTTCGAGATGCGTCCGGCAACGCCCAGCGTCAGCTTCGATGCCCCGCACGCATTGCTTATCCAGTGTGCGGATTGCGGCCTCCAGCATTTGCATCGAGAAATGCAGGTTGAAAGTTATCAGCGGCTCCATGGCGTTGAGCTGAAGCTGGCCGGCCTCCGAAGCCATGGTGACGGCGATATCGTTGCCGATGATCTGGAAGCAGACCTGATTGACGACTTCCGGTATGACGGGATTGACCTTGCCTGGCATGATCGACGAACCGGGTTGCACTGCCGGCAGCCGGATTTCGCCGAGGCCGCCGCGAGGGCCACTCGACAGCAAACGCAAGTCGTTCGAAATCTTAGAGAGCTTTGTGGCGAGCCGCTTCAGCATGGCGGAGAAAAGGACGAATGCCCCCATATCCCAGCTGGCCTCGACCAGGTTGGCAGCCGGCGTCAGCCTGTGACCGCTGATCGCCGAAAGCTCATTCAGCGCGATCCCGGCATATCCCTTGGGCGCGTTCAGACCAGTACCGATGGCCGTGCCGCCGAGGTTTACTTCGGCCAGCAGCGGCAACATCTCGCGGAGCCGGGACACATCCTCATGCAGCGCCGTTGCAAATGCCGAAAATTCCTGGCCGAGCGTCATCGGCACCGCATCCTGCAGCTGGGTACGGCCAAGCTTGGCGATCTTTGCGAAAACCGCTGCACGCTCCTCGAACGAGGCAACCAGCGAGCAAAGCGCCTGATCGAGGTCGCCATGAGCCAAAAGCAGCGACAGGCGCACCGCGGTAGGGTAAGCATCGTTGGTCGATTGCGACCGGTTGACGTCATCATTGGCGTGAACCGGTTCATTTGCGCCGCGCACACCGCCAAGCCTCTCATTGGCAAGATTGGCGATGACCTCGTTGGCATTCATGTTGACCGACGTGCCGGCCCCGCCCTGGACGGGGTCAAGCGGAAAGGCATCGAAATGGCCGCCGGCGATCACCGCGTCGCAGGCACTTGAGATGGCGTCGCATTTTTCGTGTGACAGCAAGCCAAGGCGGGCATTGGCGCGGGCGGCAGCCTGCTTGGTCATGGCCAGCGCCACGATGAGATGCGGAAAACGGCCGAGTGTCATGCCTGAGATTTGGAAGTTTGTCCGTGCGCGTTCCGTTTGAGGCCCCCACAAGGCATCGAAGGGCACATCCACATGCCCAAGGGTGTCATGTTCGCGTCGAAACCGAATTTCCATTTCCAGACCCTCACGCAAGCCCCAGGCGATATCTGGGTTGCTGCCAACAGGCTTAGGACGGCGCTCCCAAGCCTGCCATTCGCAAAAGACTAAGCTGAAGAACGGCGAAAACGATCAGGTACCGTTCGCGCGTCTGGAACAATGGACTTTACGATCTTCGGCTTCGGAAAAACCAAATGGCGCCGGTGCAGCCCGGTCGGGTAACTGGAACGAACTTCAACGAGCCATAGCTCGGGATCAATGTCCATTCAGCGCGCCACGGAAATACTTGATCGGCTTGTCGCCTTCCCGACCATCAGCCGGACCTCCAATCTCGACCTGATACACTTCGTCAGCGATTTCCTGGTCAAGCTCGGCATCAAGGCCCAGATCGTCCACAATCAGGAAGGCACCAAGGCCAATATTTATGCGACGCTCGGACCGGCCGAGGTTGCTGGCGTGCTTTTGTCTGGCCATACAGATGTCGTGCCGACGGAAGGTCAGGCCTGGAGCAGCGATCCGTTCCGGATGACCCAGCAGGGCGACCTTCTTTACGGACGCGGAACGGCTGACATGAAGGGTTTCATCGCCTGCGTGCTGGTGCTGTTCGAGGAATATGCGGCGCGCGGCTTCAACCGTCCCCTGCATTTGGCCTTCAGCTATGACGAGGAAATCGGCTGCGTGGGGGTGCGGCGGCTGATTGACCTGCTGGCCAACAGTTCATACCGCCCTTCCATGTGTGTGATCGGCGAACCGACCAGCATGCAGACAGTGGTCGCACACAAGGGCAAGGTCGCGGGCCGGATCAACTGCACCGGGCGCGAATGCCACTCCAGCCATGCCCCTGAAGGGTTGAACGCCATTTACCTCGCGACCGACATGGTGGGCACGCTACGTGCACTTCAGGACGAACTGCTAACAAGCGGCGCACGCGACCCGGACTTCATCGTGCCGTTTACGACCGTTCACGTTGGCATCATCAACGGCGGGACCGCGCTCAACATAGTACCCAACCGTTGCAGCATCGACTTCGAGATCCGCAACATTCCGACCGACGATGCGCAGCCGCTGCTCGACCGTCTGACCGATCGGGCTATGGAATTGTCAAGCCAGGCGCAGTCGCGCTTTCGTGACTCCGGCGTGGCGCTCGAAATCGTCAACGCCTACCCTGGTCTCAACACCCAGCCGGACGCTGCCGTGGTTCAGGAGATTCAAAGATACACCAATGGCGGCAAGCTCGGGAAAATAGCCTTCGGCACCGAAGGCGGACTGTTTCACGAGCGGCTAGGCATACCGACGGTCGTTTGCGGCCCCGGCGACATTCGCCAAGCACACAAGCCGGACGAATTCATCAGCCTCGACCAGATGACCCAGTGCATGTCGATGCTGCGCAGACTGGCCGACGACCTAACGGCATAGCGCCTCAAGGCATCGGCGCCATGCCCGGCAGATTGACGGAGGTCATGAGCTCGCGACAATGCTCTTCGAACCTCTCCGTGGCACGCGTCTTGCGCAGGCCTTTGAGCGTAGCGATACCGAGCACCATGGGGGGATGGTCTCCCGCCAGCGGCACGTAGGCGAGTTGCTTTCCATTGACGGCGGCCATGTTCATGGGACGCGCGGTCATGAGCGAGTAGCCAAAACCGCAAGCCACGAAACTGCGAACGGTTTCGGGCGAAACGGACCGTGCGGTAATGTTCGGGGCAATGCCATGCGTTACGAACAGATTGAGGAAATATTCCTTGCTCAGCGGCATGTCCAACAAGATGAACGGCTTATCTGCCAGCGCCGACAACTCGATCGATTTCTCTCGGGCAAGCGGATCATCAGCCTGCAGCAGGATATAGGTGGGCAATTCGGCCAGCGGTTCGAACGCAATGTCATCGGTCAGGTGAATCGCATAGGTCAGCGCCAAGTTGATCTCGGCACGCCGCAACTTGGCAATCAGCGCTGCCTCGTCGTCTTCGCTGACCTGCAGCTTGACAGCGGGATACTGGGAAAGAAACCCTTTGCACAATTCGGGAATGAGCATCGGCGCCAAGGTGCGGAACGAGCCGACCTGCAACGGACCGGAAACCGACTTGGCCACTTCGTCGGCAATGCCATGAAGGTCCTCCGCCTGTTGCAAAAGCGCCTTGGCGGCATGCAAAAGACGTCTGCCGGCCGGCGTCAGGGACAATCCCTGGGCATGATGCCGAACGAAGAGCTGGAGGCCGAATTCCACCTCGAGCTGCGAGATCGCAGCCGAGATCGAAGGCTGGGAGACATTGATGCGTTCCGACGCAAGGGTCACCCCGCCTACCTCGCCCGCAGCCACGAAATAGGCGAGCTGCCGTAACGTAAATCGCATTGAAAAGGTACGCAAATCCAGATCGTTCACGAGGCCCTGAGCTAGGTTCGTATTCAAGCTAGGTATTCCTCGCGGCGTCGATCGGACGATTGCGTAAGAAACCACCGCGAACGATGGCGGCTACAAATTTTGCTGTCAAGGCGTCATCACTGACTTACATATCGCCGGGAACTCCGTAGGACGGCGCGACGGATGGGTCGATCCCGCGCGACACGTAAGCGTCCAGTTGCGGCTCCCACAATTCCCACAACCTGGAGAGTTCACCGATAGGATCGGCCTCATGCCAATCCACGCGCAGGTCGGCCACAGGCCACGCGACCTCGCGCACCAGCAGCATGCCGACCGAATGGACCGGCCCCTCTTCACCCCCTGCTGCCAGTGCCGCCCGCATAGCCTTGATCAGGCGGCTGCCGAGCGATCCGCGCTCAACTGCCATAAATGCATCGACCATCTTCTCGGGAACCGCCGCATTGGACAGCAGATTGCCGGCGGCCACGACGTTTGGCGCAATCACGGTTCGGTGGGTGCCGAGCGTGTTGCTGCCAGAAAAGGCGGCTCCATCACCATTGCCATCGACCAGCGCGAGCTGGCGATACTGGAGGTGTCGGGCTTGTGACTTGATGCGTTCGAGCGCGTCGCCAGCACTCAGTCCAGACGCCATAAGGTCGAGGCCAAGTGGGCCGAGGGTGGGGTCGGTAATGTTTTGGGTGGCAACGACGCCGACGCCAGCCCGTGCATGAGCACAGCGCGCCGCGACGCACGGGCTGGACGACGAAACCGCGATGCCAAACATTCCAGTTGTTGCGCAGCGGGCCGAAATCGAAAAGGTCAACTGTTCAGCCTCCGGGTCAGGCGGCGTCGGGGATGACCGCGGTCACCTCGATTTCGACGACCCATTCTGGACGCGCAAGCGCTGGGACTACGATGCCGGTAGAGCAAGGGAAAACGCCCTTCAGCCACTTTCCCATTTCCTGATAGACCGCTTCGCGATAGCGGATGTCGGTGACATAGACGACGATGCGACAGATGTGGGCCATTTCGCTGCCCGCTTCCTCAAGCAACATCTTGATGTTTTGCATCGTCTTGGCGGTTTGCGCGCCGGGGTCGCCGACATGCAGGCATTCACGCGTATCGAGGTCCTGGGAAACCTGGCCGCGAAGGAAGACCGTGGTGCCGCGGGCGACTACACCTTGCGAAAGATCGTTGTCGAGCTTCTGTTCTGGATAGGTGACGCGGGTGTTGAACGGGCGCAGGCGCTGGTGGATCATGACTGAGGTTCTTTCACAACATCGAGGGACACCTGCGCCAGCCGGAGGACCGGCTGGCGCGAGACGATTGAAACGGTGCTACTTCGCCGCCGCCGCAAAATTCTGCGGACCGTAGACGCGGTCCGACAATCCGGCCGCTTCCTTGGTGAAGCGCAATGGCTCCTTCCAGTCGAAGTTATTGTAAACGGCAGCGAGGTGCGCGAAGGGCGGGGCCTGTGCGAAGAGCTGGAAGGTCAGGCGATGTCCGGCGTAGTCGGAGTTCAGCAAATCGCGCGCGAAGGCGAGAAGCTTGCGCCGATCCTCGGCGTACCAGTTGTCATTCAGCGTGTAGAACTTCTCGAGCCATTTGCCAGCCTCAGGATCGCGGAAGCTGGCGTAGTCCGGCGTGATGCAGATCTGGCCGCCGCAAAGCTCGCGGGCGATGTGCATCATGTGGTGGAGCTGCGAGCAGGCAAGCACGCGACCGGCCATCAGCAATGATTGGTTCGGCATCAACAACCCAGCAGGGCTGGGTTCGGCAGTGGCGATTGCCGCCGTCAGATGGGCATTGATACCTTCGCGATAGCAGGCCAGCGTAGCGAGCTTTTCCTGAACCGCCTGCTGCTTTTCAAGGCCGGTCTGGCGCACGTTCCACAACGCCGCACCGATCATCAGGTCAGCAAGCTTCTGGTTGCGCTGGACAAAGGCGAAGGCCGAGTAGCGATGCAAGGTCGAGCGGATGAACTGTGCTGCCTTGGTGTACTGGTAAAACAGTACATTCTCCCACGGGATCAGCACATTGTCGTAGATGACCAGGGTATCGACCTCGTCGACACGGTTGGACAGGGGATAGTCCTCGGCCGGCGCGCGTCCGGCAAAGCCGGTTCGGGCAATGAAGCGAAGATTCGGCGACGAGAAATCGCAGACGAAGCCGACCGCATAGTCCGACAGCTTGTCGTCGCCCCAGTTGGCGATCGTCGGCTTGGTGAAGGCCTGGTTGGCATAGGCCGCAGCGGTCTCATACTTTGCACCGCGGACAATAATGCCGGCGTCCGTCTCCTTGACCACATGCAGGAGCATGTCGGGATCCTGGTCCTGCGGCCGCTTCGAGCGGTCACCCTTGGGATCGGTATTGGCCGAGACGTGGAAGGGATCGTTGCGCAGAACCGTGTTGATATGGCGCTCGATGTTCACCGCAAAGCGCGGGTCGACATCGTTGAGCATTTCGCGGCCGTCGAACAGCGACCACATTTCACCGACGGTCTCGTCACCGACGCGGGTGACAATGCCCCGTGCCTCGTCAAGGACGGTATCGGTGGAGCGGCGCTTGTCGTGCCAATCCTGCTGCGTATAGGGCAGCTTCAAGCCGACCGCGAAACGCTCGCCGCCTTCTTCGTAGGACATGACCGAGCTGTGCTTGGGGTCATGCGCCATATCGTAGATGCGAGCCCGTATGTCGACGATTGGTTTGAACATCGGGTGTGACGTGACATCTTTGACACGTTCACCGTTGATCCAAACCCGCCGGCCATCCCGGATCGAATCCCGATATTGATTACCGGTTCTGATCATCGATACGCCTTTCTCTTGGGTACTGTCTTGCTTCCGGCCGACCGCTAGCTGTTCAGTGGCAAGGTGGACGGATGGCAATATGCGCGTCGGCAATGCGCCAGCGGCGCGCTTTCGGTGGCGGTCACATCCACCACCCGGCCGACAAAAATCGTATGGGTTCCAACGTCGTGGCCGCTATCGACGACGCAGTCGAAGGTGCTTGCCGCATCCGGCAGGCGGGCCGAACCTGTCACTGTCGACTGCCATTCGGCGCAGCGGAAATCGAAGGCCTCGCCTTCGCGCGGATGCCCAGCGAAGACATCCGAAATATCGCCCTGGTGAACAGCCAGGAGATTGACGCAGAACACGCCGTTTTCCCTGATTGCCGCGCATGCCGGGCTGCGGCGGTTGACGCAGACCAACAGCATCGGCGGATCGGCAGACACCGACGCCATCGCGCTGACCGTGACGCCGAAGGTGCCGGCGGGACCGTCTGTGGTAACGACATTGACGCCGGTGACAGCGCCGCTCATGGCGCCGACGAATGCCCCGCGATCAACCGTCGGAAACTCCTGGCCAGCGGCCGTGAACTCAGGACTTTTACTGTACGATGCTTGGAGGGTCGACATTTTGCGTGTCTCTCGAAGTTTTCATTGCCCTGTTCGATGGGTAAATAGTGCCGCAAAAAGCATCATTTTTATAATAGAACTTGAGTATCCCTTGGTTCGGTATTCCTGATGCAGCCATGCCAGAACAGGCGTCAGCTAGCGCGCAATCTCTGCACGATCGCTTCAACGGCGATTTCGTATCCGGACGGGCCAAGCCCGATCAGGCACCCGGTAACGGCCTGGGAAATGAAGGAATGATGGCGCATCGCCTCGCGCTTGAAGACGTTGCTGACATGCACTTGGAAGCTCGGGCCATCGAAGCTCGCCATCGCATCCATCAACCCGATGGAGGTATAAGACAGGCTACCTCCATTGATGACGATGCCATGAGCCTTGCCACGCGCCTCGTGAATCCAGTCGATGAGCACACTTTCCGAGCTGGACTGGTTGAAACGAACCGTCACCCCGAGCAATTCAGCCTTGTTGCGGCAGCGCGCCTCGATGTCGGCAAGGGTGAGCCGGCCATAAGGACCGTTCGGGTCAAGGCCATACAGGTTGGTGTTGGGTCCATTGAGGACTTCGATATGCAATATGTCGGACATGTCGGTCACGCGCTCGCAATCATGCTTTGATCTTGGTGGGTTCGACCGGCGCCACACGGTCATACGGCTTGGTCGCAACCATCGACGCACGGGCATCGAAATCGGCGAACCAGCGCGCAGCCGCAGGACGCCCTGCGCGCCAGTCCAGTTCGGGAAAACGGAAGTCGAGATAGCCGAGAGCGCAACCGAAGCTGATGGTTCCGATCGTCGCTTCGCCTCCGATTTCGGGCAGCAAGGCTTCGATCCTGTCCAGCGCCGCCTCGACCTTGCGCAACTGCGCGGCGCGCCACTGCGGCGAACGCTCACCCTCGGGCCGCATCAGCATCTCATAGCGGGCGAGCAATGCTGCATCGAGCAACCCGTCACCCAACGCCTGCTGCATCAGCGCCTGCCAATTGCGTTGTCCCTGTCGTCCAAAAAGCGTGGCGCTTTCGGCCTGGTCAGCGAGGTATTCGCAGATGACCCGGCTGTCGAACAGACACATGCCGTCGTTTGTCAGCAAAGCAGGGATCTTGCCGAGCGGGTTGACCGCAATGAGGTCCTCGTCGCCTGCGAGCGGCGTGGTGCCGCTCGTCACCAGCTCGATGCTGGAGACCAGCTGGACTTCGTGGGCAACCACCATGACTTTACGGACATAGGGAGAAGTGGGAGCGTAAAACAGCTTCAAGACAGGGACCCGCCTTTTGCAAGAGTTCTGAAATGGACTGCCGCGGCGAAGCCACTGGCCCGGCGAAATCGGCCCAGGCTGAACGAGGCGAGTTAGGGCTTTTGGTCTTCGGCGCCGATGCCACTGAGAGCGGCACGCGCCACCTCGACATCCTGGGCGCCCGTCCCCGATCCGACGCCGACGGCGCCGACACAGTGGCCGTCGATCAATATCGGCAAGCCGCCCTCGAGATTGGTGAGGCGGCCGCCGCCCGCAATCGCGAGCTTGATTTCATAGTTCGGATCGAGACGCGATGTGGGCTGGCGATGCGAGGCGGCCGTAATCGCCTTGGACATCGAGGTTTCGCGCGACAACAGTTTTGCCCCATCCATGCGCACAAACGCCAGCAGGTTGCCGCCATCGTCGACGATGGTGATGTTCTGGGGAACGTTGAGCGATTCAGCTTTGGCGACAGCGCTGGCGAGAGCCTTGAGCGCGCCGGCATGCGTGAGCTTCAATACAGGTCTGGTTGTCATGCCTACCTCCAAAGATGATGCCGGCCACGACGATCAGCCTGGCACGACATCTTCTTTGATAGGTATCCACCCAGGCCGTTAGATCTGTAAAATAGTATAGCTCGTGCCTATGGATCAATTTTTGCGATCTTGCGACGAAGCGGCACTAATCTGCGCAGTGGCGGATAAAATCGGCGAACAACGGCGCCTGTACCGACTCCACGACGCGCCAGCTCTCCAGTGCCAGCGAAACCAATCCCGAAGTGTCGATGGTGATCCGTCCCAGCGACAGAGAACCCGGTTCATTGGGCCGGCGTATGACAACATCGTAGCCACCGCAGGCAGGCTTGAGCACGCTTGCGTGCCATGCCACGATCCTCTCCCCCGAGCGTAACACCGCAGCTGGCATCACTCCTAGCTCGACGGTCCAGGCATGGCCGAGCAATGAACTGGCGCCTTCGACATCGCCCGCCATGAGCAGATCGCGCACGCGCGTCGACGAGCATGTGGCGTCGTCCCACTGGACCTCCTCGACTGCCGTTACGGCGAAGCCGCGCAGTCGACCGACGCGTCGCAACAGATCCACGTCGCCGCGCCGCCTTCGGCCGAAGCGAAAATTGTGGCCAACGACCAGCCGTGACACCTTGAAACCGCCGACCAGGATCTCATCGATGAACTCTTCCGGCTCCTGGCCGGCGAAGGCGTGGTCGAAACGCGGGCTATACATGAACTCGACACCGAACCGGCCGAAAGCTTCAGCCTTGGTAGCAGGCGTACCAAGACGAAAGGCAGTGGAGTGCGGCGCAAAAAGCTGTCGCGGATGCGGCTCGACCGACATGACACCGATCGGGCTGCCACCTGCAAGTGCCGCAGCCCGGGCGGCAGCCATCAGCGCCTGGTGGCCGCGATGGAAGCCATCAAAATTTCCGAGCATCATGACGCCTGCTTGCAAATGAGCCGGCACGGTCGTTGCGTCGGTTAGCAGTTGCACCGGACCGCCGCATTGCTCGACGAAGGTCGCGCCATTGGCTTCATGCAAGTTGAGCCGCACAAGGGACTGCTGGCCGCGTCCGGCAAAGCAGCCGGGATACGGCGAAAAGAATGCGTTTCGAGTATCGACCATCTTGTTCATGATCGAAAGCGTAGCCCAACGTCGCGCCTCGGGAAAATATCAAACAACAACCAACGGCATCAGCAATTCTGATCCAGCGGTCACAGCTCTGTCTCGGGCTCGATAACGGCAACCAGGCATGCGCTGCCCTTGCCCGGAGCAATATCGACCTCGGCGACGTCACGCACGACCAGCGTTTCGCCGGCCTCGATGCGGCCAGCGTCTGCTGTGCATTCACCGCACATCACGTGCACGACGAGCAGCCCGCCTGATGGAACCGACATGCCTGCTGCGTCAGCTCCACCGATCACGGCGACTCGCGCGTCCCAACGCCTGCGGCGCGTCATGACGTTCAGGACCTGCGTGGCGCCCACCGGCAGCCGCGAAAAGGGCGCCAAGGCGCTGTCGAAACGGTAGGGCGACAGATGCTCCAACATCACCTCCCTCCCATCTTCGAAGCGAAGAACCAGCGGATTGTCACCGATGCGCGTAATCGTCCTGTCGATGCCCGGAAACGGCGAGAATTGAGATTCATCGACGATCGGCGCCCGGCTGATGCGGATATCAAAATTCTCGTGCGATGCGCCTTGCGGCAGCAAAAGAACGTCTTGGGTCACGCCCTTGCCGTTTTTCCAGGGCGTCGTTCGATAGTCCTGCTCGGACAACAATTCCAACATCAAAGATGCCTTTCTGCCGGCCAGGTTGCGCGACTGCCGACTATCCGCCTTGACCGGGCGAACCGTTCAGTTCGGATTGTCAGCCAGCAGAATGACCTGAGACAAATCAAAGGCTATCTGCGCCGGCATGCCTACGGGGACCCTGCCAACGACGTCGCCGCCGGGCAGCCGCATTTCGATCGGGCCTAGACCGTCAATGCGCAGGCGCGTGATGGTATGCGAACCCTGGTAGATGTGGGTCAGCACTTCGCCCGTGACCACGTTGCTGCCGGCGTCGGCGGACGTCGCCATGCGGACATGTTCGGGTCGCACGAACGCCTTCACCATCTCGCCAGAGCCGAATTTCCATTCGGGACGGCGCGGTGCGGTCATGCGGATATCGCCTATTGCCAGCGAGATCTCGCGATCTGACGCCTGGTAGATAGCCGCTGGCAAGGCATTGATCTCGCCGATGAACGAGGCGACGAACCCGTTGGCCGGATTGCTGTAGAGATCAATCGGCTCGGCCACTTGCTGGATCTGGCCACGGTTCATCACCACGATGCGATCGGAAAGGCTCAGGGCCTCACCCTGGTCATGTGTCACGAAGATCGTCGTCAGGCCCGTATTGCGGTGCATCTCGATCAGTTCGACCTGCATCTGGGCGCGCAGGCTCTTGTCGAGCGCCGACAAGGGTTCGTCCAGAAGCAGAACCTTGGGCTGGATGGCAATGGCGCGCGCCAGCGCGACACGCTGCTGCTGGCCTCCCGACAGTTGCGAGATACGCCGGCCTTCCATGCCCGACAGCTTCATCATCTCGATGGTCTGCATGACCTTCCGGGTTACTTCGCTCTTGGAGAACTTCCGCTGCCGCAGGCCGAAGGCCACGTTGTCGAAGACGTTCATGTGCGGGAACAGCGCATAGCTCTGAAAAACCATGCCTGTATCGCGGAGGTGGACGGGAACATTGGTGACGTCGACGCCACCGATGTGGATTGCACCGGCACTGGGGTCGATGAAGCCCGCCACCATGTTGAGCAAGGTGGTCTTCCCGCACCCGCTGGGTCCAAGCAGGGTGACGAATTCCCCGGCACGGATTGGCAGCGACACGTTGTTGACTGCGTGGAACGCGCCGAATGTCTTGCTCACAGCCTTGATCTCGACCGAGTGTTCGAGAGCTGTGATGGCGGTCATTTTTTGATGCATCATGGTGCTAAACCTCTAGCGCTTCAGCCGTTGTCGATTCCGAGAATTCGACGGAGGCCGAGGAAATGATTGGCGATGATCATGATGGCTGTTGTCGATAGGATCAGCAGCGCCGATATCGCCGAAATGGTGGGGTCCGCATATTCCCGGATGTAATTGTACATCGCCACAGGCAGCGTTTGCGTGCGGCTCGCCGTGACGTAGAGCGAAGCCGTGAACTCGGTCAGCGACAGGATCGCTGCGATGAGCCAGCCGCCTATCATGCCAGGCAATATCAGGGGCACGGTGATCTTGAACATCACCCTGGTGGGGGTAGCGCCGAGATTGGCCGCGGCGCGGGCGTAGTTCGGGTCGACATTGCTCAAAGAGACGAAGACCGCGCGCGTCACGAATGGTGTCACGAGCAGCAGATGGGCCATGACGATAACGGCAAATCCCTGCGTCAGGTTGAGATGGCTACCGAGCAGGAGGAAGCCAAATCCGGTGGTGAAATGCGGAACGATCAGAGGCGACCACAGCGCGGCTTCAAGAAGACCGCGACCACGGAAATTGTAGTGGAAGATCAGATAGGCAAAGCTTGATCCAAGCAGCATGGCGAGCGTCGACGACATCCCCATGACGATCAAGCTGTTCTTGAAGGCCGCCTGAAAATCCGGATAGGTCAGCGCCTTTTCATACCAGCGCAGCGAAAAGCCGCTTGGTGGAAACGCCATCACCTCGGTGGGGTTGAATGACGTCGCCACGACGACCACGGCAGGCAGCGTCATGTAGACCAGGATGGCGACCACAGCCGTCCAGAACAGAATGCTTCGCATGTTCGTACCCTTGCTCATGACGTCGCCATATTCTGCTCGAGGCGGGCCGTGAGGAGTTTCATCAATGCCAGGCTTCCAAGCGCGGCAAACAATGCGACCAGACTGAGAACCGCGGCAAAAGGCAGGTTGAATGACGAGAAGCCCTGGAGATAGACGACATTGGAAATCATCAACACCTTGCCTCCGCCTATCAATTGAGGTGTCGAGAAGGCGCTCATCGTCCAGGCAAAGACCACCACGAAGCCGGAGAGAATGCCTGGCAGAGTAAGTGGAATGGTGACCCACCAGAAAACCGTGTTGGGCGTGGCGCCGAGATTTGCCGCGGCCTTTTCGCAGTCACGATTAATCTGGCTGATCGCGGTCGCCAGCAGGATGATCATGACCGGCATGGCAAACTGCACCAGTGCGATGACGACACCCACCCGCGTGTACATGATAGGCACGGACCTATCGATGACACCCAGCGACTTCAGCGCCGTGTTGACGACACCGTCCGAGCCAAGCACCAGCATCCAGGAATAGGTGCGCACGATTTCGCCGGTGAACAGTGGCGTGATCGCCAGGACGACAAGCACTGACCGCACCCAGTTCCGCTCGGCGCGTACCAATGCAAACGAAATCGGGTAACTCAACAGCAGGGCGAAGAACGCCGTCGCAAAGCTCAGAATGAACGTGTCGAGCAAAACCCAATAATAGATGGGCCGATTGATACGGGTGAAATTCTCCAGCGTGAAGCCCCCGACATTCAGCGAACCCGGAACGAATTCGAGGAAGCTGTATTTCAGGACGTTGAACATCGCTGCGGCGAAAATCACCGCGACGAGCACCGCAGGAACGAGAAATTGCACGAAGAAGGGGCGCTGTCTGGTCATGGCCGTTGGGCAGCGCACACGGCGCTGCCCATCCTTTCAGCTGGTTACTGCATCATGTTTTCGGTGAACCAGGTCTTCCACTGCGGAAGAAGCTTGGCGTAGGTCGCATCGTCGAGCACGATGGCCTGGGTCTTCCACTGCTCGTCGGTGGTGAAGATACCCGGCAGTTTCGCCAACTCTTCCGATATCTTGGCCTTGCGGTTCATGGGCGAGCATTTGTGGAATTCACAGATCTCCTGCTGGACGATGGGGTCCAGCGCGACGTTGATGAACTCGTGCGCGGCATCCAGCTTCTTGGTTCCGGTGTTGATGCCCAGCGCACCGATGCCAACCACGGCCCCTTCCTTGGGGATGGCGATCTCGATCGGCAGGCCCTGCTCGATGAGGTGGTAGCCGTTGATCGACAACAGCACTTGCACAGGCGTCTCGCCGGTACGGATGAGATCCTGGCTGGTCGCGTCGGACTGGTAAAACGCCTTGATGTTGGGCTTCAGAGCAGTCAGCTTGTCGGTGGTGCTTTCCCAATCGGCCGGGCTCTTGCCTTCCATGACCGATGCGGCAATGACGATGTGGCTGGGATCAAAATCCGGCAGGCCCAGATTGCTTTTCATAGCATCGTCCCAGAGCACCTTCCATGAATCGATCTTGAAGCCGGCGGGCATGAGATCGGTGCGGAAGGCCGGCGAATAGACGTAGGAGTAGACACCCATCTCGTAGCCGCCTCGATCGCCTGCCGGGTAGAGGTCGGCGGCGTTCGGAATCTTGCTCATGTCGAGCTTCTCGAACAGGCCATCCGACTGGTAAAGGGCACCCACATGCGAAGTCGTGTAGGTTACGTCCGACTCAGGATTGCCCTTGGCGACCTTGGCCTTGGCCAGTCGATCAAGCGTACCGCCGGTAATGAACTCTACTTCCATGCCGGTTCGCTTGGTGAATTCCTTGGCGATGATGGCCGTGCCGTCCTTCCAGTTGCCGCCCCAAGTGCTGACGACCAGCTTCTCCTGTGCGATTGACTGTGTCGCCAACGATGCCAGCGCCACGGCACCGATGCCAATCCAGAAATTCTTCATTGCATGCTCCTCATTTTTTCATTGTTTGTTTATTGACACCATCGTTGTCAGGCATCGCGTTCCCCAGCGATGCGAGACAGCGCAAACCTCAGGGTTTTTCCCCGAATTTAGTAACCCCTTTGCGGATCGACCTGATGAAGGGGTGGTTCGCCGCGACGCACGCGCCTTATGCTCTCGGCCACATCGCGAACCGCTAGGGCCGGCACGGTGATGCTGGCCAAATGCGGCGTTATGAAAACATTGTCCAAAGCCCAGTATGGATGCTCGGGCGGCAGGGGCTCGGCACCGAAGACGTCAAGCGTTGCTTCGCCGATGGCACCCGATCTGAGCGCTGCCACCAGGGCCGCCTCGTCGACCACGGCACTGCGCGATACATTGATGAATTTGGCACCTGCGGGCATCAGCGCCAGTTCGCGAGCTCCCAGCAGAGCCTGTGTATCGTTTGTGGCAGGAAGCATCGAAACGAAGATTTCGCAGTCGCCAAGCAGGGTTTCGAGCGAGCCGCGCCCGGCATGACACTCAACGCCTGGAATGGTCTTCAACGTGCGCGACCAGCCGCGGACGTCATAACCCATGTCGGCAAGCGATTTGGCTGCGTGGGCGCCGAGTTCACCGAGGCCAAGGATGCAAACCTTGATTTCGGCGAGAGGGCGCGGATGGACATAGTGCCACTGACCCCGCTGCTTGGCGCGCTCGAAGATGTGCATGTCGCGGGCATAACGGGTCACCGCGAAGATGACATAGCTCGTCATCAACGACACCATGCCGGGGTCGGAAAGGCGGGTGATCGGGACCGGCACGAGGTCGTCGCGGTTCAACAACGCATCCACCCCGGCACCGAGATTGGTCAAGAGCTTGAGATTGCTGAAGCGCCGAAAGAAGCCCTTGGGCGGCAGCCATGCCAAAGCGTAGTTTATTTCGGCGGGATCGCCGACGTCAGGGTCGATGCGGAAATCCAAATCCGGAAGTTCGCTAGCTAGAGCATCCCGCCAAGCCGTTGGGTCATCCACTGGACTGTAAAAGACGAGCGCATCACGCTTCATGCTAAACCCTTTTGCCGGGATCGGTCGCGATTTTGCCACCATGGATGGGCCTTTGTTAAAGCCTATCGAGGCCTGCAAATTGCACCAATCTATCGAAGATGGCTGGTTAACGATGTGACGCAGCGTGACCTTTGAAAAGAACTTTTAGTCGTTCCTTTGGATTGGATATTCCGATCCTGTCGCTGCCAGGCACAACTGGTGAGTGGGAACGCAGCGAAATCAAGCCGGTGCGCTGCGAGCGGCGACAATAGAAGTCAACGCAACCGCCCATCGTGCAATGCCTAGCTGGCCGGTCGGCTCGGGAGCGATACGCCCCCGAGCCCTGCTGATGCGCGATTTCTCAGTCCCTAGCCACTGACGGAAGCCAGGTTGCCAGTTCCGGAACGGCCATCAGCACCAGCGTAAAGGCCAGCGTCACGATGAAAAACGGCATGTTGGCCCGGAACACCTTGAGCTGATCGCACTTGGCAATGCGCCCGGCAATGATGAGCGACATTGCCACAGGTGGAGTAACCTGGCCGATCACCACCGCCATCACCATCAGAACGCCGAAATGCAACAGGTCGATATCGAACGCGATGAGGGTCGGCAGGAGTACGGGCACAAGGACCGGGATCAGCGGATCGAGGAACATGCCGGCGATGATGGCGATGACCATCAAGGCGCACAGGCGTAAGAAGAGGCTGTCGCCGATGGCTAGCACGTCGATGAAGGAAGCAAGCGTGGCCGGAATATGCGCGGCCGAAAGGACCGACCCCAACGCAGCCGAGAGGCTGACGATCAGGAGCAATTCTCCGGACAACTGCACGGCCGCCACGGTGGCCCGGTAAAGACCCATCCAGTCGATCGAGCGATAGACGAACAGCGCCAGGAAAGCGGCATAAACCGCGCCGAATGCTCCGGCTTCCGACGGCGTGAAGATCCCCAAGACCAGACCGCCAACGATGATGCCCGGCATGCCAAAGGCGAGGCTGGCGGAAAGGGCCGCACGCCTGATCTCTGCCAGGGAGAAGCGGCCGAATGTCGGATAGCCGTTCTTGTGCGCCAGATAGCCGACAGTGATCATGAACAGGATGCCAAGGATAACGCCAGGAATAAGTCCGGCTAGGAACAGCGCGCCAAGCGAGGTTCCCGTAACCGCCGAATAAAGGATCGCAGGCGAACTCGGGGGGATCAATGGACCGACGCCGGCGGATGACGCGCTGACAGCCGCAGCAAAGGGTGCGCTGTAGCCCTCCTTCTTCATTTCCGGAATGAGGATCGAGGCGCTACCGGCAAGGTCCGCAGTAGAGGAGCCTACCATGCCACCAAAGAAGATGCTGGTCAGCACGTCGACCTGTGCGAGGCCGCCCTTCATCCAGCCGACCAGCGATCGGGCAAAATTGAACAATTTGCCGGATATCCCGCCTGCGTTCATATAGATGCCCCCAAGCACGAAGAGCGGGAACGAAATGAGCGTATAGCTGCTCATGCCAGCGACCATGTTCTGTGGCAGGACGAGGCCCCATTGGCTGCCGAGGACAATGCTGATGGTAACGGCGATCATCAGCGCAGCAATCATGGGAACGCCTGCGACCAGGAAGGCCACAAGCGAAGCGATGCCTATTGAAGCGCCGATCATGATAGTCCCCCTGCATTGGCACCGGTTTCGCCTGGATCGACCGCGTCGTTGCGACGGAAATGGCCGATCGCCTCGGCAAGGAAGGCAAGACAGATCAGCCCAGCGCCGATGCACATCGCCGAGGTGAACCAACCCTTCGACACCGACAGATAGACTGAGCGATCCGCCCCGAAGAGCGAAAGATAGTTGAACGATACCAGCGCCAGATAACCGAAGGCGACGGTGGAAAAAAGTTCAGTGCAGACGAGCAGGAGCCGGCGCGAACGCGGCTTGAGCTGGTCGATCAAGAAGCCAATGCGGATGATCTCCCGCCTGCGCACCGACAAGAACATGCCGAGCATGGCGAGCCAAGGCACCAGGGCGATGACGACCTCGTCCGCCCATATGATCCCGCTATTGAGAGTGTAGCGCAGGAAGGCATTGGCGAACACCAGCAGGGTGATGGTTGCGAGGACCAGCACGCCCAGGAACTCCACCACGCCGTTTATCCATTTGTCCGCCGTGGTTTCATCGACCGGACCTGCAAGCTCGGCCTCGATCGAGGCCTTGGTGATGGCGTGCGCAAGATCGGCACGCAGTTCGCTGTCGCGAACGGTCATGGAATCTCCTCCCAGGAATTGGCAAGATCGCTTGGCTGGCGCCGTCGCCTTGCGACGACGACGCCACCCGATGATCACTTCGCGGCGGCAGCCTCGAGCACGGCCTTGGTAAGGTCGGCTCCGGCGATACCCTCCACCGAGGCGTAGATCGCCGCGGAATCGGCCTGGAATGCCGGCCGGTCGATCTCGTTGATCGCGATCTTTCCGCCAGCCTTGAGCTTGTCGAGCAGATCTCGGTCCTTTTGCTCGCCGATCTTGCGAAGCTCCACCGCTGCGTCAGCCGCGGCTTCCTTGACCAATGTCTTTTGAGCGTCGCTCAGGCTGTCGAATTTCGAGCCGTTCATCACCAGGGTAACCGGCGTGTAGACATGGTTGGACAACGACAGATAGGCCTGCACCTCATGCATCGAATTCGAAACGATGTCGTTGAGCGGGTTCTCCTGGCCGTCGATGGTCCCACTTTGCAGGGCAAGATAGATTTCGCCGTAATTCAGCGAGACCGGCGTGGCACCGAACGTCTTGAACGTCAGCATGCGCGCCTGGCTGCCTGGAACCCGCAATTTCACACCTCTCAAGTCTTCTGGCTTGGTGATCGGGCGGACATTGTTGGTAATCTGGCGGAACCCCATTTCGCCGAACGCCAGCACTTCCACACCAGCCTTGGCCCGCATGGACTGGCGAAGCTTTTCGCCGATCTCGCCATCGAGCAAACGGGCAACATCGCCGCGATCGCCAAACAGGAAGGGAAGTTCGAACACGGCCCAGGACGGATCGAGCTGCACGGCGTCGGACCCCATCGGAGTGACGTCGATCTGGCCGGTGCGGATCTGCTGCAGATGGACATTCTCGTCGCCCAGCGCCGCACTGTGATGAAAATCGCCTTTGAGGTCATCGCCCAGCTTGGCCTTGAGCTTGTCGGCCATGGTCTGCAGGAGCAGTGTGTCCATGGTCGCGGCGGGTGAAGGACTGGACATCCTCAGCGTCAGCGTCTCCGCGCTAGCTGGTGCGGCAAACAAGGCCGCTCCGAGCAAGAAAAGACCGCTTCCGGTGACACGCTTTACGATATTGAGCATTTCAGTTCCCCATTTTTTGCTTTCTTGAAATGTCTAAAGGTACTTCTGGACGAGCGTTTCCTTGAGCCTTTCGCGGTTGAGAGTGACGCCGAAGCCGGGCGCGTTCGGAATGGCGACCCGACCGTTCTCCGCCTTGGGCGCGTCGATGAACATCTGTTCCTCGACCTGCTCCGACCCGAGATGGATTTCTGCCAATGTGCCGTTGCGGAAGCCGGCTACGTGATGCAGGCACCAGATGCCGCCGCCGCCGGCGTCGGACAAAGGCTTGTTGTAGGCCTGGGCAAGATGGGCGACCCTGCGGGTCTCCGTCATACCGCCATTGTACATGCTGTTGGGCATGAAGATGTCTATGGCATCGTGCTCCACCCACTCCCGGAAGCGAAGCACATGGCCATCCATTTGGCCGGCCGAGAACGGGATCGTCGTGCGCTTGCGCAGCATGCCGAGGTCGCGAGCATCGACCCGGCGCAGCGGATCTTCGAACCAGGCGATGTTGTAATCCTGTATCATCGGACACAGGCGCATCGCGTTTTCGGCGTTGAGGCTCTCGTTAGCATCGACCGCAAGCAGGATGTCGTCGCCGATTGCTTCGCGTACCATGCGCACACGCCGGGCATCCTCAACCACGCCGCCCTTGGAACCCACGAGCATCTTGAGCCGTGTGTGTCCCTTGCCGATCAAGCGGCGCGCCATCTCGATCAACTCGTCCGTGCTATAGGCGAGGAACCCATAGGTCACATAGGCGTCGGCGTAGTCCTTGTGTCCGCCCAGCAGTTGCGCGACGGTGCGGCCACTCTGCTTGCCGATAAGGTCCCACAACGCCAGATCGACACACGACGATGCAGAAAGATTGATGCCAGTCATCTGACCGCGTTCCGAAAGGATCGGCTGCAATCGGGCATGGATCAGTTCGAGGTCGCGTGGGTCCATGCCCATGATGGCCGGGGCGATGTGATGGGCGACGATACCGGCCACGCCGTGCCAGAGAAACCGCGACGCCATGCCGAAGCCTACGTGCCCGTCGTCGGTTTCGATCTCGCATATGATGCGATAGTCATCCTCGATAGGCTTGTTGATGATCGGGACGAAGTTCTTGAAAGCGTGGATGCTGACCCGGATATCCTTGATTTTCATACTTGTTTTCTACCCTTTCAAATATTATTTGAATGATTGAGGATGAGCGGGTACGGATCCCCATCTGTCTTCTGAGAAGACCATCATTCAGGATCAGAGCTAGCAACGATATATTTCCAATCCAAAAGATCGGAATTCTTAACCTTCGCCTCCTTATTTGCGAACTTGTTGGAGGCTGAAAAGCTGACCGGCTTGCTTTAGACGCGGCGGCCCGCAAGACTGCGCCAAGTCCCCCTGGACAAGACCAACAGTGTCGGGGCCGACACAGCCTGCAGGTCGGCAACCAATAAGACTTCATGGAGAAGCAAGGCTTTGTCGGCGGATCCATCGCAGGAACCGACCGGCAGGCCGATTCCCGAACCACCCGGCGCGCCAACAATGTCAGGTCGAAGGGCCACTCGCACGTCGAGCATGTCTTCGCCGAGTTAAGAGGTTATGGGGTCGTCATTTGAAGGTGCCGCACAGGCCACGACGAAGTCTGGCAGCTTGGCCTCGTATTGCGGGGAACACGAAGAAGATGCAGATTTATGATAGATTCTTTGGACTACTATTGATCTCAACGTACCTATCTGAAAACAGCTCTAATTTCTAAAAACATTACCCTAATTCGCCTGAGTATACGTGCAGTTATACTTTCTCCGAATTGGACTTTTCTGCGATTTGACGGACCCTTTTTGCAAGCACGCTTGCCAGCTGATGCCAGAATCTCGTCATCACCGGGCTTCATAGAAATCATATTCGCTCTCCAATTAGGCGCTTTATCCTGCTATCCTCTTCTAGAACCCGAGATAATTTGGCGTCGTAGAATCAAATTTGTCCGGCTCAGCATCATATAAACTTCGTTTTGATGCATTTCCGAGCACGCTATACGCATAATCAAAGTGATATTTCAGACCAAAAACCTTCACTATCAGACCACTTATTCCACAATCAGGCAGATTTGAAACTTTTGTTACATAAGCGTTACTGATTTCATCAGGTGTCGCATTTCGCCCAACACCTAAGACCTCGTATAAAGCTGTACCTGTCATCACTTTGACTCGAAGCTCGAAATAATCCACGCTGACGTTGAACCCCCTGCGTAAAATTACAAAACACCTTTTCCGAACCAGTAACTCAAGAATCCTGATGCAGGCCCAGTTGCCAGATCGTTCGACAAGTGACGTGCCCAAACAGCCGCTAACCACAACAAAGGCCGAGCAAAAGCGGCGCGCATTCATCAGGACAAACTCCAGCCCCAACGCGCCCAACGATGCTGCAAAATCCTTGCCTGGACGCCCTAGAGTTGCGCTTGCATAAAACGTTCAACGGTTCATCCTGACCTTCTCGACCTTTAGCGCGCAGTTCAAAACGCTCTGTGCTTCCCCATCTCCTGTGACGGCAGGGAAAGTAGCGCTGCAGCTGGGCAAGGCCTTCACTCCTTCGCTTCTGAGGAAGCGTCCCTCGCGGGTACTGATCAGCGATCAGTCCGCCTGCCTTGGATCCTTTGCATTGTTCTTCGAAGCTACCTGCCAAACTGTTCGAAGAGATCAGCGATCTCTCCCATCGGTTTGTTGGCCAACGCCAAGCACAACAGGACCCGCGCCTTCGGGCCGCGCAGGCGCCCGGCAAAAAACGCCCCGGCATCCTCAAGGTCCCGTCCGCCACCGTCGCCATAAAGCGGGAGCACCCGGCCTTCGGGACAGCGGGAAGCGACAACGGTGACAATGCCCTTTTGGCTTGCCCGGGCTACCGCTGCGACGACCGCAGGAGTAGCGTTGCCGCGGCCGAATGCCTCGAGCACGATGCCGCGAGCGCCCGACGCCACTGCGGCGTCAAACAGGCGGCTGTCAGCCCCCATCGCAAGGGTGATCAGATCGACGCGTGGCTCGATAAGTTCGGCCTTGATTCTCGGATAGCCCGAAAGCCGCCTGGTGATCAGGACCGCACCGTGGTCGACCTCTCCCAGCGGCCCGAAAGCGCTTGAATCGTATGCCGCCAAGCGCGAGGTATGCACCTTGGTGGCATCTATGGCGGCCAGCACCTTGCCAGCGAACACGACCAGCGAACCGAGGTCGCGGGCATCGGGCGACGCAGCCACGGCGATGGCATCTGCAAGGTTACGGGGTCCGTCCGCATCGGGCTGGTCGGCGCCACGCTGAGCACCGGTGAAGGCGACCGGTTTGGGTGACGAAACTACAAGGCCAGCGAGGAAGGCACTTTCCTCCAGCGTATCGGTGCCGTGGGTGACAACACATCCGCTGATCGTGTCGTCCCTGAGCCATTTGTCGATCTGGCGTGCCAGGCGGAACGACGTATTTAGGTCGATGCGGTTGCTGCCGACATTGCTGAACTCCTCAACGACAACATCCACGTCAGGCGCGAGCATACCGAGCGTCGACAGCAATTCCTCACCGGTGGCAACGCTTATCAAGGCGTTTTCGTCCGGATCGTAACGCGAGGCAATGGTGCCGCCCGTCGAGACGACCAGGACCTTTTGCCCGCTCCTTCGATCTGTTTTCATTGCCCTCGCCTAGTGCAGGATCTGACTGAGGAAAAGCCGCGTGCGGTCGTGCTTCGGCGCGTCGAAGAAGACAGATGGTTCGGCGCTTTCGACGATCTGGCCGCGATCCATGAAGATGACACGGTCGGCGACACGGCGCGCAAACCCCATCTCATGGGTGACGCAGATCATGGTCATGCCTTCTTCGGCCAGGCCCACCATCGTGTCGAGAACCTCCGTCACCATTTCCGGGTCGAGCGCGGACGTCGGTTCGTCAAAAAGCATCACCTTCGGGTTCATGCAAAGGGATCGCGCAATCGCGGCGCGCTGCTGCTGCCCACCGGAAATCTGCGAGGGGTACTTGTGCGCGTGATCCGAGATCCTGACGCGCGAGAGATATCGCATGGCGGTTTCATTAGCGGCCTTTCGGCTAAAACCGCGCACCGACATCGGCGCAAGCGTGCAGTTTTCGAGGATAGTCAGGTGAGGAAAGAGATTGAAGTGCTGGAAGACCATTCCAACTTCTCGACGCACCTCATCCACCGACTTTGCATCGTCAGTAAGCGCGATGCCGTCGACGACGACCTGGCCGCTCTGATACTGCTCGAGGCGGTTGAGACAGCGGATCAATGTCGATTTGCCGGACCCCGACGGGCCGCAGATGACCACGCGCTCGCCCTTGGCCACGTCGAAATCGATGTCTTTGAGCACCTGGAACTGTCCGTACCATTTGCTGACCGAGCGCATCAAAACCGCGGCATCGGATGCTTTAGCCGGCATTTGCATTGATCAGCCCCTCGCTTGGAATTTCGTGCGGCACGGCCATGCTCAGGGGATCGAGCAGGACGTCCAGTGCGACGGCATCCAGGCCGAGCGACACCGCGACCTCCTTGACGGTCCGGCCGGACGCAAGCGCCTGCTTGGCGATATCGGCGGCCTTGGCATAGCCGACCACCGGCACGAGTGCGGTAGCCAGCGAGATGCTGCCTTGGGCCCCGGCGCGGCAGCGTTCGACATCCGCCTCGATACCCGCCACGCATCGCTCGGCAAGATTGGTCATGGCCCGCCCGAGCAGGCGCATTGAAGTCAGCAGGTTGTAAACGATCAGCGGCTCGAACGCGTTGAGCTGCAGCTGTCCGCCCTCAGCGGCCATGGTGACGGCGAGGTCGTTACCGATGACCTGGTAACATACCTGGTTGACGGACTCGGGAATGACCGGGTTGACCTTGCCGGGCATGATCGACGATCCGGGCTGGACCGCCGGCAGGCGGATTTCGCCAAGTCCGCTGCGCGGCCCGCTCGAGAGCAGCCTCAGATCGTTGGCAATCTTGGAAAGCTTGACCGCGATCCGTCGCAAGATGCCGGAGAATGTCACGAAGGCACCGGTGTCCCAGCTCGCCTCCAGAAGGTTGCTGGCGGCCTTCAACTCAAGGCCTGATATCTTCGACAGCTCGACGATGGCCCGTTCGGCATAGGCGCGTGAAGCATTGATCCGGGTGCCGACGGCGGTTCCGCCAAGGTTCACTTCCTGGAAGAACGAGGCGACCTCCTCCAGCCGGGCTGTATCTTCCCTCAGTGTCGCGGCAAAGGCTTCGAATTCCTGGCCAAGAGTGATCGGGACAGCATCCTGCAGCTGGGTGCGACCAATCTTGACCGTTGTCGAAAACTCGCGCCCCTTCACCTCGAAGGCAGAGATCAGCTTGGCCAAGGCGGTCTGAAGGTCGGAGCAGCTGAGCACCAGCGCCAGCCGAACCGCGGTCGGATAGACGTCGTTGGTCGACTGAGACATGTTCACATCGTCGTTGGGATGGATCGTCTCGTATTCGCCCTTTGGTCGCCCCAGATGCTCAAGCGCGCGATTGGCAATCACCTCGTTGGCATTCATGTTGCTTGAGGTGCCGGCGCCGCCTTGGAAGACGTCCACGACGAACGGGTTCATCAGCTGTCCGTCAATAACGTCGTCGCATGCCCTGACGATGGCCCCGAATTTCGGCTCGGGAAGCTGCCTCGCGACATGGTTGGAAATGGCCGCTGCCTTCTTGACCATGGCCAGCGCGCGGACCAGCGTCGGAAAGTGGCTGAGCGCGATGTCGGAAAGCGAGAAATTCTCGACAGCCCGCAGCGTCTGGATGCCAAAATAGGCGTCAATGGGGACATCCCGTTCGCCCAGCGAATCGCGCTCGCGCCGTGTGCGCGAGCGATTGTCTTCGTGCCCGGTCATGGTCGATCTCAGGCCACTTCGTGCGCCGGCTTTGCGGCCTTTGCAGTGTTCGCTTCGAGCTCCGATCTGGTGCCGAAATAATCGGCGCGAACCGCGGCGCCGATCAGGTTGACGAAGAACCGTCCGGCCGAGATCGCAGTGAGCTGGTTGACGTCCTTGGAAGGCGTGATCTCGACGATGTCCATGCCAACGACGCGGCCCTTCTTCACCAAGCCGTGCAGCAGCTTGCGGGTCTGGGCGTAGGTCACGCCAGCCAGTGCGGGACCGGCGACGGCCGGCATCACCGAAGGATCGATGCCGTCGGCGTCGATGGTGATGTAGTAACGGCCGCCATCGGGGATACGGTCAAGGATGGCGTCCATGCCGACGTCGTGCAACTCGTATGCGGTGATGATGTTGGACCCGTAGGCCTTGGCCGCTTCGTATTCTTCCGGACGCGCCGTGCCCTGGGCGCGGATGCCGATCTGGAAGATGTCCTTGACATGGGCCATCTCCGAGGCACGGCGGATCGGGCTGGACAGGCCGTCATGCACGCCGTTGATCTGGTCACGCCAATCGAGATGCGCGTCGATCTGGATCAGCGTGATCGGGCCCTGATCGTCATACGCGCGCAGGACCGGAATGGGGATGCCGTGATCACCACCAATGATCAGGGGCAGCGCGCCGGCGGCCAATATCTTGCGAACCGCTGCTTCCGCATTGCGATAGTGAGCGCCTGGATCCTTGGGATCGCCAACGACGTCACCGCAATCCACGGCCTTGATGGCACGGTCGTCATACAGCGGCCCGCCGACGTCGAAATCATACCTGTCGAGGTTGCGGACGGCGCGGTCGGTCGCCTGGCGCACGGCGGTCGGTGCACGCGTCTGGTCATTGGTCACTTCGTCGATGGTATAGGCCGAGCCGTAGGGGATGCCGAGGAACGCGATATGCGCATCCAGCGTGTCGAGATCGGTGTGCACCTTGGAATAGAGCATGCTTGTATGGCCATGCTTGGGCGCGGAAGTGAGCTGTGCTGTCATTTCGCTGTCCTTCTCAGTGGATTGGCTGTTCGGCTGCAGGCGACGAACCGTTGCTTGCCGGTTGTTCGGATGTGATCTGCGAGAGGAATTCACGCAGACGAGGATTGGTCGGGTTGGAAAGTACGTCGTTCGACGGACCGGCTTCGGCAACGTAGCCTCGGTCGAGAAAGACGACCCGGTCCGCGACATGGCGCGCAAAGCCGATTTCATGGGTGACGATGACCATCGTCATGCCGGAGTCGGCGAGTTCACGAAGGAACAATAGGACTTCCTTGACGATTTCAGGATCGAGCGCCGAGGTCGGCTCGTCGAACAGCATCAGCTCCGGTCCCATGGCCAGCGCACGCGCGATCGCGACGCGCTGCTTCTGGCCGCCTGAAAGCGAAGAGGGGAACATATGAGCCTTGTCCCGCAGCCCAAACCGCTGCAACAGCGCAAGCGCCTGTTCTTCGGCTTCCGCACGTGGTCGTTTCTGGACTTTGATGGGGCCCTTCACGAGGTTTTCCAGAACGCTGAGATGCGGCCACAGATTGAACTGCTGAAAGACGAAGCCCATCTTCGGACGCATGCGGTCGATCTCGCGATGCGACTGCATCCTCAGCTTTCCGTCCGTCCTCCGCTCCCTGCCGATATAGGCGCCGGCAACTTCAACAAGTCCGCTGTCGGGCGTGGTGAGGTGGTTGATGCAGCGCAGGAGCGTGCTCTTGCCGCAACCGCTGGGACCGATAATACAGACGACCTCGCCTGCCGCGACATCGAAGCTGATATCGCGAAGAGCCACCGCACCACCGAAGCTTTTGGCCAGATTAGATACCTTGAGAAGGGTCTTGGTCATGCCGGCCTCCGTGCGCCGATCAAAAGATACTTGTCCGCCAGACTGCTCCGCGCCTGGTGAGCCCCCTGAGCGGCGCCAAACGCCCTCTCCGCGCGGTGCATGAAATGGGCAAAGATCGCGGTGACAACCCAGTAGACGGCTGCGGTGGTCAGGAAGACTTCGAACGGGGCGAAGGTTTCGCCCTGGACGACGAGCCCTTGGTAGGTCAGCTCCGCAACGGTAATCGCGCTGAGCACCGAGGTTTCCTTGACCATCGAGATGCTGGTGTTGGTCGAAGGCGGCACCAACAGGCGCACGGTCTGTGGAGCCACGATTTCCCAAAGGCCCTGGAAATAGGACATGCCGATCGCCCGAGCCGCCTCCATCTGCCCCTTCGGCACAGCGAGGATCGCGCCGCGGATGATCTCGGCGAAATACGAACTGGCAAAGAAGGCGAGCGCGATCGTGCCGACGATGGCTTCGGGCAGGCGAAGGTTGAAGAACGGCAGGCCGTAGAAAAACAGGTAGAGCACGACGATGAAGGGGATGTTGCGGAACCACTCGACATATGCAGTGGCGATCCAGCGCAAGGTCCGGCGATGCGACAGCGCCATCAGCGCGATCGGCATGGAGATCAGGAACCCCGCTGCGACGGCAGCGACCGCGATGACGATCGTCAGCCATGTGCCGCGCGCGAAAAGCGCCCAGTTGTCGAGAATGACATTAAAGTCGAAGGCCATGACTTTATCCTCTGCGCGCGGCGAAGCGCGTCTCCAGAATCCTGCCGCTCTGGCTGATGACGAAGTTCACCGCAAACAGGATGATCGCTGCGGCGAGCAGGGTTTCGAGCGGCCTGAAGGAGGCGTTGGCCACCTGCTGCGCGGTTCGCAACACTTCCACCACCGTGATCACCGACAGCAGGGCTGTGCCCTTGACGATGGTGGTGAGTTCGTTGACCAACGGCGGCATGATGCGGATGTAGAGCTGCGGCAGGATTACCTTGGTCCAGATGACCTTGCCTTTGATGCCGAGGGCGATCGCTGCTTCGACAGGACCGGAATCCATGCCGGACAATCCTCCGCGCATGATCTCGGTGATAAATATCGAGCTGTTGAACGCGATGGCCAGGATGCCTGCCTGAATCGGCGACAAGTCGAGGCCGAGAGCCGGCAGGCCGTAGTAGAATAGGAATATCTGCACGAGGATCGGTGTTCCCCGTATGAAGCTGATCACCACGCCGATCGCTGCATTGAGCGGCATGATGCCAAGCGTGCGCAGGATCGTAAGTGTCGTCCCGCCGATCAAGGCCAGAAGCATGGCGACAAGGGAGATCGCCAGATTGGTGCCCATGGCCGGCAGGAGCTGGGGAAAGGCGCCGCCCAGGGCGGCAACGCTGAAGTCCATCGTCGGTTTCCTTCGACGTCGGGGTGGATGGCTGGCCTACAGCGCCCCACGTCCTGTTGAGCACACCAAGGACGCTGTAGGATCTTGGATTTGTGCATGGTTCCGTTCGAAGATCGTTTCCGATTTTCGTGGTCATGCCGGTCCCGGGCCTTTGGCGTCGGGACAGCAGGGAGGCGTTTAGCGAGCGCCCTCTGGCAGGTAGCCCTTCTCAGGCAGATCGTAAGTCATGCCGAGCCACTTTTGCTGCAATTCGGCCAACTTGCCGCTCTTCTTGAGTTCGAGGATCGCTGCATTGACAGCATCGCGCAGGTCCTGGTCCTCGGGGCGAACGACCCATGCATTGTAGCTCGGTACCACCGCAGCCTTGCCGACCAGTTCGAAGACGCCGGGGCGCTCGTTCATCAGATTCTGCAGGACCGGCAGGCCGGCAAGTGCAGCGTCTGACGTGCCATTTGCGACCGCAAGGAATGAGTCATTGAATGTTGGAAACAGCTTGAGGTCGGCAAAGCCTTCACCGCTGGCCTTCAGGCGCTCATCCAGGGCCTTGGCAACCGGATCGACCGCCGAAGCAAGCTGCGTCGACACGACCTTGCCCTTCAGGTCTTCGACCGTCTTGATGTCGGCATTGCCGATCTTCTTCATGGCATAGGCGGTGCTGTCGGCAATAGGCAAGGTGTAGGCGTAGCGCTTGGCCCGCTCCGGGTTGATGCCAACCGAGGTGGCCACGAAATCGAACTTGCCGGCAATGAGCCCTGGCAGGATGCCCTGGAACGGCAGGTCGAGCTGCTCGACCTCAACGCCCCATTGCTTGGCTATCTCATCCAGCAGATCTTTGCCGAAGCCGACGATCTGGCCGTCTTTGACGAATTCGAAAGGCGGATAGGCAGCCTCGGTTCCAACGGTAACCTTCTTCGTCCGCTGGATCTTCTCAAGCGTGGTCTCGGCCAAGCTGGGTGCGGCATAAGAAACTGCGCAGGCCAGGCCAAGCGCTGCAATTCCGAACATGCGTCTGGTAAGCATTTGGTTCATTCCTCCAAAAAAACCGATGGGCGTTGGAATATTAGAGACGGGTGTTGGGCGCAAACATAATGAATCCACCGCATCTCCTGGAAACCGCCATCGTCCCCGCGCCGGCGTTGGATGGACGCCGTGTCGGCACTTGTGAGTGCAAAAAATTACACTGCAATTACAATCTATTACTCTCACCCATCGCATAGGCTGCTGCGAAATGTTTCGCATTGGGGCGGAGGTTGACGATTACCGACATTTCTGACTAACATGATCCATATTCATAGTAGTGGCGTGCAATGGTGACGAACTCGACTGCGCACAACCAGATGGTGGTTAGCCGGTTGGGCTTTGACCTTCAGTCTCTGGAGATTTTCACCACTGTTTGCAGGACAGGCAGCATGACTGCCGCTGCGGCCCAGGCCGACCTGACACAATCGGCAGTCTCGCGGCAGATATTGAACCTGGAGCGACGTCTCGGTGTTTCGCTGATCGAGCGTGGATCGCGACCGCTCAAGGCAACTCTGGCCGGACAAAAGCTGGTCAATGTTGCCGAGCGGCTGATTGCCGAAGCGTCTGCGGTCCGCGCGCAGTTGCAGAGCGCAGACGTCCGGATGATCCCGCAGCTGCGCCTGGGCCTGATCGACTCGCTGTCCGATCCGCTGGTTCCAATACTGATAAAAGCGCTTCGCGACCGTGTCGGCTCGATCTCGGTTGCGACAGGATTCATGGAACCGCTGCGCCAGCGGCTGCTCAAGCGTGAACTCGATGCGGTGATCTCGGCCGATCCATTCGACGATGTCGACGGTTTCGAACGGTTTGAGCTGTTTCAGGAGCAGTTCGTGGTGCTTGTGTCTCGCGGGGAGCCGCCTTTTGGGGATGAAAGCGAGTTCCGCAGCTTCGCCACCCGTTTTCCTATGATCCGCTCAGGCAGCACCACCGGAATCGCCCAACGGGTCGAGCAACATTTTCGCAGGATGAGACTGGACGTGCCCCAGGCGTTCTCTTGCGACACGATTGAATCGATCGTCAGTCTTGTTGCCTCAGGCGTAGGGTGGTCGATCCTGACACCTGTGTGCGTCAGGAAGTGCATTTCGCTGGCACCCGCAATCCAGGTGCTCCAACTCCCTGGAGCGGGGTTCTCGCGACACATTTATCTTGTTGTCAGGCAAGGCGAGATGGGCAGCTTCGCAAAGCAACTTTCGACAATCTGTCGTCGCGCTGTGCAGAAGAGCTACATGCCGCCGCTTGTAGCGGTAGCACCATGGATGGTGGACGCGATTACGGTTGCTTGATGTCAGAGCGACAACGCAGCTAAGTTCGATCGAAGCATGTGGTAAACTCGCAGCCGCATGCAGCGCACGAGGCGTCGTGCAGGGACTTGCCTTCCAGGCGCTGGAGGAGTTTCCCCAAACGTTGTGACAAGCCGCCGCCGCTGGGCAAACCAAAGCCGGAGAGCCAGCACGATTTTTTCGCGACTTGGCGGCGACTGGTCGAGTGACGGCTCCCCGCCTAGACTAGCGATCGACAAAGGCCGTCTGACGTCAGCCCGGCCAACCCAGGAAGAGCCGCGCCCCACTCCGGAAACCTTTGGAGGCTTTCTCGCCGCTCGCTTGGCGGGCCAGAACCTACTTCAGGTACATTCGTGTCGGGTCGA
The DNA here is from genome assembly GCF_001424795.1 of Aminobacter sp. DSM 101952. Lineage (NCBI taxonomy): Bacteria > Pseudomonadati > Pseudomonadota > Alphaproteobacteria > Hyphomicrobiales > Phyllobacteriaceae > Aminobacter > Aminobacter sp. DSM 101952. Next base: position 34,591 of record NZ_LMCL01000010.1, on the reverse strand, counting down.
TCCCTCGCAAAATGCTCAGCTCCTCGAGCGACGGCGGCTCACTCACCACGATGTTGTCCGGGATGTCTGGTCGGAAACCCATGTTGTCGAGGACCGCATCGATCTTCACGCCCGGGTGCAGAGCACTCACCGACAGTCGTCGCGTCTGCGGATGGCAATCGAACACGCAGAGGTTGGTAATGACTTTTAGCACGCCGCCGGCGATCAAGCCGCATTTGGCGCGCGACTGTCCACCGGCGACATAGCCGGGGCTGGTGATGAAGTCGACGGTCTCGACGAAGCGTTTCTTCTCGTGCGGCATGATGACGATGGTTTCGGCGAGGCTCGCTATGTCGTTGCCGCCACCCGAGCCTGGCAGCCGCGTCGACGGTTGCCGGTGGTCGCCAAGATAGGAGCTGTTGACATTGCCATACTGGTCGATCTGGGCGCCGCCGATGAAGCCTATGTCGACATAGCCGCGCTGCAGCAGCGCCAGCACGTCGGTCGGGCTGAGCAGCATGTTGGCTTTCTCGGCGGTGCGCATCTCGTTGGTCGACGGGGGTAGCCGGCCGGGTTGGATGAACGGCCCAATGATGCCGCCCTCGAACAAGATAGTCAGGCTGGGCGCGTTCAGCCGCTGGGCCAGCGTCGCGCCAAGTAGCGGCACGCCGACGCCGGCAAAAATGATCAACCCGTCGCGCATGACGCGCGAGCACATCACCGACAAGAGTTCGGAGGTCGTGTAGGCATCGGTGGCCTGGTGCTTGCCCATCTCGCTTCTCCTCAGCCTCTCGCCTCGACACCGATTTTCGCCAGGAAGGCGTTCCAGTCGCGCGGCTCGAAGATGTGCTCGCGCATATAGTCGAGCGCCCCTGCCAGGCCGTTCCTGCGGGTGAAATCGGCGTAGTCGTCCATGCGCTTGTAGAAAGGATCGTAGCAGCCGGCACATTCGTGCGGCGCGGCGCCGTACGGCACCTCGACGACGGCGTCCACGGCCATGAACGGGATCTTGGTGTGGTCAGGCGCCTGCCGGATCTCGTCGTTGTCGATGATCTTCTCGGTGGTCAGGATCACCCGGTCGGCGGCCATGGCAATGTCGGCGTCCATGAACGGCAGGCCATCATACTGGGCGTTGCCAAATTTGTCGGCCCGCTGGACGTGGATCAGCGCCACATTCGGATAAAGCGCCGGCAAAAGCAGGAGCGGATCGCCCGTGTAGGGGCAGCTCATGGTCTCGAGCTTCGTCACCAGCGCGTCGGGCATGGTGGAGCCCATCATCACCCGCGTCGGCATGAACGGAATGCCCATGGCGGCGGCCCGATACATCATGCCCAGGCTCATGTGGCTCCATTCCTCGTAAGTGACCTTGCCGTTCTCGACATAGTCGCGCATCACCCGCGACAGGCCCCAGACGATGCCCTGGCTGAACCAGCTCGTCATGTATTTGTCGACGCAATCGCCGGCGAGCAGGAAATCGCCCTCGGTCGAGGTGATCGAGCGCGAGACGGTGAGGTGCTTCTTCTTCTGGCGCACGATCTCCCACACCGCCGCGAAGGGCGTACGAGAAAAGGTGTTGCCGCCAATCGCGACATGGTCGCCGTCCCGAATGGTGGCGATTGCTTCCGACAGAGACGTGGTCTTGTCGCGCAGGCCCCGGTTGCGGGACGCCAGGCGCTTGCGCAGCGCGAGATAGGCCGGCGTGTCGGGCGCGCTTTGTTGGTGTGCTGTCATCGTGACCTCGCTGGAAAAGTCAGGCGCTCAGTAGAGCGTGATGATGATGTTGTTCAGAGCGTCGAGCCGCGCCGTGGCGCCCGGCGGCACGACGCAGGTGGTGTCATATTCCTCCACGATGCAGGGGCCGCGCCGCGGTTCGCTCAATGCTGCGCGGGGAATGACCGCCGTTTCTAGCCAGCCGTGCTCACGGCCAAAATAGGCTTGGCGAGGCTTTTGCTCGGACTTCAGGTCGCCCGCGTGCCGCTGCGGCCGTCCCGGCTTCTGCGTGTTGCGATGCGCCGCAAGGCCGGCCACCTGGATGCTGATCAGTTGCACAGGCTCGTCGAACGAGGCACGATGGCCGTAGGTGCGCTCGTGTTCGCTGCCGAACGCTTCCTCGATCTCTCGAATCCGCTCTGCGGTCAGCGGCCCGTGCGGAATGGGGACGCTGATTTCGAAGGTCTGCCCCTTGTACCGCATCGCTGCGAAATACCCGATCGTCATCTCATCCCTGGTGAAACCGTCGGCACGCAGTTGCGCGACGGCCTTGTCCTCCAACACATTCCAGGCCGTCGTCCATGCGTAGGGATCGACGTCGCGCAGCAGTTCCCGCATCGTTTCGGTGTAATAGTGCTCGACATCGGCGTAGAGCAGGCCATAAGCGGAAAACAGACCGGCCGAAGGCGGCACCAGAATCGTCTTGATACCGAGTTCCTGCGCCATGCCCGCGGCAAACAGCGCGCCATTGCCGCCGAGCGCGAACAGCGTGAAGCCGCGGGGGTCCCGACCACGTTCGGACGACACCGCCTTGATGGCGCGGATCATGTTTGAGATGGCGATCTGGCGGGCGCCCCAGGCAGCCGTGGTGACGTCGACTCCCAGCGGCTTTGCCAGCAGCTCTTCGTAATACCGGCGGCTGCGCTCGGCGTTGAGTTTTAGCTCGCCACCGACGAGATAATGCGGGTTGATGTAGCCAAGAAGCACGTTGGCGTCTGTCACCGTCGGCCGCTCGCCGCCCTTGTCGTAGCAGAGCGGCCCGGGATTGGCGCCGGCGCTTTCCGGGCCGATCTGCATGGAGCCGCCGGCATCGATCCAGACGATCGAACCGCCGCCGGCGCCGACCTCGGCGACATCGATCGCCGGCACCGCGAGCAGATAGCCGCCGCCGGTCAGGAGCCGTGACGAGATCATGATACCGCCGCCGACGGAATATTGCTGCGACAGCACAAACTTGCCTTCCTCCGCGACCGAGGCCTTGGCCGTGGTGCCGCCCATGTCGAAGGAGATGATGTTGTTGTGGCCGCTTTCCATCGCGTGGCGCACCGCGCCAACCACGCCGGCCGCCGGACCCGATTCCACGATATTGACGGGCTTCTCGCTGGCATCCTTGGCGGTTGTCAGGCCGCCATTCGACTGCATCAGCAGGATCGGCGCCTTCATGCCCTGCCGATGAAGGCTGTCGCCGAGGTTCTTCAGGTATGAGGCGACGATCGGCATGATGTAGGCGTTGACCACGGTAGTCGAGGTCCGCTCATATTCCTTGATCTGCGGCAGCACTTCCGAACTGATGCTCATAGGCAGGTCCGGTGCGAGCTCGCGGATCACCTCTGCGATCAACTGCTCATGCGCCGGGTTGGCGTAAGAGTTGAGCAGGCAAACCGCGATCCCCTCCACCCCCTCGCCCAGTAACCGCCGCACGGCTGCCTCGACCTCGGCCCGCGCGAGCGGTTTGGTCACCGTCCCGGCGGCATCGACGCGTTCATCGACCACGAGGCGCAGGTAGCGTTCGACGAGCGGCACCGGCTTGTCCCAGTGCAGATCGTAGAGCTTGGGCATGCGCAGATTGCGTATCTCGAGAACGTCGCGAAAACCTTTGGTCGCGATGAGCCCGATGCGGGCGCCTTTCAACTCGAGAATGGTGTTGGACCCCACGGTCGTGCCGTGCAGGAACTCGGTGATCTCGTCCAGACCGAGCCCGGCGGGCTCGAGGACGCCCGCTAGCCCCTCGATGATGGCGCGGGCATAGTCGTCCGCAGTGGAGGAAACCTTCCGGGTAAAAGTCTCGCCCTTGGCATTGACGACGACCAGGTCGGTAAACGTGCCGCCGATGTCGATGCCGACGCGGCATCCAGCCGCCTTGGTCCTGTCCAACATATCTGTGGTCTTTCCTGTATTCGGCTGCGTACGGGACTGGGCTCAGTCGCCCCAGTTGACGAATTCGGTTGCGCCGCCATTGCGGAGGTTTCCGCGCAGCGTGGCCGTGGCGTGGTGGTCGATCACCAGGGCCTGCTCGTCGAAGACCAGGCCGTATTCCTCGCGGGCCGCGGCCGGGCTGATGATTTCGTTGCGGACGTCGCGCAGCACCGCCGCCGGCTCGCGGTCGAGCGGGTCGCCCCAGCCGCCGCCGCCCGGCAGCACGTAGCGGAACTCATCGCCTTCGTTGACGCCGATGGTGACCTTGGAGCCTATCGTCTCATTTCCCTTGCCCGGGTTCAGGCTGACCGAGCCGGGCTTGCCGGCCTTGCCGCCGTAGAGACCATAGGCGCGGGTGGTCTGCCGGTCCGCGCGGATCTGCAGCGTCGCGTTGGGAACCTTGATGCGGTAGTCGCGGTAGAACGGCGCGCCGCCGCGGAATTTTCCGGCGCCGCAACGGTCCTGCGCGAATTCGTAGGCGAGGATCTCGACCGGATGCTCGGATTCGATCTGCTCCACTGACTGCGAGGCCATGTTGACGAAGATGTTGGAAATGCCGTCGATACCGTCGGCCCAGGGACGGCCACCCCAGGTTCCGCAGGAAAAATCGACATAGACGAAACGTTCTCCCGATGGCGCGAAGCCCGCGATGGTGACGCCGACATTGCCACCGTCGGAAGCAGCGAACACCCGATCGGGCACCATGCGCGCCAGCGCGCCGAAGGCGCAGTCGACCATGCGGAAGCCCGTCAGCGCACGGGCGGCACAGGCGCCGGGCATGGCGACGTTGGCGATCGTGCCTTCCGGCGCGACTGTCTTGATGATGCGGAATATGCCGTCATTGTTGGGGATTCCGCCCGGCAGGATCGAGCGCAGTGCGGTGTAGGAAGCGGCCTCGGTCACCGAGAGCGTGCAGTTGATGGCGCCCTTCACCTGCGGGGCACTGCCGGTCCAGTCGAATTCGACCGCTTCGCCCTGCTTGCGCACCGTCACGAACAGCCGGATCGGCTGACCGATGTCCATGCCGTCGTCGTCGATCCAGTCCTCGAACGAGAACTCCCCGTCCGGCAGTTCCTTCACCGCCGCCCTCGCAAGGCGTTCGGTATAGTCGATGATCTCGCGCATATGAACGGTCGAGGCATCGATGCCGTAGCGGTTGACCAACGCCAGGATCTTGCGTTGTGCGATCTCGCAAGCGGCGAGTTGCGCGCGCAGGTCGCCGCAGAGCTGGACGGGCAGCCGGACATTGCTGCGGATCAACGTCCACAGCGCCTCGTCATGCTGGCCGGCAGCCACCAGCTTGAGCGGCGGAATGCGCAGCCCTTCCTGGAAAATCTCGGTCGAGTTGACCGAATTGGAGCCGGGCACATGGCCCCCGACATCAACGTGGTGGGCAGTGGTCGCAGCGAAGGCGATCAGCTTTCCGGCCGCGAACACTGGCTTCAGAATAAAGATATCGGGCAGGTGCATGCCGCCTTCAAACGGGTCGTTGAGGACGAACACGTCGCCTTCTTCGATGCTTCCGGCGAACTTCTTCATCACCGCCTGCAGCGCCGTGCGGATAGAACCCAGATGCACCGGCAAGGTCAGGCCCTGCGCCACCAGGCGACCCTCGGCATCGGCGATGCCGGTGGAAAAATCCATGTTGTCGCGCAAGACGCCTGAATATGTCGTGCGGCAGATGGTGACGGCCATCTCGTCCGCGATCGAGAAGAGCTCGTTCTTGAACAACTCGAACTCGATAAAGCCGCTGTCCTCGGCCCGAACCATGGCTGTTGCCGCCATCCCGGTGTTCCTCCGCATGTGATCGATGCTAAGTAAGTATTCTTTTACAACGGCAGCTGTCAATGCCCTTGACCGCCATTTTGTGCGACTTCTCCCCGCCGACAGGGCCGGCAATTTTCGGCAGGCGAAATAAATCGTCGCCGGCGCGCGCCGCTTGACAGCGCACCTTAGTAAGCACTTAATTACTTCTGCAGCATCGGCTGACGACAGAGCCGTTCTGGAGAACCACAGGCAAGCAAAACCCATCGGCAACGACCGGTCGCAACGGCGGAAGCGCAGTTGCGGCATCGCGTCATTCTGTGCTCCGGAACGTCTCCTTCGGTATCTTCAACGGGAGGAACTTGATGAACGCAAAGGGTATGATTGTGGGCGCCGTCGCGGCGCTCGCCTTGTCGGTCTCGGCGGCCTTCGCCGACACGATCAAGATCGGCGTCAACCAGCCGCTGACCGGACCGGTGGCGGCGTCCGGAAACTACGTCACCGACGGCGCACGCATCGCCGTCGAGGAGATCAACACCAGGGGCGGCCTTCTCGGCAAGCAGATCGAACTGATAATCGAGGACAACAAGGGCAATCCGACTGAAGCCGCGGCGGTCGCCGAGAAATTGATCATGCGCGACGAGGTCTGCGCGATGATGGGCGCCTGGGGCTCGACGATGACGCTCGCCGTCATGCCTAAGCTCGAGGAATACGGCGTGCCCATGGTGGTGGAGACGGCATCGTCCGGCAAGGTCACCAACTCAGGCAACAAGTGGGTCTTCCGTACAGCACCAACCAGCGACATGCTGGCAGAATCCTTCTCGCCTTTCGTCGAAAAATTCGGGATGAAGAAGGCAGCGTTCCTGGCGGTCAACAACGATTGGGGCAAGAGCAACACCGACGCGTATTCGGCAATGCTGGACAAGCGTGGCGTGCCGACGACACTACGCGAAACGATGGATGCCGCCGCCGTTGATCTTTCGGCGCAGCTCGCCAAGATCAAGGCGTCCGACGCCGACGTGCTGCTGGTGACGACCGAGATCGAGCAGCTCACGCTGGTGTTCAAGCAGGCGCATGCGCTCAAGATGCCGCAGCGCATTATCGCCACCACCACCTCGTCCACACCCGACCAGGCAATCGAGCATGCCGGCAGCGCCGCCGACAACGCCTATTTCACCGTGCTTTTCGCCCCCTGGTTTCCCGACATGGCGCCCAACCCGGAGGTGGCGAAGTTCTTCGCCGAAGCATGGGAGCGCAAAGGTCTCGTCTTTGCCGGTCGCATCGAGGGCCAGCGCGGCTACGACGCCATCCTGAGCATTGCCGCAGCAATCGAAAAGGCCGGCAAGGCCGAGCCGGACGCCATCCGCCAGGCGCTGTGGGAGGTCGAGGTGAAGGGCGTAAACAGCAACATCCACTTCAACAAGCAAGGGCCGGAAGGCGCCGAAAGCGGCCAGAACACCGCCAACGTCTTCGTGGTCCAGGTAAAGGACGGCAAGGTGGTGCGGCCCGACTTCGCAGCCCAATAGGCGTCGTCGCCCGCTGTCCGGCACCGTCGATCACGGCAGGCACGAAGAGCTCAAGGTCAGTCAGCCATGCCCTTCGGGGCTTGGCTGCCGATCCATTCCGACGAGCATGTCCGGACCGGAGATGGCTAAAAGAGCCAGCCGCACACGAGTGCCGCTGGCTTTCACATCATGGAAGAGAAGGGTCTGATCATCCGCGCCGGAACGGATTGCGAAAAAGCTCGCTGAGCCAGGCTTTCAGGGCGACCCCAAGGCTGCCCGCGACACGCAGTTCGCCGGCGTCCTCGATGGGGCCTACCGCGCCCTCCGGTGACAATGAGCGGCCCAGATTGGCGGCGAATTGTGCGGTGATGGCGCCGATGAAATGCGTGACGATGCCGGCACGTGCGAACTGCGCCAGCGCCCCCGAGAGCAGGTAACTGACCTCGATGTCAACGCGGGTCCCCTCACCTTCAGCCGTGAGCCTATAGTTCAGTTCGCCTTCGGCGAGCGTGGCGCTTTTGGTGTCGCGGCCGGCACCGTGGATTACGCCAGCCATCATCGCGTCGTCGCGCCGTTGGCTCGCCGTTCCAGCGAATTCCGCGCCGATCGGCCCCATCTTGATGCGCATCTTGATGTTGTAGGTTCCGTCGGCTGCCTCAGAGACGAGGCTGGCGCCGGGGATGCAGCGCACCATGGCCGGCACCTCGCCAAAACGTTGCCAGACGACCGGCAGCGGCGCGTCGAGCAAAAAACTCTGCCTGACCGCCGATGCCTTCTTGCCGCTGGCGCCAAGCGGCGCAGGCGCGGGTTTACGGGCCGCCAATTCAGCGTTCGGACGCAAGGATGAAGCAGTCGCCTTTGTCGCACCGCTAACATCCGTGCCGGTCTTTGCATGGCCCGACCCGGCCGGCCCGAGTGGCAATGCGGGCCGCGGCTCAAGCTCGCCCCTGGCTTCCTGGCGGGCTACGATGACCCAACGGATCGCCTTGACGATGCCGGAATAGCCGGTGCAACGACAGAGATTGCCGGCGAGTTCGATGCGGATGCGCTGCTCGTCGGCGTCGCCAAGCCTCAAGACGATGTCGCGCGCCATGACAAGCATGCCCGGCGTGCAAAACCCGCATTGGAGAGCGTGATGCGCGTTGAAGGCGGCGCGCAACTCGGTCATCAGCGGGTCGGCGTCGAAATCCTCGATGGTGCGAACGCTGGCGCCGTCGCAGGCGGTTGCATTGCCGATGCAGGAGCGCACCGGCACACCATCGACCAGGATTGTGCAGGCGCCGCACACGCCCTGCTCGCAGCCGAGATGCGTGCCAGTGAGGTTGAGGTTTTCGCGTACGAGGTCGGCGAGGCTGGTGCGCGGCTCGACAGCAACGGTCACCGTCTCGCCATTGACGGTCAGAGACAGTTCGCTCATGGCTTCACCTGTTGCAGTGCTCGCGCGAAGGCATTTGCGTGCATCGCATCCTTGATCGGCTCGCCGGCGATGCCCAGCCCCTCGACCATGGCCTTGGCCGCATCCAGCCGTTCCGGAGAAAGCGGCAGGTAGGCGGAGATGTCGGGCAGGACGATCGGCCGGGAATCGGTAGCGCCGATCACCGCGCGGCTGACGCCGGCGGCGGGGTCGACGACGATCGCCGCCATCGCCTCGGCGAACTCGCCGCGCTTGCGGCAGAACTTGAAATAGCCGAAGCGAGCGGCCGGCGAATGGCGGCGGATGCGGATGCCGACGATGAACTCCGCCTCGTCGAGCGCCACGGAGAACGGCGCCGTCATGAACTCGGCAAGGGCAACACGGCGCTCGCCGGTGGCGCCGGCGATCAGCATCTCGGCGTCGACGGCGGTCAGCGTGGTCATCCAGTCGGCGGAAGGATCTGCATGCGCCAGGCTGCCGCCCATGGTGCCGCGGTTGCGCACCGCACGATAGGCAATGCCGGCTGCCACCCTTGCCAGGAAACCATTGGCGGCGTCGGGTACGCGGTTGTCTTCCACCGCAGCGTGGGTGACGCAGGCGCCGTAGACGATGCCGTCCTTGTCCTCACGCACGCTGGCGAGCTCGCCAATACCGGTAATGTCGACGACAAGTTCGGGCTGGGCGAGGCGCAGGTTGAGCATTGGCCCGAGCGACTGGCCGCCGGCCATCACCTTGCCGCCGCCATCGGAATCGGCCAGCAGCCGGACCGCTTCGGCCACGCTCGACGGGCGGGCATATCTGTAAGCACTTGGTTTCATGACTGGACCGGCTGCCTGCCGTTCCTGCCGGCGGCAATCGCCGCGAGCAGCCGGTGCGGCGTCACCGGCGTCATCGCCACCTCGGCGCCGAGCGGCCGCAGCGCATCGTTGACGGCGTTGGCGATCGCCGCCGGCGGGGCGATGGCCCCGCCCTCGCCCACGCCCTTGATACCGTGCGCTGTGAACGGCGACGGCGTTTCCATGTGGACGATACGGATGTCTGGCACCTCGCAAGGACCTGGAATGATGTAGTCGACGAAGGTCGAGGCGAGCGGCTGGCCGTCGGCGCTGTAGGGCGACTCCTCGTAGAGCGCGGTGCCGATACCTTGCGCCACGCCGCCGATGATCTGGCCGTCGACGATAAGGGGGTTGACCAGCGTGCCGCCATCCTCGACCACGACGTAGTCGAGGATCTCGACCGAACCGAAATCCGGATCGACGGCGACGACGGCCGCATGGGTGGCATAGCTGAAGGTGCCGCTATCAACCATGGGCTTGTAGCCCGCCGTAACCTCGAGCCCTTCCGGTGCGACGTCGGCCGGCAGCGTTTCCGGCGACTTGTACCAGGCCTGGGCGATGTCGGCAAAACCGACACTGCCGCCCTGCCCCTGGATGCGACCGCCGACCAGCTCGACCTCGTCCTTGCCCGTCTGCAAGAGATGCGCGCCGATCGCCAGCGCCCGCTCGCGGATGATCTCGCAGGCGCGCGACACCGCGCCGCCGGCCATCACCATCGAGCGCGAGCCCCAGGTGCCGGTCGAATACGGCGTCAGCGCCGTGTCGCCGTGCACGACATTGATACGGTCGGTGTCGATGCCTAGAACCTGGTTGGCGACCTGCGCCATCGAGGTCTCCATGCCCTGCCCGTGCGAATGCACGCCGATGCGCAGCTCCAGCCCGCCGTCGGGTGTGACCCGCGCCGTCGCCTGTTCGAAACCCGGCACCATCGGTATGCCCCAGGCGGCGTAGACGGTGGTGCCGTGCGCGGCCTGCTCGCAATATGTGGCAAAGCCGATGCCGAGCAGCCGGCCATCGTCGCTTCCCTCGCGTTGCCTGGCGCGAAACGATGCCAGGTCGATCGTCTCGACGGCGCGGCGCACGCTCTCGGGATAGTCCCCGCTGTCGAACAGCTTTCCGGTAATGTTGGTGAATGGCATCTGCTCGGGCAGCACCAGGTTCTTCAGCCGCACGTCGGCGGGCTCCAGCCCGGCTTGCCGAGCGATGGCGTCAATCATCAACTCCAGCGCGAAGCAGACACCGGTGCGGGCGACGCCGCGATACGGCATGAAGGGCGGCTTGTTGGTGGCGACCGAGCGGGTACGGCAGGCATAAAACGGCATCTGGTAGGGGCCGGGCAGGATGCTGGCGATCTGCGCCGATTCCAGGCAGGCAGAGAACGGCCACACCGAATAGGCGCCGACATCGACGGCAACGTCTGCCTCGATGCCGAGCAGCCGACCTTCGGCATCGGCGAAGGCCTTGATGCGATAGTGGTGCTCGCGGGTGTTCGCAGCGGCTACGAGATGCTCGCGGCGATCCTCGATCCAGCGGAAGGGCTTCTTTCGCGTCAGCGCTAGCCAGGCGACGCAAAGCTCCTCCGGTTGCAGCACGCATTTGAAGCCGAAGCCGCCGCCGACGTCGGGCGCAACGACATGCACCTGCCGCTCCTCCAGCCCGAGACATTCGGCAAGCCCGGTACGCATCATGTGCGGCAACTGGGTCGAGGTGTAGACCACAAGCTGGTCGAGCCGGGTGTCCCACCAAGCGATGGTTCCCTTGCCTTCGAGCGGCACCATGCACTGACGGCTGAGACGGATTTCGCGCTCGACCTCGATCGCCGCACCGTCGATCCGCGACCGATCACCCTTCTCGATCCTGGTCTCGAGATAGATGTTGTCGCTCCACTCCTCGTGAACGCGGATGGCGTCCGGCTGCTCGGCCACGGCGAAATCGGCGAGCGGCGGCAGTGGCTCGATCTCGGCCACCACCTGCGCGACCGCGTCCTCGGCCTCGGCACGCGTGCGGCCCAGACACATGGCGACCAACTCGCCGGTGAACCGCACCTTGCCGTCGGCAAGCGCCGGCTGACTGGACGGCTTGAAACCCGGCAGGCCGGAGACGGCGCGGATCGGCTTGACCGAAGCAGCAATGTCGGCGGCGGTGAAGAAGCGGCCGGCGAGCTCATCAGGCGCGGTGACCGAGACGATGCGGCCATGCGCCAGCGGGCTGCGCAAAAAAGCGACGTCGGCGAGGCCCGGCATCTTGATGTCGCCGACATAGCTGCCGCGACCGCGCATGAAGCGCTCGTCCTCCTTGCGCGGGAGGCGGACGCCGATGCCCTTGCCGGCCTTTTGCTCCCCTGCCGCCATCAGGCTGCCTCGGGCCGTTGCCCCGTGAGTTGCTGGAAGGCGGCAGGATCGGTGGCGCCCTCGCAATTGATGACCAGCACCTTTGCCTTGTCGTCGAGGCCGACGAGCGCGCGCGCCTCCGGGTCGGCGCAGATGGCAATTACTGCGGCGAGGCCGGCAGCACCGGTTTCGCCGGCGACGACGCGCGGATCGCGCCCGCGGGGGTTGGCGAAAAGCCGCATCCCCTCCACCGCAGCCTGGTCGTTCATGCGCAGGAACGCCGTCGTGCCGGTGTCGATGGTCGGCCACGCAACATGCGAGACCGCCGCACAGGACAGGCCGCCCATGATGGTTTCGAGGTCGCCTTCAACGACCACCGGCGCGCCGGCGAGTGCGCTGGCGAAGACGCAGTCGGCAGTGACCGGCTCGACGATGATCGCCTGCGGCGCGCGCGCGCCGAGCAGGTGGTGGAAGGCCGACAACATAGCCGCCGCCATGCCCCCGCAACCGGCTGGCAACATGAGGTGGGTCGGCAGCTCGCCGCCTAGCTGCTCGACAATCTCATGCGCCATTACTGAATAGCCGGCCATGCAACGGACCGGGATGTCCTGGTAATAGGGCGTGGCGGAATCGGAGATGAGCAGCGCCCCCGGGTCGACATGCGCGACCCGCTCGACTGCAGCGTAGGCCTCGTCATAGATGCCGTCGATTCTCACCACCTCGGCGCCCTCGCGCCGCAATGCCTGCTCGCGACCGGCACTGACACCGCTCGGGATGTAGATTATCGCCCGCATCCCCATTCGGCGCGCGGCGTGGGCGACCGAGAAGCCGTGGTTGCCGTCGGTGCAGCAGATCAGGAAATTGTCGACAAGCGCCTCGCGGTACTTGCCGTCGAGCAAATCGCGGTCGGACACGGGATGGCCAAGCCGCTTCTCCAACAGGGCCGAGACCTCGCTGACGGCGGCGTAGACGGCGCCGAGCGCCTTGAAGCTGGCGAGGCGGAGACGCCGGCTTTCATCCTTGCACCACAGCCCACCGAGGTCGAGCTCGGCAGCCGCGCCGGGCAGAGCTCGGAGCGGCGTCACTGCATAGTCTGCCCAGGACGAGATCCGGGCGCGCGCCTCTTCGGCCTGCGCCTGCCCATAGCAAGTCTGGCGCCTGCCGGCGTCGACCTTGCCGGGATTCAGGAAGACCTCGGCGTCGAACCGGCCCTTCACCTTGACGATACGATTGTCGGACATATTTCCTCCCCACCGGTCCCGGGCCGGCCGTCACACTAGAGCGGAACGCGATCAGGTCAAATCGGCATCCCGCTCTGTCTCCTTGTTCGGCCGCATGCCCCGAAAAGCCTGCAACTTTTCCGGCTTGGCGGCGCTATGTCAGTTCAGATGCTCTGGCTCGAGCACGATCTTGCCGAAGATGCTGCGGCCTTCGGCCAGCCGGTGAGCCTCGGCGGCATCCTTGAGCGGCAGCTTTGCGCCGATGACAGGCCGCAGCTTCTTGGCCTCAAGCAGCTTCACGATGGTCGCCAGTTCGTTCATCGTGCCGTGGTTGGAGCCGATGATGGAGAGCTGCTTGTGCCAGATATGGGCGGCGTTCATGCTCACCCGGTAGCCTGACGAGGCGCCACAGGTGACGAGGCGGCCGAAGCGCGTCAGGCTCATGACGCTGTCTTCCCAGACGTCGGCGCCGATGTGCTCGAACACCACGTCAACGCCGCGCTTGCCGGTGAGCCTGCGGATCTCCTCGCGGAAATTCTGCTTCTTGTAGTTGATCATGTAGTCGGCGCCGAGCTCCAGGCCTTTCTCGCATTTCTCGTCCGAGCTGGCGGTGCCGAACACACGCAGGCCGTGCAGCTTGGCGATCTGGAGCGCGGCGAGGCCGATGCCAGAACCGACGGCGTGGATCAGGATGTCTTCGCCGGCGCGGATGTTGGCGCGCGCCAACTTGTGCCAGGCAGTGAGGAAGGTGATGTTGGTGGCTGCACATTCGGCGAAGTCGAGGCCCTTGTAGAGCGGCAGCACGTTCTGCGAGCGCACGGTGGCGTATTGGGCGTAGCCGCCCCACAGTGCCGAACCGTAATACTTGTAATTCAGGCACACATTGGGTTCGCCGCGGCGGCAGGATTCGCAATGGCCGCAGCCGACGGTGGCGTAGACGACGACCGGATCGCCGACCTTGACGTTGGTGACCTCCGAGCCGATCTCGGCCACCTCACCGGCGATGTCACCACCGGGGATGTGCGGAAAGCGCGCGTTGGGACGGTAGTCGCCCTTGCGGCCGATGATGTCGAACCAGTTCACCGAGGTGGCGCGCACCTTGATCAGGACGTCGCTGCGACCGACAGGAAGCGGATCCACGTCCTCGTATTTGAGCACTTCAGGCCCGCCATATTCGTGGAAAAGAGCTGCTTTCACGTATTCCTCCAGAACAAAAAAGGATAGTCGGCGACCCCGTCAGATCGCGGCGATCGCCTCGGACAACTTGTCCGTGACGAACAGGTGGCCGACCTTGTGGGTGATCATGAAGTCGATCTTGGACGCCAGCGCGACAGCCTGCGGAGTGCCGCCGCAGCCCCAGAAAACCGGAACGTCGTCCTCGGCGAGCTCAAACACGCCTGTGTCGAAATCGGTCTTCTCAAGGTCGACGCCGATCAACGACGGATCGCCGATATGGACTGGCGCCCCGTGGGTGGCAGGGAACCGCGAGGTGACCTGCACGGCACGCACCAGCTGGTCGCGCTTGACTGGACGCATGCTCACCACCATCGGCCCGGCAAACCGACCAGCGGGAACGCAAGGCACATTGGTCGTGTAGACCGAAACGATCTTGTTCTCTTCCTGATGGCGCAGCGGAATGCCCGCATTGAGCAGCGCCTCCTCGAACGAATAGCTGCAGCCGATCAGGAACCCGACCAGGTCGTCGCGCCAATAAGACGTGATGTCGCTTGGCTGGTCGACCAGCTTGCCTTCCTTGTACACGCTGTAGCGCGGCAGGTCTGTCCGGAGGTCGGCATTGGCGACCTGCGTGATCATCGGGCTCCCGGGATCTGTGATCTCGACGATGGGGCACGGCTTCGGGTTGCGCTGGCAGAAGATGAGGAAGTCGAGCGCAACCTCCTTCGGCAGGATGATCAGGTTGGCCTGCGCGTAACCGCGAGCCAGGCCCTCGGTTCCGCCGGTCCAGCGGCCTTCGCGGACGATCTTGCGAAGCTCCCTGGGGTGAAGCCCCTCGAGCTCCGCCTTGGACACTTCCGGCTGCTGCTGAACCTTCGTCACGATCGTCATTTCTTTAGCCTCGCTTTCGTCGTTCGTAATAAGTAATAACTTACTTACTTAGCACTCGAAGTCAACCCGGTTTTCGTTATCTGGCCCAAAGAGAGGGAGGATGTGGAGAGCGCTATCGCGCCCTCCGAAAGGTCAGGCTTCCATGCCGAGGTAAGCCTGCTGCACGTGCGGATTGTGGATCATGTCGTCGCCCTTGCCTTCGAGGGAGACATGGCCGGATTCCAGCAAATACGAGCGGTCGCACATCTCGAGCGCGGCGTAGGCGTTCTGCTCGACCATCAGCACGGTCGTGCCCTGCCGGTTGATTTCCATGATGTATTCGAAGGTCTTCTGCACGTTGTTGGGCGCAAGCCCCAGCGACGGTTCATCGAACAGCACCAGCTTCGGCCGCGACATCAGTGCCCGACCGATCGCCAGCAACTGCTGCTCGCCGCCCGACAGCGTGCCGGCCGCCTGGGCGCGCCGTTCGCCGAGCACCGGGAAGCGGTCGAACACCGCGTCCATGTCGTCGCTCATATGCTTCCAGTCGCGACGGCGGTAACAGCCCATCTCCAGATTCTCCTGGACGGTCATGTAGGGGAATACCCGCCTGCCCTCTGGGCAATGGGCGATGCCCATTTCCAGTATTCGCCGTGCCGACGCCCTGGTGATGTCCTCGCCTTCGAAGGTGATACGGCCTCCGACCGGCGGCAGCAGGCCGGAAATCGCCTTCAGGGTTGTGCTTTTGCCGGCGCCGTTGGCGCCGATCAGAGCCACGAACTCGCCCTTGCCAACGCTAAGCGAAACCTTCCGCAGCACGTCAACCTTGCCGTAGCGGCATTCGATGTTGTCTACTTCAAGCATGTTTCGGCCCGTGTCCGAGATAAGCGCGGATGACTTCTGGATTCTGCTGTATTTCCGTCGGCGGACCGTCCGCGATGATCCGACCATGGTTGAGCACCACCACGCGGTCCGATACGCCCATGACCATGCGCATGTTGTGCTCGACAAGCAGCACGGTGATCTTTTTCCTGCCGATTTCGCCGAGCAGGTTGCGGAAATTCAACGCTTCGGTGGGGTTCATGCCACAGGCCGGCTCGTCCAGCAGAAGCAGCGATGGCTTAGCCGCCAGCGCCACCGCCACTTCAAGGAGCCGCTGTTCGCCATAAGCGAGTGCGCCCGCCAGCTCGTTCGAGCGGTGACCGAGGCCGACGAAGTCGAGGATTTCCGCCGCCGCCTCGCGCAACGCCTGTTCCTGGCGGCGCACCTTCGGTGTCAGCAGCAGTGTCTGCCAGATCGAGGCGTCGCCGCGCCTGTGCAGGCCGATCATGATGTTGTCGATCACGGTATCGTTGCCAAAGACGCTGGTCTTCTGGAACGTGCGCACCAGGCCGGCATCGGCGATCTGGTGCGGCTTCAGCCCGTTCAACCTCCTGCCCTTGTAAGCCACGACGCCCTTGGTGGCGGCGAGAAAGCCGGAGATCACGTTGAAGGCGGTGGTCTTGCCGGCGCCGTTCGGGCCGATCAGGCTGACCACTTCGCCTTCGTCGACCTTGAAGCTGGCGTCGGAGATCGCCACGAGCCCGCCGAAATGCACTGCGAGATTGTCGACGGTGAGCACCGTCTGGCGCGTCGTCGCAGGCGTCGTCATGTGTAAGGTCATCGCGCCACCTCCTGCCGCCGTCCGTTGCTGGCCGACGTGTCCCTTGCAGATTGGTCGCGCCGCTTCTGCCAAGTTGCCCATCCGCGCTGCACCGCCGGAACGATGCCTTGCGGCAGGAAGAACACGATCAGGATCATCAGTGCACCGTAGACAATCCACTGCACCTCCGGCAGCATGTGACCGCGCGTCAACTCCGGCAGGATGCCAAAGATGAGACCGCCGACCAGCGGCCCTGCAAGCGTGCCCTTGCCGCCGGAAATCACCATGATCACCATCGTCACGGTGTAAATAAACAAGAACACGTCCGGATCGACGATGCGGACATAGTGTGCGTAAAGCGCGCCAGCCGCCCCGGCGATCGCCGCCGAGGTGATGGCCGCCAGAACGAGGTAGCGGGTGACGTCGACGCCGACCGACTTAGCCAGCGACTCATTCTCACGCAGCGCGATCATGGCGCGGCCGACCCTCGACTGCACCAGCCGCTGGATGATGAGGAAGGCTACGAGGCCTACGGCCAGCACCATGTAGTAGTTGGCAACCCGGCGAGAAAGCGCACCGGCTTCCATCCACGGCACCCCGGAGGCGAGCGGCGGAATGTTGTTGAGCGCCATCGGGCCTTCGGTGAGGTCGACCCAATTCAGCGCCACCAACCGCACAACCTCGGCGAAACTGATGGTGACGATGACGAAATAGGCACCGCGCACCCGGAACGACAGCTTGCCGACGAACCAGCCACAGAGCCCAGAAACGATCAGTGCGCAGAAGAAGGCAAACCACACAGGCTTCGGCTCGACCACGAAGGTGTAGCTGTCCGTCAGCTGCAGGTCGAAGCCCAGGGAGACCAGCGAGCTGGTGTAGGCGCCGATGCCGAAGAAGGCGACATGGCCGAGGCTGAGCTGGCCGGTGTAGCCGAGCAGCAGGTTGAGGCTCATCGCCCCGATGGTGAAGATGCCCATCATGATGAGCACGTGATATTGGTACTGGTTGCCGAGCCACAGCGGCACGGTCACCAGGAAGGCCACGATGAGCCATTTCGCCAAGGTGTTCATCCGATGCGCTCCGTCCTGGCAAAGAGACCTGTCGGCTTGACCATGAGTACGAGGATGATGAGCAGGAAGCCCATCGCGTCGCGGTAGCCGGACGAGATGTAGCCAGCGCCTAACTCCTCGACCAGCGCCAGCACGAAGCCGCCAAGTGCGGCACCCTTCATGTTGCCCAGCCCGCCTAGGATGACGATGGCGAACGCCTTGACCACGGCAAGATTGCCCATGGTCGGCATGACGATGAAGATCGGGCCGAGCAGCGCGCCGGCCGCCGCGGCAAGGCCTGAGCCGAGCGCGAAGGTGGCGAGGTAGATCATGTTGATGTTGATGCCCATCAGCGAGGCTGTGTCGCGATCCTGGAACGTGGCGCGCATCGCCTTGCCGAGGCGGGTGCGCTGGATCAGCGTCTGCGAGCCGACGATCAGCAGGATGGCGACGGCGAAGACGAACACGCGTGACCACGCCACCGACACGCCACCGACCGACAGCGGCTCCTCGGGGAACGGCATCGGGATCGATTTGGCAACGCCCGACCAGATCAGCTGCTCGGCATTCTGCATGATGATCCAGGCTCCGATCATCACCAGCATGGTGGTGTCGATGTCGGCACCGCGCAGCCGGCTTAGCAGCACCCATTCAAGCAGGGCGCCGAGCATTATGCCAAGCACGATGGCAATGACTATGGAGAGCAGGAAATTGACGCCGAGCAGTACCGAGAACAGGTAAACCATGTAGGCGCCGAAGGTGTAGAGTTCGCCATGCGCGAAATTCACGACGCGCATGATGCCGAAGATGAACGTCAGGCCGATACCGAGCAGGGCATAGGTTGAGCCCAGGATCAACGCGTTCAACAGATGCTGCAACAACTGGTCCAAGCTGCCTGCTTCCTCTGGTGAAAGTCTGGAGCGGGAGTTCGATCAGGAACGGATCGATCCGATCATTCCGCTCTGTTCTGGTTGCGCATGATCCCTCTCCGAAGGCAGCGCCTTCTGGAACCATGCTCGTGGGAGGATGAGCGCCGCCTCGTCGCACAAGCAACGCGGAGACGGCGCATCAACCCGGTTCGAGGCAGGGCGTCAGATCTGCGGCAGCGCCAGCTTGCCGTCCTTGATCTCGATGACATAGACGTTGGGCGAGCTCTGGCCGCTTTCGCTACCCTCGACCCCCACCTTATCGAACTTGATGTTGCCGTTCACACCCTTCACGTCCACCGCCCACAGCGCATCGCGGATGGCCTTCGGGTCGGCGCTGCCGGCCTTGTCGATGGCCGCGGCGATAGTCGTCACGGCATCGAAGCCGCGGAAACCGTCGGAGAGGCCGGACTTGTCGAAGCCACTCTTGTTCCACATGTCGATGTACTGGCCAGCGACGTCAGGGTTGGCGGCGGCCTCCGGGAACCACGGCGCGAAGAACAGAATATGGTAACTGTTGTCGGCCGCACCGCCCAGCTGCTCGGCAAGCCGGTCTGGAAACTGCGAACCGCCGGTGGTGATGGTGCGGCGATCGATGCCTAGCGCCTTTGCCTGCTTGAACACGAGGCTAAGCTGTTCGAAGCCAGTGGTGACGAACAGTGTGTCGGCATCGGAGGCCTTGATCTTGGCGAGCTGCGCCGAGACGTCCTGCGCCGCCGGGTCCATGGTCTCGACCAGGCCGACAGAGACGCCCTGGGCCTTCAGCATCTTGCCGAACTCATCGGCGGCGCCGCGACCCCAGTCGTTGTTGACGACGAGGAAATCGGCCTTCTTGACCTCAAACTTCGGCACCAGCCGACCGAACGCTTTGGCTTCCATTTCGGAGGTCGGCGCGATGCGGAACACCCATGGGTTTCCGGCTGACGTGACCTTGGACGAGGACGCAGTCTCGACCACCATGGGCACGCCGTATTCCTCAAGCTTGGGCATGACGGCGAGCGTGAAGGTCGAGCCCCAGGCCCCCATCATCGCCGCCACCTCGTCGCGCGAGATCAGCTTCTCGGCAGCGGCGGCGGCTTCGCTCGGATTGCTCTTGTTGTCCTCGATGACCAACTCGATCTGCTTGCCACCGAGTACGCCGCCCTTTTCGTTGACCGCCTGAGCGGCGAGCTTCGCGCCATCGGTAATGAATGTACCAGACGCAGCAACCGAGCCGGTGAGCGGCTGGTTGATGCCGATCTTGATCGTGTCGGCAAACGCACCCATGCCCGACAACGCCAACATAGAGGCGGCAAGCGCCAATCTTTTCAGTGTAGCCATGCGGTTTCTCCTCCCTGCATTCGCTAAGTAATAAAACACTTACAAAAAATTGTGTCAATCGCCTGCTGCGTGTGGAGGCGGGATTTCCGGTGCAGCGAATGGCCCTCTGGAAGGTCGCGAAAACACCTCCGACAACCCTACGGAATTGCGCCTGAAGGCGCTGCGCGTTTGAATTTTCTCATCAATTTGACGGAAACGTGCGAACAGGACCCACACTGCTCGAGGTATGGCACCGAGGGTGCCACTCCACCGATTGAAAAAATTTCTTACTTATTCGTGATCGGCTCTGATATCCTGCTGCCGAACCGGTCGAGAAGGGAGAACCGCGTGGGAGGTCACAGCTACAGTTACTTGCAGCGCTGCGCGGCCAATTACCTGCCGCTGACGCCCGTCGCCTTTCTGGCCCGTTCGGCGGTCGCCTATCCCGACAAAGTGGCGGTGGTGGACGGCGACCGTCGCTTCACCTATCGGCAAATGCACGAGCGCTGCCGTCGCTTCGCGGCTGCGCTCGCCGCGCGTGATGTCGGCGACGGCGACACGGTCGCCGTGCTGGCGCCCAATGTCGCCGCCATGCTGGAGGCGCACTACGGCGTGCCTATGGCTGGTGCAGTGCTCAACGCTCTCAATACGCGGCTCGATGCAGCGGCACTCGGCTTCTGCCTCAGCCATGGCGAGGCGAAACTTGTGCTGGTCGACGCCGAATACCTGCCGTTGATGAAGGCCGCGATGGCGAGCGCCAGCATCGGCGTGCCACTGGTGATCATTGCCAATGAGAATAGCACAGATGGCGTCCCCTCCGCCGGCGAAGAGTACTACGAGGATTTCCTGAACTCTGGTGACCCGTCTATGGCGCCCACAGGCATAAGCGACGAATGGGCGCCGATCAGCCTCGGCTACACCTCCGGTACAACCGGTGATCCGAAAGGCGTCGTTTGTCACCACCGGGGCGCTTATCTCAACGCGCTCGGCAACGCACTTGCCGCCCATCTCGACGACCGCTCGGTCTATCTGTGGACGCTGCCGATGTTCCATTGCAACGGCTGGAGCCACACTTGGGCGGTCACGGCCGCCGGCGGCACCCATGTTTGCCTGCGCAAGATCGACCCGGTAGCGATCTACAGGCTGATCGAGCGCGAAAAGGTGACGCATCTCAGCGCCGCGCCGGTGGTGCTCAACATGATCGCAAGCGCGGCCGAAAAAATCGAGGGCGGTTTCGGCCGGCCGGTGCGCATACTCACCGGCGGCTCGGTGCCGCCGACGCCGGTAATATCGTCGATGGAACGCATTGGCTTCGTTGTCATGCACATCTACGGCCTCACCGAGACGACGGGGCCGAGCCTGATCTGCGAATGGCACGAAGACTGGGACGCGTTGCCGCAAGAAGAGCGGGTAGCGCTGAAGACGCGCCAAGGCGTCAACCTCGTGACCATGCAGGAGGCGGTGGTAGCCGACCCGACAACCGGCCGCGAAGTCGCCTGGGACGGCCGCGAGATGGGCGAGATCCAGTTGCGCGGCAACACCGTGATGATGGGCTATCTGAAGAACCCCAACGCGACGGCGGCGGCGCTGGCCGGCGGCCGCCTCCACACAGGCGACCTCGCCGTGCGCCACCCAGACGGCTACATCGAGATCAGGGACCGCGCCAAGGACATCATCATCTCCGGTGGCGAAAACATTTCCTCGGTGGAGATCGAGGAAATCCTGTACCGCCATCCGGCAATCCACGAAGCGGCCGTCGTTGCCAGGCCGGACGAGAAGTGGGGCGAACACCCCTGCGCCTTCATCGACCTCAAAGACCGCGAGATTGCTATCGGCGCCGCCGAACTCACCGAATATTGCGGCAACAATCTGGCGCGCTTCAAAATCCCTAAAACCTTTGTGTTTGGCCCGCTTCCCAAGACATCCACCGGCAAGGTGCAGAAACATCTGCTGCGCGCCCGGGCGCGCGGTCTGAACGGCGCCGATGAATTATCCTAAGGCCGATCGAACACGGCGATTTCAATAACAAAAGGCCGCAAGGGGCATCGAAATGGATAAACGCAATCCATCTACACCTGCTGCCACCGAGCAAGACGGTGAGGCGAACGGGGCGGAGAATAAAAAGACGCCCCGCAAGCGCGCCGCCGCTGGGCGAAAGCACACCTATGTCCCGCGCGACCCAGCGGCCACGCGCCGCCGTATCCTCGACGCGGCGGTGAACGAATTCGCCGACAAGGGATTCAGCGGCGCGCGCGTCGAAAACATCGCCAAGACCGCGAACGCAAACATGCGCATGCTCTACCACTATTTTACCGACAAGGAGCAGCTCTACATCGCCACCATTGAGGAGGTGTACCGCGCCGTCCGCGCTGCCGAGCAGGACCTGCATTTCGACGAAGAGGACCCCCGTCTTGGCCTCGAACGGCTAGTCGACTTCACCTTCAAGCATTTCGCCGACAATCCCGACCTGATCAGCATCGTCATGAATGAGAACATCCTGCGCGCGCAGTTCCTGAAACAGTCGGAACTGGTGCCGACGATGACTTCGCGATTGTCGAGTTCGGTGAGCACCATGCTAAAGAAGGGCGTGGAATCCGGCGTATTCATCCGCAATCCCGACCCAACGCAACTCTGGTTGACGATCTTCGCCCTGTGCTGGGTGCACCTGGCCAACAAACACACAATGTCATGGACTTTGCAGGTCGACCTGACCGACGCCGACTGGCTGGAAGCACGGCGGCAGCATGTCGTCGACGTCGTGCTGAGCTATCTCTGTGGCCCCCGGCCGGGTGCTTCGGCCGCGGCCGAGATCGTATGAGCGACCTTGCTCGGTCATGGTAAGCTGACGCGCTAGGATCCGGACTCAATTGCACCAGTAAGTGAGTGTTGCAGCGATGCGAGGAAGTTCCTTGCCAGCTTGTCGTATCGCGTGGCGATGCGCCGCCAGTCCTTGAGCCTGCACCGGAGGCGCTCGACGAGGTTTCGGGCCTTGTATGCATCGCGAACGTAGGGGATCGGTGTTCGTCGGCTCATGGTTGAGGGAATGACCACGGTGGCGCCGTTGGCTGCAATGGCGGCCCGGATGGCGTTGGTGTCGTAGCCGCGGTCGGCGATGAGTCGATCGAAGCGGCCTGCATCCTGCTCGATCAGTGCGCCTGCCATGCTCATGTCGTTGATGTTGCCGACAGCATGAGCAGCCTTGGCCGACCCTGGGCGTCGTTCAGTCCGTGCAGCTTGCTGGTGCGGCCGCCACGCGAAACACCTATGGCCTGCGCGAAGGCCCCCCTTTTGCGCCGCCAGCAGAGCGGTGCGCCTTGATATGGGTGGCATCCATCGCCACCGTTCCCCAGATGCCGTTGTTACCGGTCAGCGCCTCGAACATGCCCAGCCAGATACCCTGTCGGCTCCAGCGGTTGAAGCGATTGTAGATGGTCGTGTAGGGCCCATACTCCGGAGGACAGTCGCGCCAGCAGGCACCGCTCCTGAGCATGTGCACGATGCCGGAGATCACCCGGCAGTCATCAACCCAGTGCGCGCCCTTGCGTCCTTGCGGCAGCAACGGCTCGATCCGAGCCCATTCCGCATCGCTCAAACCAGGTCAATTGCCGCTGCTTCATCAAGGCCTCCATCTCCAAGGCTTGAAATCACATTTCGGCAAATGCAGGAAGCAAGCTCGGATTGGACCCTCCCTTCAACCACACCTTCGCTCTGAGGTATTTCGGCGCCCTGGAACCTGAGCGTCATCAATTCTCATCGCGCTTGCCTGCTGTTGCCGATTCTATTCCCCTTCAGCCAAGGCTGAAGCGGGGCGCGACCCAGTCCTTGACCAGCGGTCGCAGCGCAGCCCGATCGATAAGGCCGGCCGTTGCCTGCAGCGCATCTGCGACAACTTGCTCCTGATCGATCCGGGTGGACTTCCCGTCCTTGACGACCATGTCGCCATTTACCACAACATCACGAACAGGCGGCAATCCGGCCATCACCACCGAGCTCGCGAGACGCGTGACGGGCTGATGCGCGAGGCCTCCCATATCCAGCGCGACGATGTCGGCCAGGCAACCTGTGCGCAATTGCCCGACGTTGCGGCGCAAGAGGCGACCACCGCGACGGGTCGCGAGTTCCAGCATCAGCTCGGCAGTGGTCGCAAGCGGATCGAACTCGCGGATTCTCTGGAGCAACAGGCCGGCCTTCATGGCCTCGAAGATGCTCAGGCCACCCACGGCCACACCATCGCTCCCAAGCGCGACATTGACACCGGCCTTGAGCAAGGGCTCGAGCCGGATGATGCCGGAGGCAAGATACTGGTTGCAGACCGGATTGTGGACGACGTTCGCGCGTGCCTCACCCAGGATCTCGACTTCGGCATCGTCGTACCAGATGCCATGCGCGAAGGAAGCCCGCTCCGACAGCACGCCTTCGCGCGCCATCCAGATTGCCGGTCGCATGCCGTGAATCGCCTCGAATATCTCGACTTCGAATTTCGACTCGCTGCAATGGGCCTGCCAGCCGATGCCGTGATCCCGGGCAAATTCGGAACAGGCGACGATCAGGTCCGGGTCGAGATAGACGATGTTTTCCGGCATTGGCCAGATCTCCACCAACCCACCTGCCGGATGCGTGGCCAGGCATTCGCGCATGATGGCGATCTCCTCTTTCGAGGAGTGGCGAAAGAGACGTGGATCACAGTTCATGCGCCGCCCGCCTTCGACCATCGGCCCAAAGATGCCGCGCGCGACAACGCCGCGGACGCCGATCGCGGTCATCTCCCGGGCAAGGGTCACCACCGTTTCGGCATCGACTGGGGCGTAGTGATTGTCGACGATCGAGGTGGTGCCGTTGAGCAGGGAATTCAGTGCCGCCAGCCGGACGATGGCCAGCGCATCCTGGGGCTGTACGTTCGCGGCAAGCGGCAGCATGAATTTCTCGAGCCAGGGCAGCAGCGAGAGTCCGTCCCCAAGCGTCCGCCCGAGACTCTGGAACAGATGCGTGTGGCCGTCGACCAGGCCTGGCATGGCGACGCGCCCCGACCAGTCGATCCGCCGCGCCTTGGCACCGTAAATTTTTGCCATGTCTCCCGCGGGGCCGACCTCCAGGATCCTGTCGGCGAATACGGCAATCGCGCCATTGCGGATCAGGGGTTGAGCAGGATCAAGGGTCAGCAAGTCGGCCCCTTCGTAGAGGGAGATGTCGTCGTTCGTGCTGGATACAGCGTCGGTCATGGCAAGCCTTCGAGGTTCGATCCTGCGCCCGACCGGGCGCAGGAGGAGGATGTCAGATTGAATGCACAGCCGGCGCGCGGCTGGCGGCGGGCCGGGTGCCGTTGAACACGATGTTGAGGACAACCGCCGACACTGCGGTCAGGATCACTCCGCTGCCAAGCAGGGGCTCGAGCGAAGACGGGAGCTGGTGGAATATCTTGGCCGACATGTTGGGCATCATGCCAAGGCCCATGCTGATGGCCACGATGAACGCGTTGTAGCGGTTCCCCTGCCAATCGACGCGCGAAAGGATGCGGATGCCAGAACAGGCAACCAGACCGAACATCACCAGTGCCGCACCTCCAAGGACGAAGCTCGGAACCGAAGCGACGACGCTGGCAACCTTGGGAAAGAAGCCCAGGACGATCAGGATCACGCCGCCAGCGACACAGATGAAGCGGCTGCGCGCACCGGTGATGCCGACAAGACCGATATTCTGAGCATAGGAGGTATAGGGAAAGGCATTGAAGATGCCGCCGATCACCGCCCCCAGCGCGTCGGCACGAAGACCGCGACGGAACTGGTCCCGGGTCAGGTCGCGCTCGAGGATCTCACCCAGCGAGAAGAAGAGACCGATCGATTCGACCATCGCGATCAGGACGACCAGCGTCATGGTGAGGATCGGAATGACATGGAAGGTCGGCAGGCCGAAATGGAACGGCTGGACAAAGCCGATCAGCGGCGCCTCGCTCACGCCCGAGAAGTCTACCAGCCCCAAGAGATAGGCGACGGCATAACCCAGCACAATTCCGACCAACACCGATATGTTGGCGAGGAAGCCTCTTGCAAAGCGGGCTATCAGCAGGATCGAAAGCACCACGAAGGCTCCAATGAGAAGATAGAGCGGCCGCCCGAATTCGGAGCTTCCGAAGCCTCCGCCAATCCATGTGGTGGCGACGCCCAGCAGCCCTACCCCCAAGCTGACCAAGGTGGTGCCGGTCACGACCGGCGGGAACAGGACAAGCGCCCGGGCGATCAGCGGCGTCGCGAGATAGCAGATCACCCCTGCCGCGATGATCGCCCCATAGAGCCCTGTCATGCCAACGTCAGGGGTCAGACCTATCGCAATCATCGGAGCGAAACCGGCGTAGGAGACACCCATCATGACTGGCAGGCGGATACCTATCTTATTGCCGATGCCAAGCGACTGGATGATCGAGATGATGCCGCAACACAGAAGATCGGCATTTATCAGCGTTGCAATGTCCTGCTTGCTCAGGCCAAGCGCGCCGCCGACGATGAGCGGGACGGTGATGGCCCCTGCATACATGACCAGAACGTGCTGAAGGCCAAGCGCGGCGAGCCGCGGCGGGGCAGGCATCTCATCGACAGGATCAACTGCCGGCGCGGCTTTCGATTGTGTGGCGTTGGCCTCTTGACTAGCATTCTGCATGGGGCTCCTCCCTAGGACCTAGCTGCTATACGATTGTCTTTATTCCCCGAAGCATCGGAGCCGCCTGTTCAGGCGCCTCCGATGAACTGCGCGACCTCCTTCGCCAGGGCTCGGGGTTGATCGAGCGGCACGAGATGGCCGCTCGCCGCGATCTCCGACAGATCCCATTCCTTGCCCATGGCGGCCATGCGCAGGCAGACCTCGCGTCGCACGAAGCTTTCTGAACCCCGAATGATCCTCACTTTCTGACCAAGACTGCCAAGCTCCTCCCAGAGATTGTCGTTACGGAAAGGCCAGCGGGTGAGGAAGAAGGGATCATGCCGCCGCAGCCATTGGCCTTCCTGGCTTTCAACCAGCGAGGCGCGGGTAAAGCTGGCCAGATCGGTCTCGGATGCGTGACGGTTCGGGTGCCGCTCCCAGGCAAGGGCCTCCTCCAGGGAGGCGAAACGGTAGGGCCGCGGCAGTACATCGGTTTCGGCCGCGTCAAACGAGGGTTCGACGTCGACGATGATCAGCCGGCGCGCAATGTCCGGGCTCGTGGCCAGAAGCCTGATGGCGACCAGAGCGCCCCATGACGATCCCATGATCACCGGCGGCTCGGGGCCCAGGTCGACCTGATCCAGAATCCTGCGCACATCTGCAACATGGTCGGCGGTTCCATAGGCCCCGTCCGCCGACCAGCCGCTTCGGCCGTGACCGCGAAAATCAGGCGCGACGATCCGTGCCAGACCCGCCAATTCACGTGCCACCCCGGACCACAGAAAGCCGCCACCGGTGACGCCGTGCAGAGCGAGGATGACGGGGCCGGAACCACCGTAGTCGGCCACATGCAGCGGAACTCCGGCGCCGTCGACAAAAATGGACGTCGGACCGCCATCAGACATTGGCTAACTCGTTCGTCAGTTCCAGCAGCCAACGGCGGTATTCCACACTGACGATGTCGGCGTGACGGACCGGCATTTCCTGCCGCGCCAGTTCACCGGCCAAATCCATCTGGATCGGGGTCTGAGACTCGATGATTGGCTTGTCCTCCGCCAGGACTTCGTCTTCGAAATCCATGAAGAAGGCATCGTGCTCTGCTTCAGTGCCGAAGTCGCGTGCCTGCCACCAGAAGCTGCGGGTCGTTGTGGCGTCGACCGGCGAAGCCGCCATGAACAGGACATAGCGCTTGCCGTTCGGGAATATCCGCTTGAGATGGACGGTATGCGGCATGGTGACGTGATAGACATTGGTGGGCTCGATCCAGTCGTCCGTCAGGCCGAGAAGCTCCTTCTTCTTGCCGACGCCCGGCTCCTTTACGCCACTGCGGTCGAAGCGCATGACGTTATCCTCGCGCCAAACCTTCACAGCCTCGACGCGCGGATTTTCGCGGCTACCGATCGTGCCGTCGTGGACAAAGGCGAAGTGCGCGAAATCGACGAAATTCTCCAGACGGCGCGGCGTCGAGGTGCTCCAGTCGTAGGAATTGCCCCGAAGCACGCGATATTCGCCATCGTCCAGTTCCGAGAATTCGGGCGGTGCATATTTCGGCTCGTCTGCGAGGCAGACCCAGATCATTCCGGCCGACTCCGTCGCATGGTACTTGCGCACCTTGCGGTTCATCACCGATGCCATCTCCTCGCGCGCAGGGATGCGCACGCAGTCGCCCTGCTGGTCGAACTGCCAGCCGTGATATGGACATTCCAGCTTGCAATCGACCACTTGTCCCAATGACAGTGCCGCCCCCTTGTGCGGGCAGCGATCCTGCATGGCGACAAGGTCCGAGCCAAGGCGCGCAACCACGATCTTCTCGCCCATCAGTTGGACACCATGCGGCTTGTCTACGATCTCGTGCGAATAGCAGACCGGATGCCAGAAATGGCGGAGTGCCCGATAGGTGGGGTTTTCGTGCGGTGCGGGCGACCTGGGTTCGTTGTTGAGCATGGCTGTCTCCTAATTGAAGTGGGCGCCACCGTTGACCAGAAGGCTCTGGCCGGTGACGAAACCAGCGAGATCGCTGAAGAGGAATGCGGCAGCTCCAACCATGTCCTCGGGAAGCTGCGTGCGCCTGATGCAGCGCCCGGCGATGATGCGTTCGTCGGCGATGGTGCCCTGCCGCGCGATGATGTCGTCATCAGGGATCAAGTCGGGGCAGAGCGTATTGACGATGATGCCATCGCCCCCGACCTCGCGCGCCAACGCACGTGACAGGCCGACGATGGCCGCCTTGGAGGAGACGTAGTGCAGGAAATTAGGGACGCCCTTGTATGG
Source organism: Aminobacter sp. DSM 101952 (assembly GCF_001424795.1). NCBI lineage: Bacteria > Pseudomonadati > Pseudomonadota > Alphaproteobacteria > Hyphomicrobiales > Phyllobacteriaceae > Aminobacter > Aminobacter sp. DSM 101952. The sequence goes on along the minus strand of NZ_LMCL01000010.1, from coordinate 5,774 downwards.
CGTGTTCGACGAGACGTTGACGATGCTGCCCTGGCCCTGCAGCTTCATCTGGGCGTGAACCGCCTTGATGCATTGCCATGACCCCTTGACGTTGACCTCATAGCAGAGGTTCCATTCATCAGCGGGTATGTCGAGGAATGAGCCAAAACTCGCCGACTTGAAGAAACCGGCATTGTTGAGCAGCCCGTCGATCCGGCCGAACTTCGAGACCGCCGCAGCAGCCATAGCGTCGCAATCCTGCTGCCTCACGACATCAGCCGTGACGACCAGCACCCGGTCGGCGGAGCCCCAGGCTGCAGCTTCCCGGCTGATATCCACCAGGTCGGCAGCGACGACATTTGCTCCCATAGCGAGGAAGCCCCGACAGTAGGCCTGACCAATGTTGCCGCCGGCTCCAGTGACGATGATGGTCTTGTTCTTCAAGAGGCTCATGTTGATTTCCTTTAGAGATCGAGAGTGAGCGAGGGGGTCTTGGCCCGGGACACGCAAATCATCATGGTTGCGTTCGAGGCACGTTCGTCGGGACTGAGGACGAGATCGCGATGGTCGGCTTCTCCGGCTAGGATGGCGGTCTCGCAGGTGCCGCAAACGCCTTCGCGACACGAACAAAGCGGCGCCATGCCCCGTGCCTCGAGCGCCTCAAGTACCGAGCATCCTGCCGGTATCGTGAGCGTCATACCGGAGCGGGCACAGACCAGTTCGAACTCGTGGCCCTTTGCCCGCACGGCATCGTTGGCGAAATACTCGACATGGACGCGGGCTGGCGGCAATTTCGCGGTGGCTGCCTCGAAAGCCGCCATGAGCGGCTTCGGTCCGCAGCAATAGAATTGGGCGTCGTCCTGCGCGGCATCGACAACCGCCGCAATGTCTAGCGGTGCGATACCCGGCATGCCGTCATGGACGTGGACGAGGCTTGCCCCGACGCGCGCGGCAAGGATGCGCAACTCCGCCATGAAGGGCGTGCGCTCGGGGGTTCGGGCGCAGTGATAAAGCGTCCAGGCACGGCCAAGCTCGCTCAAGCGGCGGACCATCGCAAGGATGGGTGTAATTCCTATCCCGCCAGCGATGAAGATCGACTGATGCGCGGATTCGTCGAGAGGGAAATTGTTGCGTGGCGGGCTGATCTCGATGCGGTCACCGGCCTTCAAATCCTGATGAACGCAACGCGAGCCGCCGCGGCTATGCGGATCGAGATTAACCGCAACATCGAGCGTTTCGCCGGCGGCAGGATTGATCAGGGAATACTGTCGGACAAGACCGTTCGGCAAGTGCAGGTCGATGTGCGCCCCTGGCGTGACCTCGAGCGCCTGGCTGGCCGCCTCAGGCTTCAGGCTGAGCTGCACGATCCCCGTTGCAACAGGGCGAATGGCCTCGATGACAGCCTGCATAGCTGGGGTTCTCCTAGCTTCCTTTGCGGACCAGCCGAAAGGGTTGTGAATGCAAGCTAAATTGGATTAATCCTTATGGAGAAATAAGATTTTTTTATAAGCTAGGGCAGGTGATGAAGATCACGAACAGACAGATTCAAGCCTTTGTCACCATCGCCTGGCAGCAGAGTTTCTCACAGGCGGCGAACGTGCTCGGCGTGACGCAACCCTCGCTCAGCATGTTGATCCGCGACCTCGAACTAACGCTGTCGGTCTCTCTCTTCGACCGCAATACGCGAGGTGTCCGGCTGTCGCAGGCCGGGCTGGAACTGTTGCCGATTGCGGAGCGCATCATGTCGGATCTCCAGCGTTTGGAGGAAACCTCCGGCGATTTGTCGAGCCTGGCACTCGGCGAATGCCGGGTGGCCTGTTCCTCGGTGCTGGCCTCCGGGCACCTGCCAACCGCAATCCGGAAGTTCGATGCCGACTTTCCTGGCATACGCGTCGTCATCCGCGATACGGCGGAGCAGAATCTGGTCGAATTGGTGCGCAACGACGCGGTCGACTTCGCCATTGCGACGAAGGTGGAGGCCGATCCGAGAATCTATCAGGAAATGGTTCAAACCGATCAGATGACGGCATATGTCGCACCGGATCATCCATTCGCCGCCGCTGAATCCGTCAGTTGGCGGCAATTGGGAAACGCGCCGCTGGCGCTGCTGGATCGCAACAGCCCGCTTCGCCACATCGTCGACAGGACGGCGGGTCAACTGGGAATACCGCTCAACACCCGCTATGAAGTCACATTCGGAACGACCGCGCTTGCCTTGGCGGAACAAGGACTTGCCATCGCCATCCTGCCCGCGAATGCGATGCGGAACGCACAGTCCTTTCGTTGCGTCCCCCGGATCATGGTCAAGCCCCAGACGCACCGGAGCATCATGCTGGTGCGGCTGGCAAACCGGAAACCGAGCGCAGCGGCGGAGAAGTTCTGGGACTACTGCCAACGTGAACTGTGTTAATGACTGGTCAGATCGACAAACCGCGGCTTGGTCTGTTCAAGGAAGCTAGGCTGCCATCAGCCCCTGTCAGCTGCCAACATCGGCCAGCAGCTGACAGCTGAGCTAAGATCGGTTGCTTGTCCCGGCTCTAGAAGTCGACCGTGGTGGCCACCCCCGTGGCAACCGCCCGCTCGACGGCAACTGACGCCACTGCAAGATCCTGCAACGCAACGCCGGTTCCGTCGAAAAGGGTAATTTCCTCCGCGCTGACGCGCCCGGGATGATCCCCGTTGATGACGGCACCGATCTCGATGATGGCGCTGGCGTCCACGAGCCCCTCGGCAACGGCGTGCTGGGTTTCTCCGATCGTGACCGCCTGCGCGATTTCGTCCGTGAACACAGTTGCATTGGCCAGCAGTCGCGCGTCGACCTCCTGCTTACCCTTTGTGTCGGTCCCCATGCACGCCAGATGCGTTCCTGGCCGCACCTGCCCTGCCCGCAGAATCGGATCAAACGAGGACGTGATCGTAATGATGACGTCAGCCTGGGCTCCTAGCGTATCGAGATCGACACGTTCAAATGGCAGGCCGTGCTCTGCAGACCGCCTGCGCGATTTCGTCCGTGAACACAGTTGCATTGGCCAGCAGTCGCGCGTCGACCTCCTGCTTACCCTTTGTGTCGGTCCCCATGCACGCCAGATGCGTTCCTGGCCGCACCTGCCCTGCCCGCAGAATTGGGTCAAAAGAGGACGTGATSGTAATGATGACGTCAGCCTGGGCTCCTAGCGTATCGAGATCGACACGTTCAAATGGCAGGCCGTGCTCTGCAGCCACAGCTTCGAGGCGGRCCAGATYCTGCGGGACGATGTTCCATCCCACCACTTTTTCGAACGCGCGCTGCTGCAACGCCGCTTTAAGCTGGAAAGTCGATTGATGGCCCGCTCCAACAATCCCCAGGACCTTGGAGTCCGGACGAGACAGATRCTTGATGGAGATCGCCGACGCGGCGGCTGTCCTCAAGGCGGTCAATAAATTGGCGCCGACTACGGCCCGGCACTCTCCRGTATCGGCATTGAACAGCATGATGGTCGACTGATGGTTCGTSAGCCCCCTGGAAGCGTTGTTCGGCCAGAAACCGCCCGATTTCARRCCAAGCACGAGGCCGCCGCGATCGATGCCCGACTTGACGCCATAGATGGCATCGACATGACCGATCGCTTCGCGAACGACCGGGAGGTTCGAGGCCGACTTCTTTGCCATGGAGGCGAAGACCCTCTCGACCGCTGCAAAACAATCAACGGCCGAAACAAGCCGGGCGATCTCTCGTTCGGGTACGATGATCATCAAATCTCATCCTCAGAAAAACCGGGCCAAGCCCCCGGGGAATTGCTCAATATGCCTTGCCGCGGGCCGAAACCGGCCACAACGTTTCGACCTTTCCATTGCGCACGCCGACGTACCAGTCGTGCACGTTGCAGGTCGGGTCGCAGTGCCCGGGCACCAGCTTGAGCTTTTCGTTGATCTTGAGCACGCCRTCCGGGTCTTCGACCACWCCGTGCTCGTCCGAGCATTTGATGTATTTGACGTCGTCGCGCCCGTAGACGAAGGGCAGTCCGCTATCGACGGACTGGGCCTTGAGGCCGGCGTCMACGACGGCCAGGTGGGATTTGGCGTGGCTCATCACGGAYGTCAGGATGAACAGCGAGTTCTCCCACTCGCCCTGATCGATGCGCTTGCCGTCCTTGTCCTGGATACGTCCGTAGTCCGCGTCCATGAAGGCATACGAGCCGCATTGGAGTTCGTTGTACACGCCCGAGCCCGACTCGAAATAGTAGGAGCCGGTGCCGCCGCCGGACACCAGTGCCGGATCGAGGCCSACAGCTTTGAGGCCCACTGTGGCATCAGCCACTTGCGCAATTGCAGCGTCGAGCTTGGCCTTTCGCGCCTCATAGCTGTCCATATGCTGCATCGCGCCCTGATATGCCTGGAGRCCGGCGAACGACAATCCTGGCGAGGCGGCGATTGCCTGTGCAATGTCGACCACCTCCTCGGTCGTTTTCACGCCGCAGCGGCCGGCACCGCAATCGATCTCGACGAAGCACTCGATYGTCGTCCCATGCCTTTGCGCAGCAGCGGAAAGATCGGCGACATTGGCCCGGTCGTCGACACACACGATGATGCGGGCGCCCAGCTTCGGCAGCCKGGCRAGGCGGTCGATCTTGGCGGCGTCCCTGACCTGGTTCGAAACCAGGATGTCCTTGATGCCGGCGCGGGCGAAAACCTCCGCCTCGGATACCTTCTGGCAGCAGACTCCGATGGCCCCGCCCATCTCCATCTGCAACTTGAGCACGTCGACTGACTTGTGCATCTTGCCGTGAGCGCGATGGCGCATGCCGTGRGCCTTCGCATAGTCGCCCATCTTGCGAATGTTCCGCTCGAGCGCGTCCAGRTCCAGGATCAGGCAAGGCGTCTGGATGTCCGCTTCATTCATGCCCGGCAGCGCAGGCACGTCGAAACCGACCTCGAGACCGGCAAAGCTTGCAGATGCGTTCATCGTCTTCTCCTTAGTTCCACGGCAGCTTGTCGACGTCGACATTGCCGCCAGTAATGATGACGCCGACGCGCTTGCCGGCGAAGAYTTCCCGATTCTTCAGAATRGTKGCCAATGGAACGGCGCTCGACGGTTCCATGACGATTTTCAATCGCTTCCAGATCAGCTTCATCGCATCGACTATCTCGTGTTCCGAGGCGGTATGGATGTCGGTGACGAAGTTTCTGACAAAGTGCCAGGTGAGGTCCTTGAGAGGTACCTTGAGTCCGTCGGCAACCGTATCGGGCGCATCGTCAGAGATGATGTGGCCTGCCTTGAAGCTCCTGTAGGCGTCGTCCGCCTGTTCCGGCTCCGCGGCATAAATCTTGAGATGCGGCGCAAGGCTGGAAAGGGTCAGGCACGTACCCGAGACCATCCCGCCCCCGCCGATCGGCGCCACGACGGCATCCAGGTTTTCAACCTGCTCGATCAGCTCGGCCGAGCACGTCGCTTGCCCGGCAATGACGCGGTGATCGTTGTAGGGATGGACAAACTCAGCCCCGGTCTTGGCAACCACTTCGGCAAACACGGCTTCACGGCTCGTCGTCGAGGGTTCGCACTCGACGACCGTGCCGCCATAGCCCTTGACCGCGTCCTTCTTCGCTTGTGGCGCCGTGCGCGGCATCACCACCGTACAGGGAATGCCACGCCGACCTGCCGCGTAGCTCAGGCATGTTCCGTGATTGCCGCTCGAATGGGTTGCAACGCCCCTGCGTGCCTGCTCCTCGGACAGGCCGAAAACGGCATTGGAAGCACCTCGTGCCTTGAACGCCCCTGCCTTCTGCAGGTTCTCGCATTTGAAAAAGAGCTCGGCGCC
>NZ_LMCL01000009.1:0-68693 GCF_001424795.1 Aminobacter sp. DSM 101952 | reverse complement strand
GGCGCGCCCACCGGCCATGTCGTGCCGGTGCGTGAGGTCCGCCTCGCCGCCGGCGCCGGCTTCATCGTCGCCATCTGCGGTGAGATCATGACCATGCCGGGCCTGCCCAAGGCACCGTCCTCGGAAAAGATCTTCCTCAACGAGGCAGGTCAGATCGAAGGCCTGTTCTGAGATCAGAGCAACGTCCCGGAACAATCGGCCGCCGCGACATCGCGGCGGCCGATTTCGTTTCGCGGATCAGAAGATCGCGTTCACCGGCAGGCCCAGTGCCATCGCCCCGGCATATTGCGCCTGCGGGCCGGCCTGGAGCGGATGGAAGCGCGCGCCCTGCATGTCGCGGAAGCGGCGTTCGAGCCCGCGCTCGCGGTAGAAGGACGAACCGCCGGCCAGTTCCATCGCCAGTTCCACCACTTCGAGGCCATGGCGGGCGACAAGCGACCGGCCGATCATCACGTCGTTGACGCTTTCAGCCGAGGGCGCGTTGCGCTCGACTGCCTCGATCATCGAGCGATGGGCCATCTGGGCGGCGCGCAGGGCCGTGTCCATGCGGCCGGCAAGGCTGAGCGTGCCCTCGCCTCCCGGCTTCTTCCTGGCGATCTCGACGGCGATGTCGCGGGCGCTTTCGGCAACGCCGAGATAGACCGCGTAGATCAGCGGAAAGGCGATGGTGGCGATGATCTGGAACACCGGATGCCATTGCCGTGGCGTGCGCGAGAAACTGACCGCCGCATCTGGGACGAACAGCCCGTCGATGACGACGTCGTTCGAGCCGGTGCCGCGCATGCCCAATGTGCGCCAGTTGTCCATCACGCTAACCTCGGGCGCCCGCATCGGCGCACCGAAATGGATGACCTTTTCGGTGCCGTCCTCGTCGCAGGCGATCGCTCCGGTCATCAGGATGTCGCCGGCGACGGCACCCGAAGTGAACGCCTTGCGCGCAGTGATGCGATAGCCACCCTCGACCTTTTCGGCCTTGCCCGAGCCGCCGATCCAGTCGGACCCGCCACTGGAAAGGAGGATGATCCTCTCGGCGGCGACACGCTTGAGCAGGGGTTCGACGGCCGCCACCTTCTGGTGGCGCCAGCGCCAGGCCGGGATCGCGACCTGATGGGTGTGCATGGCAAAGGCAAGCGCGGTCGAGCCGCAGGAATGGGCGAGGATGCGCAGCATGTCGCAAAGTTCGGAAATCTCGACGCCGCCGCCGCCCAGTTCGAGCGGCACGCCGGCCTGGACCAGCCCGGCTTCCTTCAAAAGCACGTAATTGTCGGCGACGAACCGATCGCTCTCGTCGAACTTGGGAGCGCGTTCCGCAAGGATCGGGGCCAGGTCATGGGCCGCGCCCACGACATCGGTGGCAACCGCAGTGGTCGCACCTGCACTTGCCGTCGCTATGTTATCAAGACTTCTCATCAAGTCGTCTCCTGGTTGACCGGCAGGTCGGGGCCGAAGATCGCTCCAATGGCGGGCCCGGTCCAGTTCAGGAACTGAATCGCCACGCCGTCCCGTCATCCCTATGGGCTAGGTGCGGGACCCCGGATTTTGCGCTATAAGGCAGGGTCCCCCTGCGAATGGTGCGAGATGAGCGATCGCGGCGGTTACGGGCAGTTCTGCCCGGTTTCGATGGCGTCGGAGGTGCTGTGCACCCGCTGGACGGCCCTGGTCGTGCGCGAAATGCTGATGGGATCGAGCCGATTCAACGACTTGCGGCGCGGCGTGCCGAAAATGTCGCCGGCGCTCCTGTCCAAGCGCCTGAAGGAACTCGAGCGTGCCGGCGTGGTGCAGACCGGGCGTGGCGCGGCAGGCACGGTCGAATACCGGCTGACCGATGCCGGCGAGGACCTCCGGCCGATCATCCTCGGCCTCGGCGAATGGGGCCATCGCTGGGTCGAAAGCCAGCTAACCCTCAGGAATCTCGACCCTTCCTTGCTGATGTGGGACATGCGGCGCAACCTCAATCCCAAGCCGCTGCCGCCGCAGCGCTGCACGATTCACTTTCTGTACCCCGAAGTGGCGAAATCCCAGCAGAATTGGTGGCTGGTGGTCGATGGCGGCGCCGTCGACCTGTGCAATTCGGATCCCGGCTTCGACATCGATCTCGAGGTCAAGGGATCGCTGCGCAGCATGACGTCGGTATGGATGGGGCTGAGCGCGCTTGGACAGGAGCTCGATTCAGGCCGCCTGGAGGTCGATGGCGACGACAAGATCGCCCGCGCGATGCAGGCATGGCTTGGCCTGAGCAGCTTCGCCCCGATGGCGCGAAACGTGCCTTAGGGTACTTCCAGGAAAAGTGCGCAGCGGCTTTCCGTCCGGAATCGCAAAAACAAGAACATGGAGCGTTTTTGCGATTCCCAGAAAAGCGAAAACACTCTAGCGCGACCGCGCCCCGGCCTCCGCCCAGGCCTGGTAATCCCGCATCAGCGGCTCCAGTTCCTCCATCGCGGGAAATTCCGCAAAGCTCCTGACGGCGCCGGTTTCGGCGAAGGAAAGCCTGGTCTTGGTGAAGGTTTCCATGAAGGGATGGAACCAGCCGGTGTCGTCGAGCATCGTCGGCCGCACATTGACGAACCAGTCGACGCCGACGACGCGCGTGTACATCCACGTCTTGCAGTGGTCGCAGAACTGGTGATGCAGCTGCTCGCCATGCGCGCCTCCGACTACGGTCTCGCCCTTCGTCACGGCAAAGCCGTCGGCCGGCACCATGACTGTCAGCGAGTAGGCCGAGGACGACATCTTCTGGCAGCCCGGGCAATGGCAGGCGGCGGTGCAGATCGGCGGCTTGGACACCTCGATCTCGACCCGGCCGCAGCGGCAGGTGCCCTTGAGCGGCAGCGGAATGGTTGACATGGCGGACCTCCCCTCTGAAGTTCCGCGATCATGCGAGTCCGGCGCATCGCCGTACAGGGCCAGTTTTCGGCAGCGCGTGACAGCCCGGCCCTCCCCTGAGGGAGCGCCGGGTTCGTTCGATGGGCGTCAGGCCGTAACCAGTTCGCGCGCCTTGAGCAGTTCGACGCAGGCATGGGCCGCTTCGGCGCCCTTGACCTTGAAGTGGTCGAAGAAGAAGCGGTGGTGCTCGGCGCTGTCGTGATAGTTGTGCGGGGTCAGCACCGCCGACAGCACCGGCACGCCGGTCTGGAGCTGCACGTTCATCATGCCGTCGAGCACGGCATGGGCGACGAAGTCATGGCGATAGATGCCGCCATTGACGACGAAGGCCGCGCCGAGGATCGCCGCATAGCGGCCGGTCTCGGCCAGCGTCTTGGCAAACAGCGGGATTTCGTAGGCGCCAGGCACGTCGAATACGTCGACGGCAATGCGGCCGCCGCCCAGTTTTTCGATGTCGGCAACGAAGGCATTGACGCATTCGTCGACGATGTCGGCATGCCAGCGGGCGCGGATCACGGCGACGCGGCGGGTAGCGAAGTCTTTCGGGGATTGCTGATTCATGGGTCCATCCTTCCGTTTCGAACCAGAATCAGGACGCACGAGACGGAATCCCGGCAGCAAGTGCTGACGCTTTCCCGTTCGTTCTCTTCCATCCGGACTATGACCGTCGGCTCCGGAATCACACCGGATCTGCTGACCCTCCCGTTGCCGGGAAGCGCTCGCGGGCTTGGATTCGAAAACCCTTACCGCCGGTGGGGACTTTCACCCCGCCCTGAGAACATTAACGCTTCCGATATGGCGGCGCGGACCGGCGCTGTCAATCGCAGGAATAATCCTTTCCGTTACCTGGCGATCGGCCGCGCCGGGTTGCCGACCACCGTCGCACCCGCCGGCACGCTCTTTGTCACCACCGAGCCGGCGCCGACGATGGCGTCGTCGCCGATCTCGACGCCACCGCGGATGATGGCACCGCCGCCGATCCAGGCGTTGCGACCGATAGTGACCGGCCGCGCGATCTCCAGCCCGGCGCGTCGCTTGACGGGGTCCCGGTGATGCTCGGGGCAATAGACCTGGACATTGGGCCCAAGCATCGTGCCCGCGCCGATGCGTACCGGTGCGGTGTCGAGGATGGTGCAGCCGGCATTGAGAAAGACGCGCTCGCCGAGATGGATGTTGAAGCCATAAGCGCAGTGGAAAGGCGCCTCGACGCGGCAGCCCGCCGCCGCCGAGCCCAGCAGGGCCTTCAGCCTGGGCGCCATGTCGCCGCGCTGTTGCGGCGACATGGTGGCGTGCTCGAAGACGGCCTCGGCCGCCACCGCACGCAGCGTGTCGAGTTCGGGATCGACGCAATTGTACCACGCGCCTGCGGCCATCTTGTCACGTTCGCTTGCTGCCATGGCATGATCCTTTCGCTGGCAAAAGCCAACCACACAACACCGGATGCTGCCAAGGTCGAAGCCGCCGCCTCTGGCCAAAGCGCATGGCTGTGTTAGCCTTCTGCCAAAGTGCACTGTCGGGCCACATCCACGAGGGGACAACGGATGGCGATCTACCTTTTCGCACTGCTCATCGGAATTGTTGCCGGCCTCAGGGCCATGACCGCGCCGGCGGCCGTCGCCTGGGGCGCCTGGCTCGGCTGGCTGCCCCTGGCCGGCACCTGGGCCGGCTTCATGGGTCACTGGATCGCGCTGGCGATCTTCACCGTGCTGGCCCTCGCCGAACTCGTCACCGACCAGTTGCCGTCGACCCCAAGCCGCAAGGTGCCGGTGCAGTTCGCCACCCGCATCGTCATGGGCGCCCTCGCCGGCGCCGTTCTCGGCACGGTGGGAGGTGCGCCGATCGGCGGACTGGCTGCAGGTGTCATCGGCGCCATCCTCGGCACGCTCGGCGGCGCGGCGGTGCGGTCGAGCCTGGCCCAGTCGTTCGGCGGCAAGGACCTGCCGGCGGCGCTGATCGAAGACGTCGTCGCAATCCTCGGCGCACTGCTGGTCGTGGGCATGGTCGCATGAGCGCGGCCAAAAAATTCGACGCCATCATCATCGGCTGCGGCCAGGCCGGGCCGCCGCTGGCGGGACGGCTGACGGCAGCCGGCCAGACGGTGGCGCTGATCGAGCGCAAGCTGGTGGGCGGCACCTGTGTCAACACCGGCTGCAAGCCGACTAAGGCCATGGTGGCCAGCGCCTATGCCGCCCATCTCGCCCGCACCGGCGCCGACTACGGCGTGTCGATCGGCACGGTTTCGGTCGACATGAAGGCGGTGAAGGTACGCAAGGACAAGGTGACGCGCGATTCCCGCGCCAGCCTGGAAGGCTGGATCGCCGGCATGAAGGGCTGCACTCTTTATCGCGGCCACGCCCGCTTCGAGGGACCGCACGAGGTGCGCGTCGGCGGCGAACTGCTGCACGGCGAGCGCATCTTCATCAATGTCGGCGGCCGCGCCAACATCCCCGACATGCCGGGGATCGGCGACATCGAATACCTGACCAACACCTCGATGATGGAGGTGGATTTCCTGCCGCGCCATCTCGTCGTCGTCGGCGGCAGCTATATCGGGTTGGAATTCGCCCAGATGTTCCGCCGCTTCGGCTCCGAAGTGACCGTGGTCGAAAAGGGCCCGCGGCTGATTTCGCGCGAGGACGAGGAGGTCTCCGAGGCGGTCAAGGGCATCCTCGAACACGAAGGCATCAAGCTGAGGTTGAATGCCGAGTGCATCAGCTTTGCCGCGCATCCGGACGGCGTCACCGTCGGTGTCGACTGCACCAGCGGCGACCGGGCGGTGACGGGGTCGCATGTGCTGCTGGCGATCGGGCGGAAGCCCAACACCGACGACCTCGGCCTGGACAAGGCGGGTGTCGCCGCCGACAAGCGCGGCAATGTCGAGGTCGACGACCAGCTCAGGACCAACGTCCCGCACATCTGGGCGATGGGCGACTGCAACGGCAAGGGCGCTTTCACCCACACCGCCTACAACGACTTCGAGATCGTCGCCGCCAATCTTCTGGACAACGACAAGCGCAAGGTCACCGACCGGATCGAGGCCTATGCGCTCTACATCGACCCGCCGCTCGGCCGCGCCGGCATGACCGAGGCTGCGGCGCGCAAGTCGGGCCGCAAGGTGCTGGTCGGCCAACGGCCGATGACGCGCGTCGGCCGCGCCGTCGAAAAGGGCGAGACGCAAGGCTTCATGACGATCCTGGTCGACGCCGACACGCGGCAGATCCTCGGCGCCTCGGTGCTGGGCACCGGCGGCGACGAGGCGATCCATGCCGTGCTCGACCTGATGTACGCCGGGGCGCCGATCGAAACGCTGCAGCGCGCCATGCACATCCACCCGACGGTGTCGGAGCTGTTGCCGACGATCGCGCAGGAACTCAAGCCCCTGGCATAGGATGGACCCATCCCGACGACAGCGGGATAGGTCTTGCTCTTTGGCCTACTCGAAAGCTGCCTTCGCTTTGGCCTCGAGCCATTCCGCCATCTGGCGGTAGGGCACCGGACCGTAGCTGATACGGGCAACGCCAAGCTCGGCAAGTCTTGCCTTTGGCGGCACATGCGCGAGCGCTATGATGTTGACCGGCATCTCGACCTCGCGGCAGAGCTTGCCGATCAGCGTCTCATTGCCGAGGCCGGGCGCGAAGAAGCCGTGCGCGCCGGCCTTTGCGTATGCCCCGGCCCGTTCGATCGCGGCATCGACCAGCGCGTCGCTGTGTTCGTCGGGCTTGGCCTTCAGGAAGATGTCGGTGCGGGCATTGATGAAGGCGGCAATGCCAGAGGCCTTGACGGCGTCGGCCGCCGCAGCGATGCGCTTTACCTGGGCGGCGATGTCGTGCAGGCCACTGCCGCCGACGATCTGGTCTTCGAAGTTGAAGCCGACCACGCCTTCCGCCAGCGCCCGCGTCACAGTCGCGGCGACCGCCTCCGGCTCGACGCCATAGCCGCCCTCGAGATCCATCGTGACCGGCAGCTCGGTGGCGGCGACGATGCGGCGCATGTTGTAGAGCGCCAGGTCCAGCGGGATCTTCTCGCCGTCGGCGAAGCCGAAGGCGGCAGCCACCGGCCAGCTGCCCGTGGCGATCGCCTTGGCGCCAGCCTTGGCGACGATGTTGGCACTGCCCGGATCCCAGATGTTGTAGAGAACCACCGGGTCGCCCTTCACGTGCAGGGCATGGAAGGCCTTGGCCTTGTCGATCTGGCTGGTCATGGAATTCGCCTCTTTGGGTGACTGAAGGCCGAAACCTATCAGCGTGAGGCGTCTTGGCCATAGCGCAGATTGCGGTAAGTGAGTTGCCAGAGACGGGGGTAATCAGCGTTGCGTAGGACGGGAGCATCGCAGCAGCCTTGAGGTAGCAATTTCTGCCGCGGCCCAAGGGCAAGTCGAGAGGCCGCCCCTGCTTTGCAACGCCCGACGACGCGCTCAGTCCTCGTCCGGCTCGGCCGCCGACAGCCGCGCCTCGAGCCTTTCGAGCATGTTGACGGCGATTTCCAGCTCGCGCTCGTCCTCGCCGGCCAGAAGATCGGCGCGCAGGCGCCCAAAGATCCGCTCGATCTCGATCACGCGGGCACGCCCGGCATCGGTGAGCGACAGGATCTTGGCACGGCGGTCGCCGGGATCGCCGACGCGCACGATCAGCCCGTCGGCCTCAAGGATGTCGACGATGCGCACCAGCGACGGTCCTTCGAAGCCGAGATGGTCGGCAATCACGCCCTGGCGGATATTGTCGCCCAGCCGCGACAGCGTCGCCAGCGGCATGGCGGTGGCATGCGACAGCCCGCAATCGTCGAGCGCCCGGTCGGCCGCGCGCCGCCACAGCCGAGCGACCGAGGTGACGTACTTGCCGAAATTGCCGCGCGCCGAAGACCGGTTGGACATCCAAGAAAGATAACATATTATCTATTAGGGTACGATCAGATTCTTGCAGCAACAAAAGCGCGGCGGGCGGGCGAGGACTCGTAAGCGCAAGACCTGCAGGAGCGATCGCAACCGGCATCGCCAATTCGGGCGAAGTCGAAACGTCTGATAATCTTCGCAGGTAACCACAAATGGCAGAACAACGGACAAGCGGAGGCAGCGGCGGCTGGCTCCTGGTTCTCTTCGGCCTGCTCATGGTCGTCATCGGCGCGCCGCTCGTTTATGGCGGCGTCCAGTTGATCGGCCTGGGCGGCTCCTGGTACTACACCCTCGCCGGCCTCGGCGTCATCGCCTCCGGCATCCTCTACATCATGCGCCGCAAGTCCGGCCTCTGGCTCTACGCCATCGTGTTCCTGGCGACGGTCGCCTGGGCGATCTGGGAATCCGGCCTCGAATTCTGGCCGCTCGTGCCGCGCCTCGTGGCGCCTGCCGTCATCGCCATTCCCGCACTGCTGCTCGCTCCGCTGTTTCCGGCCAGCACCGGCAAGCGCACGCCCTTCGCGCTCGCCGGCCTGCTCGCCGTGGCGCTGGCCGCGACGGCGTTCTACGCCTTTACCCCGCACGGCGTGACGCGGAACGCGTTTGCCAAGGCTGAGCCCGCGCCGACAGTGCCGCCGGCAGCCGCCAGCGCCACCGACTGGCGCTACTACGGCCGCACGCCGGCCGGCACGCGCTATGCCCCGATCGACCAGATCAACCGCGACAACGTCAACCAGCTCGAGGTCGCCTGGACCTTCCGCCATGGCGACACCCCGCAGGGCTCGGCACAGGACCAGAGCACGCCACTCTTCGTCGGCGACACGCTCTACACCTGCTCGCCCAACAACATCGTTCACGCGCTGAACCCGGACACGGGCGACGTGAAGTGGAAATACGATCCCAAGGCCAAGTCGCCGCTGTGGCAGCGCTGCCGCGGCGTGAGCTACTATGAGCCGGGCCCGGCTCCGGTCCAGGCGGAAGCCTCCGCTCCCGCCGACCCGCTGGCACCGACGAGCGTCATCGCGGCAGCACCCGCGGTTCCCGCTGCACCGGCATCGAACGCCTGTGCCGCCCGCATCGTCATGACCACCATCGACGCCCGCCTGATCCAGCTCGACGCCAAGACCGGCGAACTGTGCCAGGACTTCGGCAATGGCGGCATCGTCGATCTCAAGCAGGGCATGGGCGAGATCAAGGACGGCTTCTACTTCCAGACGTCGGCCCCCACCGTCATGCGCGACCTGATCATGGTCGGCGGCTGGGTCTGGGACAATGTCGAGACCGGCGAGCCTTCGGGCGCCGTCCGTGCCTTCTCGGCCCGCACCGGCGAGCTGGTCTGGGCCTGGGACCTCGGCAACCCGGCGATCACCAAGCTGCCGCCGGAAGGCGAGAGCTACACGCGCGGCACGCCGAATGTCTGGTCGACGCCGGCCTATGACGAAGCGCTCGGCCTCGTCTACCTGCCGACCGGCAACGCGACGCCCGATTTCTGGGGCGCCCACCGCAGCAAGGCGGCCGAGGAATATTCGGCCGCGGTCGTCGCCCTCGACATGGACACCGGCAAGGAGCGCTGGAAGTTCCAGACCGTGCACCACGACATCTGGGACTATGACGTTCCCGCGCAGCCGGCACTCTACGACGTGCCCGACGGCAAGGGCGGCAAGACCCCTGCCCTGATCCAGCTGACCAAGCGCGGCCAGATCTTCATGCTCGACCGCCGCGACGGCAAGCCGATCGCCGAAGTCGAGGAACGCCCGGTACCGCAGGGCGCGATGGAGGGCGACTGGACCGCTCCGACCCAGCCTTACTCGGTCGGCATGCCTTCGATCGGCACCGAGCCGTTCACCGAGGCACGGATGTGGGGTGCGACGCCCTACGACCAGCTCTACTGCCGCATCGAGTTCAAGAAGCTGCGCTACGACGGCGAGTTCACGCCGCCGAGGACCGACCGCAGCCTGATCTACCCCGGCTATTATGGCGGCATGAACTGGGGCAGTGCCGCGATCGACGAGGCCCGTGGCCTCCTGATCGTCAACGACATCCGCATGCCGCAGTTCGTGCAGCTCATCGCCCGCGAGGAGGCCGACAACTATGGCGGTTCGGCAGCCCATGACGGCCTGTCGCAGCAGAAAGGCACGCCCTACGGCGCGCTGAAGAACGGCTTCATGTCGCCGCTCGGCGTTCCCTGCCACCAGCCGCCCTACGGCACGATCAGCGCCGTCGACCTCGAAACGCGGCAATTGGTCTGGCAGGTCCCGGCCGGCACCCTCGAGGACACCGGCCCCCTCGGCATGAAGACCGGGATGCAGATCCCGATCGGCATGCCGACGCTCGGTGGCCCCGTCGCCACCTCGGGCGGCCTCGTCTTCTACGCCGGCACGCAGGACTACTACCTGCGCGCGATGGACGTCACGACCGGCGAGGAATTGTGGAAGGGCCGGCTGCCCGTGGGCGCCCAGTCGACGCCGATGACCTTCGTCTCCCACGAGACCGGAACGCAGTATGTGGTCATCTCCGCCGGCGGCGCACGCCAGTCGCCCGACCGCGGCGACTACGTGGTCGCCTACAAGCTGCCGAAGCAGAACTGAGTTCTGTGGGCATGGACAACGGAAGGGGCGCCTCGGCGCCCCTTTTTATTTCCGGCCTGCGAAGGCGGTGTTGGCCCGCCGCGCAAGCGGACAATTCGGCCGTCGAGCCGCTCTACAAGTTCCTTCGCCGCGACCTGACCAGCAATCCTGATGTAAGCCGGCTTGCTGTTGCCGAATGGCTGCCATGCGCGCCACGCATTGCTGCAATGCACCAACATCGCTTGCGCCGCAGCCGACATCAGGAAAATGTGGGATTAAATCGTTTCAGCATTTCCCGAGCCGTCCCATGCCCTTGCCAATCATCGCCCTGGCCGTTGCATCCTTTTGCATCGGCACCACCGAGTTCGTGATCATGGGCCTGTTGCCGGAGGTCGCCGCCGACCTCGGCGTATCGATCCCCGCCGCCGGCCTGCTCGTCACCGGCTACGCACTCGGCGTCGTTATCGGCGCGCCGATCATTGCGGTGGGCACGGCGAAACTGCCGCGCAAGCCGGTGCTGATCGGGCTCGCCATGATGTTCGTGCTCGGGAACCTGCTCTGTGCCATCGCCCCCACCTACTGGACGCTGATGATCGCCCGCGTCATCACCGCCTTCGGCCACGGCGCCTTTTTCGGCATTGGCTCGGTGGTGGCGGCGAGCCTGGTTCCCGCCAACAAGCGCGCCAGCGCCATTGCCCTGATGTTTGCCGGCCTGACGCTCGCCAACATCCTCGGCGTGCCCGGCGGCACCGCACTCGGCGAGGCGTTCGGCTGGCGCATGACCTTCTTCGCCGTCGTCGTCATCGGCCTGATCTCGGTCGCCGCCATCGCCTGGCTGGTGCCGGCGGGCGTCGCCCCTCCCGGCAAGGGTGGCGTGGCCAGCGAGGTCAAGGTGCTCGGCAAGCTGCAGGTCTGGCTCGCCATGATCATCTCGGCGCTCGCCTCGGGCAGCCTGTTTGCCGTCTTCACCTACATCAAGCCGATCCTGACCGACGTCACCGGCGTGTCGGTTGCGTCGGTCACCTGGATCCTGCTCCTCTTCGGCGGCGGCATGACCATCGGCAACATCATCGGCGGCAAGCTGGCCGACTGGAAGCTGATGCCGACCGCCATCGGCGCGCTGGTGGTGATGGCTGCGATCCATGTCGCCCTCGCCCAGCTCGGCTATTCGGCACCAGCTGCAATCCTGCTCATCTTCCTCTGGGGCGTGATGACCTTCGTCATCGTACCGCCGATGCAGATGCGCGTCGTCGAAACCGCCTCGGAAGCACCGAACCTCGCCGCGACGCTCAACCAGGGCGCCTTCAACGCCGGCAACGCCGCCGGCGCCTGGGCGGGCGGCGCCGCGATCTCGATGGGCGTCAGCTATGCCGACCTGCCTCTCGTTGGCGCCGCAATCGCGCTCACGGCCTTCGGCGTCGCGCTGTTTTCCTTCGCGCTCGACCGCCGTGACGCAATTCAGCAGGCGGCATGACGCTTTAGCGATTGTCAGCAATCCGCCACTGCTGTAGCCACATCTCCGATGGTTCCTGCTGCCTGACTCGGGCAGCGGATTAAATGGGAACACGGTAAGACGTCTCGACGCGAAACCGTGGCTGCCCCCGCAACTGTGAGCGGATAGCAAATCGGAAAATGCCACTGGCCGGAAGGCCGGGAAGGCTCCGAGGCGCAGAAACCCGCAAGCCAGGAGACCTGCCATCATCCGATTAACTCAACCGGCCGGGGTGTGCCGCGGAGATGATGATGGTTGCGACTGCCTTTTTCCGTACCGGCGCGCTCACCGGATCGTTCTGCCACCTCCGCCTGACTGCGGAGAGAGGACATGCTCGATCGCGTCCACGCCGCTAGCCGCCTCGTAGGCACGACCCCGGCACTGCTCGAGCTCGATGGCGTCAGCTGGGGGCCCCGCGCCTCCAGGCCCATCCTCGAACCGGTGTCTCTTGCGGTCGCCCCCGGCGAAATGCTTGCAATCGTCGGCCCCAACGGTGCCGGTAAGTCGAGCCTTTTGCGCTGCCTCTACCGCTACCACAAGCCGATTTCAGGAACCGTCCGGCTCGACGGCACCGACATCTGGAAGATGAAGCCGCGTGACTGCGCCCGCCGCATCGCCACCGTGCTGCAGGAAAGCGCCTCCGACTTCGGCCTGACGGTCGCCGAGATCGTCGAACTCGGGCTGACCCCGCATGTGACCAGCTTCGGCACCGGCGACGACGACTACGACCACGTCGAGGCAGCCCTTGACCTGCTCGGTCTGACCGCGCTCGCCGCGCGCGACTTCAACTCGCTGTCCGGCGGCGAGAAGCAGCGCGTGATGATCGGACGCGCCTTGGTGCAGCGGCCGGACCTTTTGATCCTCGACGAGCCGACCAACCATCTCGATATCCGCCACCAGCTCGAGGTCCTGGAACTGCTTGGCAATCTCGGCTGCACCGTCATCGTCTCGCTCCACGACCTCGCGCTCGCCTCGGCCCATGCCGACCGGGTGCTGGTGATGGACGCCGGTCGCGCTGTCGCCTGCGGTGCACCGGCCGACATCCTGACGCCCGAGCGCATCCGCCAGAGCTTTTCCGTCGGCGCGACCCTCGACGACCATCCCGTCACCGGTCGCCCGCGCTTTTCATTCCATCTCGAACGCTGACAGAACCCAAGGAGCCCAAATGCGCCTGCCCATCATCGCCGCCGCCCTGCTCGCCACCTGCGCCTCAGCCATGGCCAGTGGCTTCCCCGTCACCGTCAAGAGCTGCAACCGCGACGTGACCTTCGAGGCCGCGCCCAAGCGCGCCGTCTCGCACGACGTCAATCTGACCGAGATGATGCTGGCACTCGGCCTCGGCGACCACATGGCCGGCTATTCCGGCATCTCCGGCTGGAAGACGCTGAGCGAGGAGCTGCGCAAGGGCGTCGGCGAACTGCCCGAACTCGCGCCCAAATACGTCACCAAGGAAGTGCTGCTCGGCGTCGACACCGACCTGTTCTTCGCCGGCTGGAACTACGGCATGAAGGTCGGCGGCGACGTCACCCCGGAGACGCTCGCGCCCTTCAACGTCGCTGTCTACGAGCTGACCGAGAGCTGCATCCACATCATGAAGAAGGACAAGTCCTCGCTTCAGGACATGTATGCCGACCTCAACAATCTCGGCGCCATCTTCGGCGTGCGCGAGAAGGCCGAAGCATTGGTATCGGGCTACGAGAAGGAACTCGCCGACTTCCAGGCATCGCTGCCCAAGCTCGACAAGCCGGTCAGCGTGTTCCTCTACGATTCCGGCGAGCAGAAGCCGTTCACTGCCGGCCGCTACGCCATGCCGACCGCGATCATCGAGGCTGCCGGCGGCAGGAACATCGCCGACGACGTCGAGTCGAGCTGGGTCGAGATCGGCTGGGAGCCGGTCATCGAGCGAAACCCGGAGATGGTGGTGATCGTCAACTACGGCGAGGTGACCGCCGGGCAGAAGATCGAGTTCATGCGCTCCAATCCGGCCTTCAAGGACATCGACGCAGTGAAGAACAACCGCTTCTTCGTGCTCGAATACAACGAGGCGACGCCGGGGCCGCGCAACATCGCCGCCATCAAGCGACTCGCCGCCGCGATGCGGGCCGACTGACCCGTGTCGCACCGCCACCTCGTCGCAGGACCACGGCACGTCCTGATCCACGCCATGCCGGCCCTGATCCCCGGGCTGGCCGTGCTGCTTGTCATAGCCATGATCGTGGCCGTCGGCGTCGGGCCGGTGGCGATCCCGCTGGAGACCGTGTGGGGCGTCATCGCCAACAAGCTGGTTCCGGGAAGCGTCGAGGCGGTGTGGTCGAGCGGCCGCGAAAACATCGTCTGGGACGTCCGCGCCCCGCGCGTCATCCTGGGTGCGGTCGTCGGCGCCTCATTGGCGCTGGTCGGCGCAGCGCTGCAGTCGGTGACGCGCAACCCGCTCGCCGATCCGCATCTGCTCGGCATTTCGTCAGGCGCGGCCTTCGGCGCCATCATGGCGCTGATCCATGTCGGCATGGTGTTCGGCACGGCCACCGTGCCGGTCTTCGCCTTTGCCGGGGCAATGGCGGCAACCGCCCTGGTGCTTGCCATCGCCAATCTGGCACGGGTCCAGTCCGCCGGGCAGCTGATCCTCGCCGGCGTGGCCGTCAGCTTCATCATCTCGGCCGCCGCCAACCTGTCGATCTTCATCGGCGATCCCAGGGCCGCCCATGTCGCCATCTTCTGGATGCTTGGCGGGCTCGGCCTGGCGCAGTGGAGCCACCTGCCCTACCCGCTCATCGCCCTCGTACTCGGCGGCGCGTGGCTGATGACGCAGACCCGCAACCTCAATGCCATGACGCTGGGCGACGAGAGCGCGACGGCCCTCGGCATCCCGGCGCGCGCCTTCCGGCTCAAGGTCTTCGTCGTCTGCGCGCTGCTGACCGGCTGCGCCGTCGCCTATTCCGGCGTCATCGCCTTCGTCGGCCTGATGATCCCGCACATCGTGCGCTTCTTCGTCGGCGGCGACTATCGCCGCGTCCTGCCGCTGTCGGCGCTGGTGGGCGCGATCTTCCTGATCGCCGCCGACATGGCCGCCCGCACGGTGATGCCGCCGCAGGACATGCCGCTCGGCATCGTCACCGGACTGATCGGCGGCGTGGCTTTCGTGGTGCTGATGCGCCGCCGGACAACAAATTGAGCGTCAGTTGGTAATGCAATGCAAGACGACGCAAATCCAGTTGCACCCCCGGTTTTTCCTAGCTATGGATTTGCCATGAACACGACTTCGCTCCAGAACATTTGGTGGCGGGCCAGCTGACAGCGGCCTCTTGAAGCGCGTGCGCGTGAAAATTGTGATGGCCGCAACGGGATTTCCGGGCGGCCATTTGTTTTTTCGAACCAGGCTCCGGAACGCTCCCACGGCAACGGATGGAGACGGGAATGACGTTGGAACTGCTTGATAACGGTGCCGAGCGCTACGTGACCGCTGGTGGGGTGTCCATCACCAGGCAACGCCACGAAACCGCCTATGCCGGAGCGATCGAGACCTATCTCGACGGGCTGAACAGCCGCCGCGGCGCGGTGTTTTCCTCCAACTACGAGTACCCCGGCCGCTACACCCGCTGGGACACCGCGATCATCGACCCGCCGGTGGTCATCTCGGCACGCGGGCGCTCGATGAAGATCGAGGCGCTCAATGCGCGCGGCGAGGTGCTGCTGCCGGTCATCCACGCCGCGCTGGCACCGCTCGAGGAGCTGACCATCGCCGAGGCCGGCAAGCACCTGATCAGGCTCGACATCGCCACCCCCGGCCGGGTTTTCACCGAGGAGGAGCGCTCGCGCGTGCCTTCGGTGTTCACCGTGCTGCGTGCCATCACCGCGCTGTTCAAGTCGGACGAGGACAGCAATCTCGGCCTTTACGGCGCCTTCGGCTACGACCTTGCCTTCCAGTTCGACCCGGTCCAGCACAAGCTCGAGCGCAAGGAAAGCCAGCGCGACCTGGTCCTGTTCCTGCCCGACGAGATCCTGGTCGTCGATCACTATTCGGCCAAGGCCTGGCACGACCGCTACGACTATTCCGGCAAGGGTTTTTCGACCGAAGGCATTGCCCGCGACAGCGTTGCCGAGCCGTTCAGGACCTCCGACCGCATCCCGCCGCGCGGCGACCACGAGCCGGGCGAATATGCCCAGCTGGTGCGCCGGGCGATGGACAGCTTCAAGCGCGGCGACCTGTTCGAGGTCGTTCCCGGCCAGATGTTCTACGAGCGCTGCGAAACCGCCCCTTCGGAGATTTCCCGCCGGCTGAAGACCATCAACCCCTCGCCCTACTCGTTCTTCATCAATCTCGGCGAAGGCGAATACCTGATCGGCGCGTCACCGGAGATGTTCGTGCGCGTCAACGGCCGCCGCGTCGAGACCTGCCCGATCTCGGGCACCATCAAGCGCGGCGAGGACGCTATCTCCGACAGCGAGCAGATCCTCAAGCTGCTCAACTCGAAGAAGGACGAATCCGAGCTCACCATGTGCTCCGACGTCGACCGCAACGACAAGTCACGCGTCTGCGAGCCGGGCTCGGTGCGCGTCATCGGCCGCCGCCAGATCGAGATGTATTCGCGGCTGATCCACACCGTCGACCATATCGAGGGTCGCCTGCACGAGGGCATGGACGCCTTCGACGCCTTCCTCTCCCACGCCTGGGCGGTGACGGTGACGGGTGCGCCGAAGCTCTGGGCGATGCGTTTCATCGAGCAGAACGAGAAGAGCCCGCGCGCCTGGTATGGCGGGGCGATCGGCATGGTGCATTTCAACGGCGACCTGAACACCGGCCTGACGCTGCGCACCATCCGCATCAAGGACGGCATCGCCGAGGTGCGCGCAGGCGCCACATTGCTCTACGATTCCATTCCCGAGGAAGAAGAAGCCGAAACCGAACTGAAGGCCTCAGCCATGCTTTCCGCCATCCGCGACGCCAAGACCGGCAACTCCGCAGGCACCGAGCGCACCACCGCGCGTGTCGGCGAAGGGGTCAAGATCCTGCTCGTCGACCACGAGGACTCCTTCGTCCACACCTTGGCCAATTACTTCCGCCAGACCGGCGCCGACGTGTCCACCGTGCGCTCGCCGGTGCCCGAGGAGATCTTCGACCGCATCAAGCCCGACCTCGTCGTGCTCTCTCCCGGCCCCGGCATGCCCAAGGATTTCGACACGGCGGCGACGATCAGGAAATCGCGCGACCGCGACCTGCCGATCTTCGGTGTGTGCCTGGGCCTGCAGGCGCTGGCCGAGGCCTATGGCGGCGAGTTGCGCCAGCTGGCGGTGCCGATGCACGGCAAGCCGTCGCGTATCCGCGTTTCCAAGCCCGGCATCGTCTTTTCCGGCCTGCCCAAGGAAGTGACCGTCGGCCGCTACCACTCGATCTTTGCCGATCCTGTTCGCCTGCCCGACGACTTCGTCGTCACGGCAGAAACCGAGGACGGCGTCATCATGGCGTTCGAGCACAAGAAGGAGCCGATCGCCGCCGTTCAGTTCCACCCCGAATCGATCATGACGCTCGGCCACGACGCCGGCATGCGGATGATCGAGAACGTCGTCGCGCACATGCCGCGCAAGGCCAAGGACAAGGCGGCCTGACCGGCCGCCCTAACCACAGCAGAGATCATGACTGAAACCGAAACGCACGGCTTGTCGGCAACACGCAGCGGACAGGCGTCGTCCAAGCAGCGTGTCGCCAAGCTTGCCTTCTGGTCGATCATCATCGGCGCCGGGGTGATGGGCCTGAAATTTGTCGCCTGGTGGCTGACGGGCTCGGTCGCGCTCTATTCGGACGCGCTCGAATCGATCGTCAACGTCGTTGCCGCGATGGCCGCCTTCTGGGCCATCAAGATCAGCCACAAGCCGGCCGACATGGGCCACCAGCATGGCCACCACAAGGCCGAGTATTTCTCGGCCGTGCTCGAGGGCGTTCTGATCGTCGTCGCCGCCTTGCTGATCCTGTTCGAGGTCTGGCGCAGCTGGGGCGTGCCGATGGACGCCGAGCGGCCATGGCTGGGTCTCGGCATCAACGGCATAGCCGCCGTGATCAACGCCATCTGGGCGGGCGCGCTGATCCGCGTCGGCCGTGCCGAGCGCTCGCCCGCCATGGTCGCCGACGGTCATCACATCATGACCGACGTGGTGACCTCCGCCGGCGTGCTGATCGGCCTCGTCGCCGCCGTCGTCACCGGCTGGAAGATCCTCGATCCGGCACTTGCCGTGATCGTCGCGCTGAACATCCTGTGGCAGGGCTGGCATGTCATCAGCTCGTCCATGGACGGGCTGATGGACCGCGCCGTCGAACTCGACGAGCACATGCGCATCCGCGACATCATCTCGGCCAACTCCAAGGGCGCTATCGAGGTCCACGACCTCAAGACCCGCATCGCCGGCCGCGCCACCTTCATCGAGTTCCACCTGGTCGTCGACGCCGACATGACGGTGGGCGAAAGCCACGTCATCTGCGACCGCATCGAGGACGCGCTGCGCGACGACATCCCCTCGGTGCGCGTCATCATCCATGTCGAGCCCGACGACGAGGCCAAGCTGCCCAAGGGCACGGTCGCCGTTCCTTTCGCCTGAACGCCAGGCGTCCCGAGCCCGCAGGTTCCTAGATCTTCACCAGCATTGCGGTGAGATACATGAAGCCGGCGCCGACAGCGAGCCCGGCCATGACTGCCGGACCGAAAAGCCCGCTGCCTTCCGCGCCTTCGCGGCGGCGGATCAGCGCTGTCACCTCGACGATCACCTGGAGGATCGCACCGGCACCGATGGCAAGCGCCAGTGCCGACCATTGCGGCGCGAACGCCAGGCTGCCGATCCAAAGGCCCAGCACCGCCGGTCCGCCGGCAAGCAGGGTCAGGCCGGTGAAGGTCCACAGGGCGATGCGCTCGCGCAGGATGGGTGCCGCGATGCCGATGCCTTCGGTGACATTGTGGATGGTGAATCCAAGCACCAGGAACGTGCCGAGGCCGGCGGCGCCTGCCGCGAACGCGGCGCCGATCGCGAGCCCCTCGCCGAAATTGTGCAGGCCGATGCCGATGGCGATGTAGGTGGCGAGCGCCAGGCCCTGCGGCGTGCCGTTGCGGCGGCCGATGCCCATCAGGATCAGGAAGCTGGCGGCGGCGGCCAGCACCACCATGGCGTTGCCCTGGAATATCGCGGCGGATTCGGCGGCAAGCTCGAAGGCATCGCCGATGGCATCGACCATCAGGAAGGCCAGCAGGCCGACGGTCAGCGCCAGGAGGAAGCTCATGCCGTTGCGGCCGACCCCGCGCAGCGCCGGATAGAACATCAGCCCGACCGCCACCGGCACGATGCCGACGAAGATGCCGAGAGTCGCCTGCGACAAAAGGCTGGTGCTGTCGGCGACCGGTGTCGCGACCGCCACGGGAATTTCATGGGCGAATGTGGCGCCGGTGCCGGTCACCAGATTGACCGCGTGCGCCTCGCCGAGCACCCACGGGAACGGCACCGCGATCCAGGCAGACGAACCGCGCTCCAGCGGCCCCGGCGGATCCTGGGTGAACTGCCAGTAGGCAGCGTCGACCTGGACCTGGGCAATCGTCATCGGCTCCGAGCCGCCGGCTCGGACCAGGACGCGAATGCCGTCGCTGCCGAGGATGACGCGTTCGAAGGCGATGTCTTCGACAGGCGGCGTGCCGTTGTTGAAGCGCGCCAGGGGATTGGTGGAAACCAGCACGGCAATGGCTGCGGCGAAGGCAAGCAGCGGCAGGATGATCCACCACAGCGCACGGCGCGCAGTTGGCGTTCCGGGCAGTTCGGCTTCCGTCTCGGAGATCGGCGCGTCCCTCATGCCACGTCCTCCACGACGTCGAACATGCCGACCCAGCCCAGTTCGGTGAACTCCGACTGATGCGGGTGGAACATGTAGAGGCCGGCCTCATGCTCGGCAAAACTGAATTCGAGGATGCCGCGCTGGGCCTGGCACTGGGTGATCAGGTCGACGGTCTTCAATGTCGGGGTCAGCGTCGTGCCCTGGTCGAAATAGTCGAAGAAATTGGCATGCAGGTGAAACGAGTTGATCGGGTCGAACTCGACGACATTGATCAGGTAGATCCGCACCGGCCTCGTCTTGGCGATCCTGATCGGGGAGTTCATGTAGGTATGCGCCACCGTGTTGACGGCGTAGAACTCGTTCTCGCCATCGAAATTGGTGTCGAAGGCGTTCATCACCATGACGAACTCCTGCCACTGCGCATTCTCCGGCGTGCCGTAGAGCCGCGAACGGGCGACATCGGCCTGGTCGGGGTGGCGGGCGGGATCGGGATCGATGACGAAGGCGCCGTACATGCCCTTGTGGATGTGCCGTTTCAGCGGCAGTGCGTGGCAATGGTAGAGGTGGCAACCGAACGGCTTGGCATCGAATTCGTAGACGAATTCCTCGCCGGGATTGACCAGGCCGGCCCCTGGCACGCCATCCATCCGCGCGGCATGAATGCCATGGAAATGCATCGAGTGCGGATGCGAGCCGTAGTTCTTGAAGACGATGCGCAGGCGCTCGCCTTCGGTGGCGCGCAAGGCCGGGCCGGGAACGCGGCCATTGTAGGTCCAGGCCGGGAACATCACCCCCGGCGCAATCTCGATGTCCTTGTCTTCGGCGACGACCTCGAAGGTCCTGAGCGTACCTCCATCCGGCAGCACCGACGTCGTGCCGACATCCCAGTCGGTGAGCATCTTGGCCGGGTCGAAGCCGTTGCGGGCGCTGTCGACCTCGCCAACGGTGAGCATCGCGCCATGCGCACCGCCATGTCCTGAAGACGACGCCGCTTGATAGGCATCGCCGGCGCCGGGCGCTGCCGCAGCATCGTGCCCGCCATGCGCCGCCTGCCCCACCGCCGCGCTGACGCCCACCGCCGTGGCGCCAGCCGTGCAGATACCGCCCGCCAGCACCAGCCTTCGGCTGAGCCGTTCTCCCAATAGTGTCGGCACGTCAGCCATCCCGTGTCATTTTGCAAATGCGAATGATTTGCATCATGCTCTCGCAATTGTCCATGCACAAGTTGAATCTGACCGGCGCGCGAGCGATGCAGCCGCCGGTTTCGACGTGACGATCCGGAGAGATGACGGGGATACTGCGATCGCCCGCACAGCGGACCAACGATTGGACGCAGGCGAGATCGGGGAATTTATTGCAGTTCAGTGCAATCGATACCTGCCCCGACGGCGCCAGCAACGGCATTGAATCAGGATCGCAGCCTGGCAACGCAAGCCATTGTCGAAGCTGCACTATTCGATCGTGGGCGCGACGGGAAGTGGCGATCAAGCCACGTCGCGACAGCACCGTTGCGGCTGCCCAGTCCGGATGCTCGCATGCGCTATAACAAACCGGGCGGCGCATCACGTGATGCGCCGCCCGTAAGCCAGCCGTGTTTCTCAGTCGATCTGGATGTTTGCGTCCTTGACCACCGGTCCCCACTTTGCGAGCTCGGCCTTGACGTGGGCTGCCAGTTCATCCGGCGTCGAGCCGACGATCTTGGCGCTGAAACCGTTCATCTTTTCGATGACCTCCGGATCGGTCATTGCCTTGTTGGCCGACGCGTTGAGGCGATCGACGACCTCCTTCGGCGTGCCGGCCGGCGCAAACAGTGCATTCCAGGTGTAGGTCTCGTAGCCCGGCACGCCTGACTCGGCGATGGTCGGCACGTCGGGGAAGGACGGCGCGCGCTCGGCCGTCGTCACGCCGAGGGCGCGCAGCGTGCCGCCCTTGATGTGCGAGGACGACGACGGCAGATTGTCGAACATGATCGGCACCTGGTTACCGACGACATCGTTCAGCGCCGGCCCCGCGCCCTTGTAGGGAATGTGCTGGATGCTGACGCCGGCCATGGCCTTGAACAGTTCGCCCGACAGATGCAGCGGCGTGCCATTGCCCGACGAGGCATAGGCGTATTTGTCGGGTTCGGCCTTCAAGAGCGCAATCAGTTCCTGCACGTTCTTGACCGGCAGCTGCGGATTGACGACCAGGACGTTCGGCACGACGACCAGCAGCGATACCGGGGTGAAGTCCTTCTCCGGGTCATACGGCTTGGTCTTGAGGATAAGCGGGTTGAGCGCGTGCGTCGCAACCGTGCCCATCAGGATGGTGTAGCCATCGGGTTCGGCGCGGGCGACGCGGTCGGCGCCGATGTTGCCGCCGGCACCGGCGACGTTTTCGACGACCACCTGCTGGCCGAGATCATCCGACATCTTTTGCGCGATGATGCGCCCGACGACGTCGGTCGACCCGCCAGCGGCGAAAGGAATGACAAGGGTGACCGTGCGGTCGGGGAACTGCTGGGCGCCGGCGCCCGGGGCCATGGCAAGCAACGAGGCGGCGGAAAGCCCGAGGGCCAGCGCCGCGCGACGCGTGAAATTGGAAGTCATCAGTGCGCATCTCCCATCTGTGCAGCAGCACCTCCTGCCGCCGCATGGACCGTGGAGCGTATGAACTTTGCATACGCTGTCAATGCGACGTTGGGGGCAGATCCGGCATTGCCGACGATTGGCCGGCACTGGACCTGACATTCGTTGTCGAATGGGTCTAAGAGGGCGGCATGAAGCCAGACCCGCAGCCTGCCGCCCCGCTCTCCCAAACGAAGCCCTGGCTGCAATGGCTGCTGCTGCTGGCCTGCTCGGTCCTTGTTGCCGGCCTGCTCGAGCTGGCGCATCT
Organism: Aminobacter sp. DSM 101952; assembly: GCF_001424795.1. Classification (NCBI taxonomy): domain Bacteria; kingdom Pseudomonadati; phylum Pseudomonadota; class Alphaproteobacteria; order Hyphomicrobiales; family Phyllobacteriaceae; genus Aminobacter; species Aminobacter sp. DSM 101952. Next base: position 46,185 of record NZ_LMCL01000009.1, on the reverse strand, counting down.
GCCTGCCGCCCTGCTGGTCGGGCCGATGCTGGTCGCCATTTTCCTCGGCAGCAACGGCGCCACCGTCCGCGTGCCCAAGCCGCTTTTCGTCTCGGCGCAAGCGCTGATCGGCTGCCTCGTCGCCAGCTCGATCTCGACCGGAATCTTCATCACATTCGCCGCCGAATGGCCGCTGTTCCTGGGCGCGGCAATCGCCACGGTTGCCGCCAGCAGCTTCCTTGGCTGGTTCATCTCGCGGCTCAAGGTGCTGCCCGGCACCACTGCGGTCTGGGGTTCGGCACCGGGGGCCGCGACCGCCATGGTGCTGATGGCGGATGCCTTCGGCGCCGACGCGCGGCTCGTCGCCTTCATGCAATATCTGCGCGTCATCATGGTCTCGATCGCCGCTGCGGTCGTCGCCCGGCTCTGGGTCGACACCTCGGGCGTCCAGGCACCGGCGATCGAATGGTTTCCGGTCATCGTCTGGCCGGCCTTCGCGACGATGGTCGGCGTCGCCATCGTCGGCGGCGTGCTCGGCTATCTCCTGCGCATCCCCTCGCCCTACTTCGTCGGCGCGATGGTCATCGGCGCCATCGTCCATCTCGGTCTTGGCATCGACCTGCAGCTGCCGGAATGGCTGCTGGCCATCGGCTACACCCTGATCGGCTGGTCGATCGGGCTGAACTTCACCCGGCCCATCCTGCGCCACGCCGCGCGCGCCCTGCCCCAGGTGATTGGCTCGATCGCAGCGCTGATGGCGTTTTGCGGTGTCCTCGCCTTCGCGCTGCACACGATCCTCGGCGTCGATCCGCTGACCGCCTATCTGGCGACGAGCCCCGGCGGCATGGATTCCATCGCCATCATCGCCGCGGCCTCCGACAACGTCGACCTGTCATTCGTGCTGACGCTGCAGATGCTGCGCTTCCTGCTCGTTCTGCTGTTCGGCCCGGCACTGGCAAGGCTGGTGGCGAAGGCGATCAGGGACTGAGGCGGCACGCGACCGCTCGCAAGACGACAAAACCGATCGCCACTGTAGGATCGAACGGCCTTCTCTCGTCCTTTGGTCACGAACAACCAGACCAAGGGAAGGGAGAATGGCCATGGCACCCAATGGATCGGCAAGGGTAGAACTGGAAAACATCAACCATCCGGGCCAGGCCAGACCGGCCGATGCCGCCATGTATCGTGCGATGAAACTGGCGATCCTCAAGGTGCTGCCCTCGAAGTCGCCGGGGCTTACGGTGGCGCAGATGCAGGAGGGCGTGCGCGGCCACCTGCCCGAGGACCTCTATCCCGGCGGCGCCAAGGCAGGCTGGTGGACAAAGGCGGTGCAACTCGACCTCGAGGCGAAAGGCATCATCGCCCGCGAACGGGTGAGCCCGCTGCGCCTGCACAAGGCCTGACGCACGGCGGGAGTTGGGCGGCTGCATCCTCCCTGTCGCGGGCGCCGCCCTTGCGCGCCCGCTGCGCCTCCTGTAAGAGAGCGGCCATGACTTCGCGCAAGATCATCGAAATCTCCCGTCCGGCCGCTTTTGCGGGCGCGACGCTGCGCGCGCTTTCCTCGGCTCTTCTGCTTCTCGGCCTTATCGGCGATCGCCGGGCTCGCTAAGGGAGCGTCCGGCGGTCGAATTGCCGCCGAGGCATCTGCTCCTTTGCTCTTCACAACAGATCCAGAATTCTGATTTAAGACCGCTGAAGCATGCGCGCTATGTCGTGCATGGCGGCCAAGAGAACGAGACCGACAATGAGCAAGACCACCCCAGCTTCCGGCCGAAGCGCCGGCATGCCGACCGCCGCAACCAAGTACCAAGCCTATCACAAGATCGACCTGCCCAACCGGACCTGGCCATCCACGACCATCGACAAGGCACCGATCTGGTGCTCGGTCGACCTGCGCGACGGCAACCAGTCGCTCGTCGACCCGATGGGCCACGACCGCAAGGCGCGCATGTTCCAGCTGTTGCTCGACATGGGCTTCAAGGAAATCGAGATCGGCTTTCCCTCGGCGTCGCAGACCGACTTCGATTTTGCCCGCTGGTGCATCGAAGAGGGCAACGTCGCCGACGACGTGTCGCTGCAGGTTCTCGTCCAGTGCCGCCCCGAATTGATCACGCGCACTTTCGAGGCGCTGCAGGGCGCCCACAAGCCGATCGTGCATTTCTACAACTCGACCAGCGAGTTGCAGCGCCGCGTCGTGTTCGGCAAGGACGTCGCCGGCATCAAGCAGATCGCCACCGACGCCGCCAAGATGATCACCGACATGGCTGCCAAGGCCGGTGGCGGCTATCGCTTCCAGTATTCGCCGGAAAGCTTCACCGGCACCGAACTCGAAGTCGCGCTGGAAATCTGCAACGCGGTCACCGAGATCATCAAGCCGACGGCCGACAACAAGCTGATCATCAACCTGCCTTCAACGGTCGAGATGGCGACGCCCAACGTCTATGCCGACCAGATCGAATGGATGTGCCGCAACCTCGACAATCGCGAAAACCTGATCATCTCGCTGCACCCGCACAATGATCGCGGCACCGGCATCGCCGCCACCGAGCTCGGCCTGATGGCGGGCGCCGACCGTGTCGAAGGCACGCTGTTCGGCAATGGCGAGCGCACCGGCAATGTCGACGTCGTGACGCTGGCGCTCAACATGTTCACGCAAGGGGTCGACCCCGAGCTCGACTGCTCGGACATCGAGCGGATCAAGCAGGTCTACGAATATTCGAACCAGATGGTCATTCCGGAGCGCCACCCCTATGTCGGCGAACTGGTCTACACCGCCTTCTCCGGCTCGCACCAGGACGCCATCAACAAGGGCATGAAGGCGATCAAGGTCGCCAACAAGCCGCTGTGGGAGGTTCCATACCTGCCGATCGACCCGCAGGACGTCGGCCGCAGCTACGAGGCGATCATCCGCATCAACTCGCAGTCGGGCAAGGGCGGCATCGCCTATGTGCTGCAGGCCGACTACGGCCTCAACCTGCCGCGCAGCCTGCAGGTCGAGTTCAGCCAGGACATCCAGGCGATCACCGACGCCGAGGGCAAGGAAGTCTCGGTCAAGCGCATCCATGAACGCTTCCTCGAGGTCTATGTCGACCAGCCGGCCGCGCGGCTGAAATTCGTCGATCACCAGACCTTCCCCGATCCGGTGATGAAGGGCCGCCGCGTCGTCGAGGCGACTATCACCGACAACGGCAAGGACGTGGTGATCTCGGGAACCGGCAATGGCCCGATCGACGGCTTCGTCGATGCCCTGTCCCGCCATATCGGCATCGACCTTTCGGTGCTCGACTATTCCGAGCATTCGATCCAGCGCGGCTCCAACGCGTCGGCCATCTGCTACATGGAAGTCGAGTATCCCGGCGGACGCCTGTTCGGCGCCGGAATCAACACCAACATCGTGGCGGCTTCCCTCGAAGCGGTGGTTTCGGCGGCCAATCGCATCCTGACGCGTTAGGGTTAACGCCATTCGGACACGCCTCGCCCGTGGATAACGGGCGAGGCGTTTGTGCATCGGCGCGCTGCGTGCTTGTGCGCCACCGCCAGCCGACTATGATCCGATCATTCGTACCGGTTCGAAAAGGGTCGATACTTGGTTGCCTCCACGCCTGCCGCCCCCGCAGTGCGCGAAGCGCTTGAGCGGCTTGTTGCCAGCGAGACCTTCGGCCGGTCCGACCGGGCACGCAAACTGCTGCGCTATCTCGTGGAGCGCGACCTCGCCGGCGAAGCCGAGCGGCTGAAGGGCTTTGCCATCGCCGTCGATGTCTTCGGCAAGGATGCCGAGTTCGATTCGGCAACCGATGCCGTGGTCCGCGTCCAGGCCGGGCGCCTGCGCGAACTTCTGGCCCAATATTATGCCGTCGAGGGCGCAGCCGACCCGATCCGCATCACCATTCCCCGCGGCAGCTACGTGCCGGCCTACGAAGCGGTTGCCGAGAGCCTGCCCGACCTGCCCGCCTCCGGCGGAATCGAGGGCGAAAACGCAACCGTGGTGCCCGCCGCCGCCGAGCCGGGATCGGCGCCGCAGCATGCCGAGGACCAGCTCGACCCCGTGCTGCAAGGCACCAGCGTCAAGCGACAGCTCCGCTACTTCTGGGCGGCGATGGCACTGGTCATCGTCATGCTCGGCATTCTCGTCTTCCGCAACATCGGCGGCCCGTCCGGCACCAATTCCGCCAGCATGAGCGACTTCCGCGATGCCACCGCCAGCGTCACCGATACAGTCGACCAGTTGCCAGCGGTTCATATCCACCTCGGCCCGGAGGGCGGCGACGCCGCTCGGGTGGCGACCGTGTTGCGGACGGCGCTGTCGGGCTTCGACACCATCGATCTCATCGCTCGCGACCGTTCGGAGCGAACCAGGCGGGCCGATGCGACCGATTTCGACTTCACCGTCAATGCGGGCCCCTCGCCGGGATCGGTGCTGATCGAACTGCAGCACATGGCCAGCGGCCGCATCCTCTTGTCGCGCGTGTTGTCGCCCCAGGAAGTCCAGCCGGATGCGATCGACGACCGCATGGCCGAGATCGTCACCTCGGCCATTCCCGTGTCCGGCATGATCTATGGCTATATCGAGCAGAACGCGCTGCAGCGCGGGCTGGTGGCCTGCCTTCTCCAGAGCGACGACTTCTACATGGACCAGACTGCCGCGAGGCACCGCACCGCCTATCAATGCATGGAGGACTTGTCCCGGCGCGGCGCCAAGTCCCCCATCGTCTATGCCGAACTCGCGTCGCTGCAACTCGAAGCCGTGACCGACAACTACGACTATCCCCCGGATGCCACCGCCGACGGCGCCTATGCGCAGGCCCATATCGCCGTGCAGACCGGCGCCACCAGCCCCTATGCGCACCGTGCCTACGGCTATCTGCAATCGCGCCTCGGCGACCGCACGGAATCCATCCGCTGGATGCGCAAGGCCTACGAACTCAATACCTACGACCTGACCATGGCGGCGGCCTACGGTTATGCGCTGGTCCTGTCGGGAAGCTACAGCGACGGCGTGCCGATCATGAAGCGCGCGGTGGAAAGCACCAGCGCCCGTCCCGGCTGGTGGGACTATGGCCTGTTCCTCGGCGAATTCATGCTCGGCAACCGCTACGCCGCGGCACGCGCCGCCAATTCGCTGACCGCCAACAAGAAGCCGCACTATCTCGGCGCCCGCCTCATCGCCGCGCATTTCGCCGGCGACGAGAAGCTGACCGCATCGCTGGTGAAGGAAATTTCTGCAACCTACCCCGCCTTCGCCACCGATCCGGCCACCGCCTTCAACAAGGGCAAATATCCGGCAGAGCTGATAAAATCGCTGACCAAGGCCCTGCGCGCGGCCGGATTGGGCAATCAAACCTGAGCTTCGGTTTCTTTTTGGACTGTTTTTCTGCATATTGGGCGCGCTACAAGCGTCCAGGCACATTTTAAATTCTACAATTTGAACTTACAGTTGCAGTCAATTTCCGGCTTCGGGTTATTTCAGAGAAGATGAATTATTTCATCCATGCGTCCGTTCGGGGGAACGGCACAAACGTAGTGATTTTGCTTCACGGCTTTGGCGGCTGCTGCGACATCTGGAGCGATGTCGTGGGCATTTTGGGCGACACGTTCACGACAATTGCCTACGACCTTCCCGGCCACGGCCATTCGCTCGACTATCCCAACGCCGGCTCGGCCAAGGTGGCGGCAAAGGCCGTTCTTGCCGATCTTGCGGCGCGTGGCATATCCCGCGCCCACTTCGTCGGCCACTCGATGGGCGGTGCCGTGGCAACGCTCGCCGCCTTGCTCGACCCCTCACGTGTTTCATCGCTGACACTGCTGGCGCCCGGCGGCTATGGCCCCGAGATCAACGCTCCCCTGCTCCGGCGCTATGCGGCCGCCGCCTGCGCCGACGAAATCCGCGCCTGTCTCGCCGAGATGTCGAGCCCGGACAGCACGGTTCCGGATGCCGCCGTTCGTAACCTGACCGAAATGCGAGCCCGCCCCGGCCAGACCGAAAAGCTGATCGCCTTTGCCGAGGCCATGACCGCCGACGGCAGGCAGGGCGTCATCCCGCGGGAGAACCTTGCCTCGCTGGCCATGCCGGTGATGGTGGTCTGGGGCACCGACGACGCCGTGCTGCCCTACAGCCATGCCGACGATCTCCCGCCCGGTTTCCTCGTCCATCACGTGCTGGAAATCGGCCACATGCTGCCAGAGGAAACGCCGGTCCTCGTTGCCGACATCGTGCGCCGCATGAGCCGCCGCCGCCAGCGTCGCCAACCCGTCTTCGCCGATCAGGCCTGATGAATCGAATTCTGCGCCGTTGCCGCTAACGGACTGTACGGACACCGTTTTGACTGCGTCACCCGGCAGCCAGGAGATTTCGGCGCGATACAATTCCGCCGCGATCGTGATTATGTTAACTCTTGCTTAACCGACACCAGAGGCGCGAGGCGATGAGCGACGACAACGTGACCGCGATGAAGCCGGCACGCGTGCTGTCGGACGCCATTCGCGACGTCAAGAACGCGACGGCGGACCGAACCGACGTCGTCGTCGACCTGCGCGAGGCGCACCGCATGCGGCTGGAACTGCTGGCTGCCGAGCTGGAGCAGGTCTTCGCCGACGTGCCGAAGGACATCGACAATTTCGACTTCGCCATCTCGTCGGGCCTGCAGCCGCGACTGTGGATCGATGCGGTGAGCCATGTCGCCCTCGGTCGCGATCGCCGCACGTTCCGGTTCGTGCGCGACACGCGCGTGGGGCGCGTCGTTCTGGCTGAAACGACCGACACCAAGCGCGTCGCCGACCAGGTCACCCGCTACATCGCCGAGCGGATCGTCGAGCGGCAGCAGATGATGGATGGCGGCGCCGAACTGGCGCTGCCGAGCTTTGCCAGGGAGCCCGTCGCCGAAGCGGAGCCGCCGTTGCGGCCTTTCGGCCGGCCGATCTGGCCGAGCTTCCTGTCCGGCTTCGGCCTGCTTGTCGCCGGTGCCGCCGCCGGCATCGGCGTGATGGCCGCGCTCTACTGGCTGCGCCTCGCCGCCACCGGCGTCAGCTTCTGACCGTTGCCTTCGCCCGCCCGGCCATCGCCATCAGGTCGACCGTCCCGATTTCCGCGGGCGGCATCGCCGGTCCCGACAGGCCGCGCCGCGTCAGCCGGACGCTCCAGTCGCCCGACTCCCCGGAGATGTCGACGAGATTGAACTGTGCCGCGGGCTTGTGGCCGCCCGGCGCCTGCCCGGCAGCGGCGATGCCGACAACCGGCACCTGGCCCGACGGCCCGGAAATCCAGTGCAACGTCGGCAAATGCGAATGGCCGTGCAGCACCAGCTCGGTGCCGTAGCGCCTGACCAGGCTCTGGAACTTGCCGATGCCGAACAGCCGCTTGTGCTGGCCGACGGCCCCGCGCACCGGCGGATGATGGATCATCACCACCCGAAACAGCCCGCGCTTGCCCGTCTCCTCCAGGATTCTCGCAAGCCGTGCCGCCTGGCCTTCGCGGAAGAAGCCACTGGCCATGAAGGGTGCGGTTGCGCGCGCCGTCGATACGCCGATGAGCGCCACATTCTTGCGCACGCGCAGATAGGGGAAGGTATGGCGACCGACAGGACCGTGGGAGCCGTCGCCATCCATCCAGGGTGCCCAGGCGTGGCAGGCCTTGTCGAACGCGCCAGGCACATAGGCGTCGTGATTGCCCGGCACGACCGAGACGTCGGCCGGTGCGCCAAGGGTTTCGAGCCACAGCCGCGCCAGCTGGATCTCGCCGTCGAGCGCCAAATTGACGAGATCGCCGGTGACCGCGAGATGGTCGGGCGCCTGCGCCTTGAGGTCGGCGACGATCGTATCGACGATACCGTCATGATGATGGCGGCTACGGTTCCGCTGCCAGTTGACGTAACCGACCATGCGCTTGGAGGCGAGGTCGCGATAGGTTACATCCGGAAGCGGACCAAGATGGACGTCTGAGATATGCGCAAGCCTGAACATCCTTCCCTTTTAGGTGACGCTGCTCCGGCTTTCCACCCATGGCGGCACGCCTGATGGGGAATGACGTCAGCTCCGGTGCGCTGCGCCAGAGCCCGTGGGCGCGGCTGCGCGGCAGGCTGTTCCATCTCTATTTTTTGCTGCGAAGGCCGATGACGCTGGGTGTGCGCGGCCTGGTTCATGACAGGGCCGCCAACAGCATCTTCCTCATCCGCCACACCTACGTGCCCGGCTGGCAATTGCCCGGCGGCGGCGTCGAGATCGGCGAGACGTTCGTCGAATCGCTGACACGGGAACTGGAGGAAGAAGGCAACATCACCCTCACCGCGCCACCCGTGCTGAAATCGATCCATCTCAACAGGCAGGCAACCCGGCGCGACCATGTCGGGCTCTACCTGATCGAAGCCTTCAGGCAGGACGGGCCCAAGCTGCCCGACCACGAGATCGCCGAGGCCGGTTTCTTCCGGCTCGACGCATTGCCGGAAAACACCACGCCGGCGACACGTCGGCGCATCGCCGAAATCTTCGGCGGCGAGCCGCCCTCGCCCTATTGGTAAGGGCGAGGATCGATGGCCAGTTGACTAGGCGGCCTTGGCCAGCTTGCCGCGGTTGTGCGGCGCCAAGAAATCGACCTCCGGCCCGACGGGCACGATGCCGGTCGGATTGATGCCGGCATGGCTGCCGTAATAGTGCGCCTTGATGTGATGCAGGTTCACCGTCTCGGCAACGCCTGGCACCTGGTAAAGCTCGCGCAGGTAGTTCGACAGGTTGGGATAGTCGGCAATCCGCCTGAGATTGGTCTTGAAGTGGCCGACATAGACCGGGTCGAAGCGAACCAGCGTCGTGAACAGCCGCCAGTCGGCCTCGGTCGGCGTGTTGCCGACGAGGTAGCGCTGGCGTGACAGACGGTCTTCCAGGGTGTCGAGCGCCGCAAACAGCTCGCCGAAGGCCTCTTCATAGGCAGCCTGGGTGGTGGCGAAGCCGACCCGGTAGACGCCGTTGTTGATCGAGGGATAGACCAGTTCGTTCACCGCATCGATCTCGGCACGCAACGCTTCCGGATAGAGGTCTACCGAGGCATCGCCCCATTCGTCGAAGGCCGAGTTCAGCATGCGGATGATCTCGGACGACTCGTTGGAGACGATCGTCTTGTCCTTCTTGTCCCACAGCACCGGCACGGTGACGCGGCCCGAATAGGTCGGGTCGGCCTTGGTGTAGACCTGGTGCAGGAAGTCGAGACCGTAGAGCGTGTCGCCGGTGGCGCCGTCGTCGGTGCGGAAGGTCCAGCCGTTCTCGCCCATGTGGTGATGAACCACCGAGACCGAGATGATGTCCTCGAGCTTCTTCAGGGCGCGGAAGATCAACGTCCTGTGCGCCCACGGACAGGCGAGCGAGACATAGAGGTGGTAGCGGCCCGGCTCGGCCCTGAAACCGCGCGTCCGGCCTTCCGCAGGCTTGCCGTCAGCGGTGATCCAGTCGCGCCACTGCGCATGCGAGCGCACGAACTTGCCGCCCGTCGACTTGGTGTCGTACCAGCGGTCCTGCCATTTACCTTCGACCAGCAATCCCATCGTGAAATCCTTTCGTTTGCCAGCATGTAGGGCATGACACCGGCAATCCGAAGTGCCGCATCCTGAACGGATCGTTCAACGTTAGGGCCACAGTCGCAAAATCCGTGATGGACGACCGCGCAAAATGATGATAGCGGGCATTTCGATGTCACATTGCTTTGCAAGTATCCGGATTGACCGACGACGAATGAGCGCACGCGCCTAAAGCGCTGACTTGCGAACGCTGCGGCTTGGCTCGCGGCACCTCATCCCAGGACACCGGACTGCAACGAACATGACCCTCGCCGACGTCACCTATCTGCCGGAAACCCCCGCGCACGACCTCGAAATCGACGACATCAATGCCGAGGCCTTCGGTCCAGGCCGCTTCACCCGCGCTGCCTACAAGATCCGCGAAGGCGGCCCGCACGATCGCTCGCTGTCCTTTGTCGCCATGCATGCCGGCCAGGTCGTTGCCTCGGTCCGGATGACGCCGATCGCCGCCGGCGACGGCCGCGCCCAGATGCTGGGACCACTCGCCGTGCGACCCGACTTCAAGAACCTCGGCATCGGCCGCAAGCTGGTCGCCATGGCGCTGGCAGCAGCCGCCAAGGCGACCGAGCCGGCAGTCATCCTGGTCGGCGACGAGCCCTATTACGGGCCGCTCGGCTTTGCCCGCATCCCGCGCGGGCAGATCGAGATGCCTCGGCCGGTCGATCTCAACCGTTTGCTTGCCCACGAGATCGTTCCCGGCGCCGTCGCCCTGCTGTCAGGCGAAGTCTGCCACGCCGATCTGGCCAAGACGCCCCAGCGCGTGGCCGAGCCTGCCTGAACGCGACAGCCTTTCCCTGCGCGATCCGAAAGCGATTTCGGTTTTCGGATCGATGCGCTAGACCATGCGTTCACAGCAAGAAGAGGACAGGCTGACATGAATCCAAACGGGCAGATCGCAGTGGTCACCGGCGCCGGCTCCGGCCTTGGCGAGGCAACCGCACGCGCACTTGCGGCCAAGGGCGCCAAGGTTGCGATCTTCGACCTCAGCCTCGAACGCGCCGAAAAGGTTGCCGCCGACATCGGCGGCGTGGCGGTGCGCTGCGACGTCAGCAATGAAGAGAGCGCCGTCGCGGCCTTCGCCGAAGTCGCCGCCAAGCTCGGAACCCCGCGCATCCTCGTCAACTGCGCCGGCATCGCCGTCGGCGTGAAGACGGTCGGCAAGGACGGCCCTCATCCCCTGAGCGTCTTCCGCCAGGTGATCGAGGTCAACCTCATCGGCTCGTTCAACATGATCCGCCTGTTCGCCGACGGTGCGGCCAAGCTGGAGCCGCTGCAGGGCGGCGAGCGCGGCGTCATCATCAGCACGGCATCGGTCGCCGCCTATGACGGCCAGATGGGCCAGGCCGCCTACTCCGCCTCCAAGGGCGGCGTCGTCGGCATGACGTTGCCGATCGCCCGCGACCTCGCCCGCTCGGGCATCCGCGTCGCCACCATCGCGCCCGGCATCTTCAAGACGCCGATGATGGCAGCGATGCCGCAGGAGGTGCAGGATTCCCTTGGCGCCGCCGTGCCGTTCCCGCCGCGCCTCGGCGAGCCGTCGGAATATGCCGCACTTGCCCTGCACATCGTCGAGAACCAGATGCTCAACGGCGAAACCATCCGCCTCGACGGCGCGATCCGCATGGCGCCCAAGTAAACAGCCGAAGCCTGCATGTTGTTTGTTCGACAGCCCCGGATGCGCAAGCTCCGGGGCTGTTTTCGTCTTGCACAAGCTACGTCTTGCCAAACCTGCAAGGATAAAGATAAGTAGATTGAATTATTCACATTTGACGGTGCAGGCGTGGAAGAGCGCAAGAAGGATGTCATCCGCGAAACCGACGCAGAGGCGATCGCGCTGGCGCGTTCGCTGATGCGCACCGCGCGGCATGGCGCCCTCGCCGTCATCGAGCCGGAAACCGGCGCTCCGCTGGCAAGCCGCGTCGGCACCGCGACCGATGTCGACGGCACGCCGCTGATCCTGATCTCGGGCCTTTCCGCCCACACCAGGGCCATCGTCGCCGATCCGCGCTGCTCGCTTCTCGTCGGCGAGATCGGCAAGGGCGACCCGCTCGCCTATCCGCGCATCACGCTGTTCTGCCGGGCGGTTCGCCTGGAGCGTGGCACGCCGGAGCAGGCCCGCGCCGAACGCCGCTACGTCAACCGCAATCCGAAGGCCAGGCTCTATGTCGGGCTTGGCGACTTCGCCGTCTTCCGGCTCGAGCTTGAGCGCGCCAACCTCAATGGCGGCTTCGGCAAGGCCTACCTGCTCAGCCGCGACGACCTGTTGCTGAAAGGCCCCGCGGTGGAGACCATCGCCGGCGCCGAACAGTCGGCGCTCGACCACATGAATTCCGACCACCGCGAGGCGATCGCCATCTGCGCAAGCCATTTCGGCAGGCTCGCCGAGGGCTCCTGGACACTGAGCGGTTTCGATCCGGAGGGGATGGATCTTGCTGCCGGTGACGAGACCGGACGGGTACTTTTCCCGGAAATGCTTGTCGAAGCGGCCGATCTCAGGCGTAGCCTTGTCGAAATGGCAAGAGTAGGTCGCGAAGCAAAGTCTTGATTTTTTAGAGGAAAGCTGATTTCTGCTGAATTTGTTAGATCTTCCATCGATTCCATTGAGGATCTATCGTGGTAATTCGGTGTTGTTGCCCCCATGACACCGGAAAGCATTGAAGATGCACGGGGTACGCATGAAACCGAAGAAACTGACGGCAAACGCTGAAGCCGCTGCCTCATTGCTGACGCTTATGGGCAATGAAAAGCGGCTGATGATCATGAGCCACCTGCTCGACACGGAAATGTCGGTCGGGGCCATCGCTGAGAAGGTGTCGCTGAGCCAGTCGGCTCTCTCGCAGCACCTTGCGCGGCTGCGCAACGAGGAACTGGTCGAGACACGTCGCGACCGGCAGATGATCTACTACACCTGCAAGTCGGAAGCCGTGCGCAAGCTGCTCGGCACGCTGGAAGGCATTTTCGACGACGCCTGACGGGCATCCATGCCTTTTCGGCTCCCATAGCGGCCTGCCCTCCGCTATGGAGCAAGCCATGAACATCATCCGTATCGAAGACCCGGCCGATCTTCGTGTCGCGCCCTATCTCAGCATCCGCGAGCGCGATCTGGTCGGCCGCGAAGGACGCTTCGTCGCCGAAGGCAAGGTCGTCCTCAACGTGCTGTTTGCCGCCGGCAGGTTCCAGGCAGAATCGGTCCTGGTCCTCGAAAACCGGCTCGCCGGCATGACCGAGACACTGGCCCTTGCGCCCGACGGCATGCCCGTCTACGTCGCCTCCGCTGCCGTCATCGACGCCATTGCCGGCTTCCACATGCATCGCGGCATCCTCGCCATCGGCAGCAAGGGCGTGGCGCCTTCGGTCGACGACATGCTGGCCGCCCTGCCCGAACGCGCGCTGGTCGCCGTGCCGGTCGGCATCTCCAACCACGACAACATCGGCTCGATCTTCCGCAATGCCGCGGCCTTCGGCGCAGATGCGGTACTGCTCGACGAAACCTGCTGCGATCCGCTCTACCGCAAGGCGATCAGGGTCTCGGTGGGCGCCGCATTGAAGGTGCCCTTTGCCGTCGGTGGAACGGCAAGTGAACTCGCCGATGCGCTGTCGCGACATGGCTTCGGGCAATTGGCGCTGTCGCCGGCCGGCGAGGCCGACATCCGCGACATGCCGCGGCCCGGCCGGCTGGCGCTCTATCTCGGGACGGAAGGGGAAGGCCTGCCCGAGCCGCTGCTCAAGCGGCTGACCACGGCCAGGATCAGGATGGCGCCGGGCTTCGACAGCCTCAACGTCGCGGCCGCCTCGGCGATCGCGCTGCATTATTTCACCGACGCAACCGGATAGGCCTATTCGGCGGGCGGAGACTTCTGCAGCGCCCTGACCCGGTCGGCAAGGCTGATGATCGCCGGCCTGTCGTCATTGCTCGGAGCCGGGGTTCCTCCCGCCTTTGCGAGCGCCTGGGCGATGGGCGATTCCGGCCCCTCGAGTCGCGCCGTGAGTGCCACGACCTCGGCCGCGAGTTCGTGCATCTGCTCGCGCAGCAGCGAATCCTCGCCAGCCACCGGGGCAGAGCGTCCTGCCCGGGAAAGCTCGCCCTTCAGCCGCTTGTTTTCACGCATGAGCGTGGTCAGCCGGCCTTCGAGACGTTCGCGCTCGGCCGACTGGACGGTTCCGTTGCTCATGGTGCCGGCCTCCTGCGCCGCCGGCGCGCTTTTCAGTTGGGCGCGTATCCGGGCAAGTTCGCCCTCGCGCCGCTCGATCTTGTCGTCGCGGTCGCTCAGCGACGTCACCATCTGCTGCAGCTTCTTGTCGAGTTCGCCCGCCCGCTTGGTCTCGGCCATCAGCGCCTCGCGCACGGCCTTATTGTCGGCCTCGAGTTCGCCCAGCCGCCGGTCCGTGTCTTTCCGCTGATTGCGCAGCGACGACATGTCGTCAGACAGCTTGCCCATCTCGCTCTCGCGGCTGACCAGCTCGATCTGGCGATTGCTGGAGGAAAGGCTGGCCTCGTCATAGAGCCTGCCCATCTCCTCGATCTCCTGGGACCGCTTCTCCAGGAGACGCTCGGCTTCGGCGAGCTGCTCGGCAAGCGCCTTGACCTGCTCGTCGCGCTTGCCAATCTCTTCATGCAGATCGCCGCGCTTGGCCTCCAGCTCGCTGACCACCCGGTCCTTCTCGGCATGGCCGTCGGCGACCAGCTTCTTCGCCTCGCGGTTGCGGCTGAGCTCGATGGCTTGCGCCAGCACCTTTTCCTGGGATGCCTTGAGCTGGACCTCGACCTTGCGCAGGGCCATGGCATGTTCGGCGCGGAGGCTGTCCTTGTCGGCGCGGATCTCGTCCAGCGTCATGGGCAGCTTCGCCTGGACCCTTTGCCGCGTGACCGAAACGGCGCGCCGCCATACCGACGGCGCGACCAGCAGCACGAGAAACCCGGCGGTCAGGAAGCCAAGAACGAAAAACAGGATCGACTGGACCAAGACACTTTACCCGTTACGGACAGGCCGACTTTGCCATGTTCACATGGCAGGAATCCAGCTCCGCTGCAAATGCTATGGCACCCGACCAGCCTGTTCTTCACACAATCAGAAGGGATTCCACGTCGGCTGCTGCGTCAACTTCAGGTAGCCGAGATTAACCCCCAGCCGCGCCCCGACGCCCGTGCGCACCGGCACCAGCAGGATGTTGCCGCGCTTGAGCACGTTGAAGCCGACACCGGCAACGATGTAGGCCGAACCGGCGACGCCGCCATAGCGGTCGTAGAGGTTATTGATGTCATCCAGGTTGTAGACCAGGATCATCGTACGCGAACCCTGGCCGCCGAAATCCCAGCCGAGCGAGGGCCCCTGCCAGAACACCTTATGGTCGCCGGCATTCTTGGTGTAGAGCGTGCCCTCGCCATAGGTCAGGCCGCCGACGAAGGCGCCGGAACCCTCTTCGCCGAGCACATAGCCGTTCGGCAGGCCATAGGACGCGAAAACCTTCTCGACGACGCTAGCGAGACCGCCCGACGTCGAGCCGAAGAACCGGTGTCCGGAATCGAGGATCTCCTGCGCCGTGTATTGCTGCGCGCGAGACGCAGATGTCGAAAATGCCAGAACGCCGACAAGGACGAACATCGCGGCAACAAGCCGGGCGAACGTCCGGCCATAGAATCGGGAAATCATGCTTCCAAATCTCCGTCAGGGAGCACACTTTCTCCGACGCCCCGGACTGCTGCTGCTCTTGATCGGCGGCTGGCTCGTCCAACTCCGGCAAACTATGCCGTAATCCTTTTTCAACCATTAAACTGCCTGATGAAGATGGCGGATCAAAGGCGCAAAACCCTGTGGAAAGGCCGGATTTGCGCCAAAATGTAGGCATTTTAATCAAGTCCACTGTGCTGATTCTTGCCGCCGTAACACGCGCTGTGTAACCAAGAGTACCGTCGACCAGCCCTGATTCGCATTGGTGGGTCCTGGTCTCATTTTGAGCATAGGCTGCTGCCGAGGGATGCCGTTCATGGCCGATTTGATGATGCTTTCCGCCCCCGATCTCGCAGCGCTGCTGTGCAGCCGGGTCTGCCACGACATCATTTCGCCGGTTGGCGCCATCAACAACGGTCTCGAACTGCTCGACGAGGGCGGCGCCGACGAGGACGCCATGCGCCTCATCCGCACCAGCGCGCGCAACGCCTCGGCGCGGTTGCAGTTCGCCCGCATCGCCTTCGGTGCGGCCGGTTCGGCCGGCATGCTGATCGACACCGGCGACGCCGAGGCGGTCGCCACCGCCTTTCTCAAGAACGAGAAGCCGGAACTGGCCTGGTCGGGCGGACGCGCGCTTTTGCCCAAGAACAAGGTCAAGCTGCTGCTCAACCTGCTCCTGGTTGCTCATGCCGCCATCCCGCGCGGCGGCAAGCTCGGCGTCACGCTCGAAAACGTCGAGACCGCGCCGAAATTCACCCTGTCGGCCAGCGGCCCGATGCTGCGCGTGCCGCCGAAGTTCCTCGAACTGCATTCCGGCCAGAAGCCGGAAGAGCCGATCGACGCCCATTCGGTTCAGCCCTATTACACGCTGCTGCTCGCACGCGAGGCCGGCATGACGATCTCGATCCACGCCACACCGGAAGAAATTCTGCTGACTGCCGAGTAAAAGGGCGCGCCGCGCGCCAATATTCGCAAGGTAATTCTGGCCGCCTGCGCTTGCCGGGGGCATGGGACTTCGTGGCACCCGGCCTGCACTGTCGCCGGCCTCGACGACCGGCGACGTTTCCACGAATTTTACCATTCGGGTTTTCGGCTTCTTTACGAGGTCGCGCTAGGGTGAGTGCATCACCCCGGCGCGCCAGGCGCGTCCGGCTGCCGCAAGAAGGACCGGGCCATGAAGCGCTGCCTGTTCGTCGATGACTCCAGCGTCATCCGCAAAGTCGCCAAACGTATCCTCAACGGCCCCGACATGGCCGTGGTCGAGGCGTCGACCGGCGCCGAAGGGCTCGACGTGTGTGCCTACGACATGCCCGACATCATCGTCGTCGACGGTGCGCTCGAGGACATGGCAGCCGCCGACTTCATCCGCCGCGTCCGCGCCCTGAACAGTCCGGTCAAGCCGCAGATCGCGGTCTGCCTGACCGAAGTCGACATCGGCGCCATCATGCGCGCCAAGCGTGCCGGCGCGCAGGGTTACCTCCTGAAGCCGTTCACCAGGCCGCAACTGCTGGACCGTTTCCGCGCCTTCGACGTCGCCGCCTGATTCGCTGCCCCGATTCGAGGCCCGATTTGAGGCAAAGAAAAACCCGGCACGAAGGCCGGGTTTTGACTGAAGGCAGATAAGAAATCAGGCGATTTCGCGAAGCTCTTCCGGTTCGCGCAGAACATAGCCGCGACCCCAGACGGTTTCGATGAAGTTCTGGCCGCCGGATGCGGCGTCGAGTTTCTTGCGCAGCTTGCAGATGAAGACGTCGATGATCTTCAGCTCGGGCTCGTCCATGCCGCCATAGAGGTGGTTGAGGAACATTTCCTTGGTCAGCGTCGTGCCCTTGCGTAGCGAGAGCAGCTCCAGCATCTGGTATTCCTTGCCGGTCAGGTGCACGCGCTGGCCACCGACCTCGACCGTCTTGGCGTCGAGATTGACGATCAGGTCGCCGGTCATGATGACCGACTGGGCATGGCCCTTCGAGCGGCGGACGATGGCGTGGATGCGCGCAACCAGTTCGTCCTTGTGGAACGGCTTGGTCATGTAGTCGTCGGCACCGAAGCCCAGGCCACGCACCTTGTCCTCGATACCGGCCATGCCGGAGAGGATCAGGATCGGCGTCTTGACCTTGGACAGGCGCAATGTGCGCAGAACCTCGTAGCCCGACATGTCGGGCAGGTTCAGGTCGAGAAGGATGATGTCGTAGTCATACAACTTGCCGAGATCGACGCCTTCTTCGCCGAGATCGGTCGTATAGACGTTGAAGCTCTCCGATTTGAGCATCAATTCGATGCTCTGTGCGGTTGCACTGTCGTCTTCTATCAGCAGAACGCGCATTCAAATCCCCTTTTCTGCTGCCGGAACATCTTCGCGGTCTCGTCCATACCGGCCCAGTGCTACTGAATCGGAGGCTGCCATCGAATGGTTAACAAAACCTAATTTCGTATGGAAGACCATATCAGAAATTTTAACCGGCGCATACACCCTCTTGAATCCAAACATGAATCACGCGGTCAACATCTTAACGCGACGCATTAACAAGGCTGACTAAGCGACTCCGGAGAAGGACCGATCACATTCGCGGCGAAAACCAGAATCTTTACCGGGCCTTAAGTCTCGATGGGTATGATTAACGATGCCCGTAAACGAATGGTTACCGGCGGAGAAAAACTTTAAAAGTTTGTTTTCCATAACCGGGTGTCGAGAACCGGTTCGGGTGCGGCAGGGTCCTTCGGGGCCGAAATAGGCGAGTGCAAGTGCGTTTTTCGTTGTTCGGGAGTATCGGGTCATGAAATCACGTGAGAACCTGGTCAGGCTCAAGCAGTTTCAGGTGAACGAAAAGCGCCGCCAGCTGATGCAGCTTGATTCGATGATCGCCGAGTTCGATCGCATGGCGAACGAACTCGAGATGCAGATCGTCGCCGAGGAAAAGAAGGCGGGGATCACCGATCTCAACCATTTCGCCTATCCGACCTTCGCCAAGGCGGCGCGGCAACGACGTGACAACCTGAAGAACTCCCAGCATGACCTGGCGCAACAGCGCGCCGCTGCCGAATCCTTACTCTCCGAAGCTGAAGCGGAGCTGTCCAAGGCGGAAATGCTGGAATCGCGCGATCGCACCACCCGCGAGGCCGAAACCGGCGGCCGCAGCGCGATGATCGGCTGACAAGCCGCACATCCTCGCAGAAGCTGCCCTGACAGCACCCGGCCTGCCCTACCCGGCAAGCTCGCCTTCGAGCGACCTTGCCCGCGCGTCGCGGATATCGGGCGCGTGCTGCTCCGACCACACCCTGATCTGATTGAGCAGGTCCGCCAGGTTCCGGCCGAGGTCGGTCAGCTCATACTCGACCCTTGGCGGAATGACCGGGAAGATCTCGCGCCGCACCAGGCCGTCGCGCTCCAGCACGCGCAGCGTCTGCGTCAGCATCTTGGGCGTGATGCCCTCGACCTTGCGCTGGAGCTCGCCATAGCGCCGCCTGCCCGGCTTCAACGCCCCGACGACCAGGTAGACCCACTTGCTCGCCAGCATTTCGAGCACGGTGTGCGACATGCAATGGCGCCGGAAGGCGTCATAGCCGAATGGGGTGTCGGGTGCGCATTCACTATCCATAGGGTACCTATATATCATGGAGGTACATTCTAGACAATCGATAAATACTATCCAAATGATAGTGGCACATGCATTCATCCCAAGGAGGACCATCCCATGCGTGCCATTACCCAGACCACCGTCGGCGGCCCCGAAGTCCTCGAGTTGGCCAACGTCCCCGCCCCGCAGCCGAAGCCCGGCGAGGTGCTGATCCGCACCAGGGCGGCCGGCGTGAACCCGGTCGATGCCGCCGTGCGCGGCGGCTACTACCCGCTGCTCGGCGAACCCGCCTTCACCGTCGGCTGGGACGTCTCCGGCACCGTTGAGGCCGTCGGTTCGGGCGTCACCGACCTTGCCCCCGGCGATGAGGTCTTCGGCATGCCGCGTTTCCCGGCCGAAGCGGCAGCCTATGCCGAACTGGTGACGGCACCGGCGTCGGAGCTAGCCCGCAAGCCCGAGACGCTGGACCATCTGGATGCAGGCGCATTGCCGCTGGCCGGGCTGACCGCGTGGCAGGGGCTGGTGACTTTCGGCCGCCTCAAGGCCGGCGACCGCGTCCTGATCCAGGCGGGAGCCGGTGGCGTCGGCCACCTCGCCGTGCAGATCGCCAAGGCGCGCGGCGCCTATGTCATTGCCACCGCCAGCCCCGGCAAGGTCGATTTCGTCCGCTCGCTCGGCGCCGACGAGGTGATCGACTACACCAGCAACGATTTCATCGCAAAGGCAGGCCCGGTGGACATGGTCTTCGAGGCGCTCGGCGGCGACCATCCCGAGAAGTCGCTGAAGGTTCTGAAGAACGGCGGCACGCTGGTGGTGCTCTTGGGCGCGACCGACAAGGCCGCGGCCGAAGCTGAAACCCGCGGCATCAGGATCGAGCGCATTTCGGTGCGTCCCGATCGTGCCGGCCTCGAGGAACTGGCAAAGCTGGTCGAGGCCGGCAAGCTCAAGGTGCATGTAGCCAGGAGCTTCCCGCTGGCCGAGGCGGCAGCCGCCCACAGCTTCCTGGCCGACAAGCCGATTGGCAAGGTCGTGCTGACGGCCTGAGAGTAACGTCTACGGCTCTGGAAATGGAGAGGCCGGGCGGCGCATCGTCGCCCGGCTTCTCTATCATTCAAGCTTTCGCTATAGCTTGGCGATGCGCTCGCTCTTGCCCCTGATCCTGTTTGCAGCGTCCGCCTGCTTCGCGTTCGGCCTCGTTCTGCCGCTGATCCACGTCGATCGGCTCTATTTCTTCTCCGAAGAACCTTCGCTGATCGGCATGATCTCGGCCCTTTGGCGCGGCGGCGATTGGCTGCTGGCCACGATCGTTGCGCTGTTTTCAGTGGCCTTTCCGGCCCTTAAGCTCGGCCTGTTGCACAACGCTGCCTATGGGCATCCGGGCACCGGCGTTCCCGCCTGGTTTCGCGCCCTGTCCAACTGGTCGATGCTCGACGTGATCCTGGTGGCGCTGGTGATCTTTGCGGCAAAGACATCGGGCCTCGCCACCGCCTTTACCAAGCCCGGCCTGTGGTTCTTCGCGGCATCGGTGGTCCTGACGGCAACCGCTTCCGCCGCCATCAAGCATCGGCCGACGCAGGAGGCAGCCCGGTGACTGGCGTCGGATGCCGGGGAAACCCTTGCTCAAACGAAAAAGGGTGCGGCAAGCCGCACCCTTTCTTGTTGGTTGGCCGTTACGGCCGGTGTCAATGACGGTATTGCTGGATGCGCGTGGTGCGCAGGCCGGCAAGGCCGTATTCGTCAATGGAAGCCTGCCAGGACAGAAACTCCTCGGTCGTCAACTTGTAGCGTTGGCACGCTTCGTCGAGACTGAGCAACCCTCCCCTGACCGCTGCGACCACTTCCGCTTTGCGGCGGATGACCCACCGGCGCGTGTTGGTCGGGGGCAGATCGGCAATCGTAAGCGGGCTGCCGTCCGGCCCGATAACATATTTGACACGCGGTCTAACCAGATCGGTCATCGTACTCTCTACTAAAAACTCAAAGACCCAATCACCTGCCACACTAGCGCCACAGCTTTAAAAATTGCCTAAGCGTCTACTAAGAGCTAAGTAACGAACGTGAACGGATCGTTAGACTCTCCGTCCGCAATTTAACCATCTGCCCAGTTGCCTGATTGCGCGCCGGAAAAAGGCGCATCGGCCCGGTGCGGGTGGCACTGCGGCGAGGCTTGACCTATATTGCAGCCATTGGCATGCAGCCGACCTAAAGACAGCGGAACGCAATCCCGATGAACAGCCTGGACCTGCCCGGACGCCCCGAAGACACCCGCGTGGTTGTAGCCATGTCGGGCGGTGTCGACTCTTCCGTCGTGGCAGGCCTGCTCAAACAGGAAGGCTACGACGTCGTCGGCGTCACGCTGCAACTCTACGACCATGGCGCGGCCACCCATCGCGCCGGCTCGTGCTGCGCCGGCCAGGACATCGCCGACGCCCGCCGCGTCTCCGAGACGCTCGGCATCCCACATTACGTGCTCGACTACGAGGAGCGCTTCCGCAAAGCCGTCATCGATCCCTTCGCCGAAAGCTATGTCGCCGGCGAGACGCCGATCCCTTGCGTGTCGTGCAACCAGACCGTCAAGTTCGCCGATCTGCTGGCCACCGCGCGCGAGCTGGGCGCCGATGCGCTCGCCACCGGCCACTACATCCGCTCCAAGCAGAACGGCGCCCATCGCTCCCTCTACCGCCCCGTCGATGCCGACCGCGACCAGAGCTATTTCCTGTTTGCCACCACCCAGGAGCAGATCGACTATCTGCGCTTTCCCCTCGGCGGCATGTCGAAGCCCGACGTTCGCGCCGCGGCCGAGCGCATGGGCCTGACGGTAGCCGCCAAGCAGGACAGCCAGGACATCTGCTTCGTGCCACAGGGCAAATATTCCGACATCATCGCCAAACTCAGGCCCTCGGCCGCCAATCCCGGCGACATCGTCCATATCGACGGCCGGGTGCTTGGCCGCCATGAGGGCATCCTGCGCTACACCATCGGCCAGCGCCGCGGCATCGGCATCGCCTCGGGCGAGCCGCTCTACGTCGTCCATATCGATGCCGAGCGCGCGCGTGTCGTCGTTGGCCCGCGCGAGGCGCTGGAGACGCACAAGATCTTCCTGCGCGGCATGAACTGGCTCGGAGACGGCGCCCTGTCGGCGGTGCCGGCTGGAGGCCTGGAACTTTATGCCAAGGTGCGCTCGTCGCGCCCGCCGCGCCCTGTCGTGCTGCACCATAAAGACGGCGCCACCTGGGTCGAGCTCGTCGACGGCGAGTCGGGCATCGCGCCGGGCCAGGCCTGCGTGCTCTATTCCGACGAAGGCAACGAGGCGCGCGTCTTCGGCGGCGGCTTCATCGAGCGCTCGGAGCGCCATGCGGATGCCGAAGCCATGCTGTCGCGGCTGGCCGCGACGCCCGGCTCCATCGCCGCGGAATAAGCGCGACATCCCATGCTCGAAGCGGCCAAGCGCTGGGCGCGGCTTCTCAAGCGCGACGTCGTGGCGCTCTATCTCGCCGCCCGCAGCCCGCTGACGCCATGGTTTGCCCGCGTGGCCGCCGCCTGCGTCGCTGCCTATGCGCTGAGCCCCATCGATCTCATTCCCGATTTCGTGCCCGTCCTCGGCTATCTCGACGACCTGCTGATCGTACCGTTGGGCATCTGGCTGGTAATCCGCATGATCCCGGCCGAACTGATGGCCCGCTTCCGTGCACAGGCAACCGAGATCAATGCCAGGCCGCGCAGCCTGGCCGGTCTCGCCTTCGTCGTCCTGGTGTGGCTGGCGGCCCTCGCCCTTGCCGGCTGGTGGCTGCTCGGCTGACGGGTCGCCCCCGCGACGTGGCGCCGTCACCCTCTCGCCTTTTTCGGCCGTATGATCCGGCCTGGGCCGAGATCGGCCATCCAGGAGGTAATGTGCTTGTTTCCTTGCGGCGCGTTGCAGCGCTGGCAGTGACACTGGCGATGAGTCTCGGGCTTGCTTTGGCCATCGGACTCGGAGTTGCCCATGCCGGCTGGTTCGGCACCTGCCAGGACGGAACCTGTGAATTGGTAGCCCTGGTGTACGTGATGCCATCGCTTGGCGTGGCCTTCTACATCCTGGCGCTGGCCGTCTTTTCAATCCTGGTGATCAGGAAGCAGAACAAGAAGAGGCTGCAATGACCCGCCTGCTGTTCCGTCTTTTCGGCCTCGCATTATCCCTCGTTCCGGCCGGCGCAATCGCACAATCATCCGGATGGCGTTTTCCGGACGCCACCGAAGCCGTTCCGGAACTGATTGAGCTGTGGCAGGCCAGCAACGCGCTTTGCCGCAGCGCCAACGGCGGTGACGTCAAGGTGGCCGCCGCCTGCCTGTCGCGATCCGTCTACGGCTTGGCCCTCAACGAAAGGAACTGGTGCCTGGGGACGAAGGCACAGGCCAATGCCAAATGACGTGGCACGAGTGCCGCGGCGACTCCCTGCGATTTCCTGCCTTCACCGTCCCTGCCTATTGAAGGCGGGACGGAACGCGGGCGGCACCTCGCTGGTCGCGCTGCTCAGTCGTGCGTAACCGTGCCCGCCGTCAGGATCCTGAGTACGCCCAGCGCCTCGTCGGCGCCGGTGCGCGGCTCCTCGCGCGTCTGGATGCAATGGATGAAGTGCTCGAGCTCGCGCGTCAGCGGCATCGCGTTTTCGAGCGCGATATAGGTCGGCTCGTTCATCGTCGACGTCCACTGCCCCTCATCCTGCCACACCGCATGACGATACAGCGCAAGCTTGCGCTCCAGCGGCTCGCTATCGTCGAACACCGCCATGCCCTTGGTGCCGACGACGGTCAGCCGGCGCTCGCGATAGGGATTGAGCCGCGAGGCGAACAGATGGCCGCGCAGGCCGTTGGGGAAGCGCATGTGCAGGTGGGCGAAATCGCTGAGGTGATTGAGCACGGCGGCACCCTCGCCGCGCACCTCGATCGGTGCCGTGCCGGTGATCGCCAGGATCATCGACAGATCGTGCGGCGCCAGATCCCACAGCGCGTCGTTCTCAGCATGGAACTTGCCGAGGCCGAGGCGATGCGAATGGATGTAGCCGACCTCGCCGAGTTCGCCCTTGTCGACCAGCGCCTTGAGCCCTTCGAAGGCCGGGTGGAAGCGCAGCACATGGCCGGTCATGAACACGCGGCCATTGTCGCGCGCCGCCTGCACCGCGCGCTCGGCGTCGGGCACGGTCAGGGCGATCGGCTTTTCGACCAGCACGTCCTTGCCGGCTTCGACCGCCCGAATCGCGAAATCGGCGTGGAATTGCGGCGGCAGCGCCATGACGATAGCGTCGACGTCCGCGCGCGCAAACAGCTCGTCCGGCGTCAGCGCCAGGCAGCCATGTTCGGCGGCGAAACGTTCGGCCCGGGCCGGATCGACGTCGGAGACGGCATGAAGGGCACCGAGCGACTTCAGGGTGCGGATGTGATTACCGCCCCAATAGCCGCATCCAAGGACTGCAATACGCGGATTCATCAGGCTCTTTCCAGGGGGATTTATGTCGGCAGACATAATGTCCGGGCCGCTCTAACTCAACCCCGCCGCCTGCGCCATAACGGCCCAAGGCATGACCAAACGGCAGCTTGCGAATTTCCCGAATGAAGGCGTCATCCATGCTTGACAGGTTCGCCCTGCCAACCTTATATCCGCCCGACCTTGGCGAACGCTTCGACGCCTGCCCCATCCGTGGGTGGAAAAGTTGGACTTTCGCCGGCCCAGGCGGGGTAGCTCAGTTGGTTAGAGCACGGGAATCATAATCCTGGGGTCGGGGGTTCAAGTCCCTCTCCCGCTACCACTTTAACGACACGGCTGTTTTCTGCGTCGTTAAAGCTGCAACGCTCTCCCGCTACCACTTTTTTTATAAGAAAATCAAAGATTTAGAAACTTGGAAGGCCACCCATTCGGTCGCTTCCATGTTGCACCATATTGCACTGAGAGTTCCCTTGGTTTCCAAGCGTTTCCACTGGCGCACGGCCAGCCGACGCGACATGGAACGCGACACAAAGGGTGACGCGATGACCGCGAAAACTCTACGTCGCCGCATGTCGGAAAAGCGGCGGCAGCACATCTTCTCGGAGAACTGCACCGGCCAACCTGGCACCGTGGTGCATCTGAAGCGTGAAGCTCAAGCGTCGGTCGGATATGAGTTGGCCTTGCTTCCAATCCACCTTTAGTTCGCCATACCGTGCACCAAGCGCCCGTGTAAGTGCCGGGGTTGGAAATATCATGGCTTAAAACTTGTATGCCAACCCGACACGAGCATCGTTCGCCTTGAAGGCGAAGCTGCCACTCCCGAACCCTTCGCCAAGTTCAGATCACCACAATCCGTGTATCTGTACTCTTCCCGAAAAATGCCTGATAGCCAGAGCAATAATACGTTCGTTAGCATAAAATTCTTCAAAACATTCCGAACTTACCCACAGCATAACACAACATTATGTCAAGAAATTTATTGACAATTCCTAAGTTCATCTTTGAAGAATTGCCAAAACACAAAAGGATACTGGGTCTTCCGTCCGGCATCGGCGATTTCCGGGCCGTCGAAATCTTAAACGTCGCCGTCGCTTGGCCCTCGCCGCCCCTCTCGCGGATCGGCTGCATGGTGTGCGCCGTCTCGTGGTAGGCGGTCGGCAAGATGTAGGCCAGATGCCTCAACGACGTGCCACGGCGCTGCGCCTCGTCGAGAATGCGCTCGGTGCCGTCGACCTGGCCTTGCGAAAAAGGTACCGAACACGCCGGATGAGCGCACGCAAGGCCGCGTAGAAACGCGAACCGTCCTGTTGATGCACCATTGTGGGTGTCAGCGTCCCAGCCTTGTAGGCTGAAGGTTGTACTTCCAGACCCTATGTTTTACCGAGTTGCCAAGGGGAGTGACAACCATGGATAAGGCCACGGCCCGCGCAGCAAAGTTTTGGGACAATGCACCGCGTGTCGCCAATAGGGCTCGCTGGTGGCAGTCGCCCACCGTAATCCGCCACATCAATCAACGGGTCTGCGGACAGCCTATCGATGGAGCACATGCCGGTTTCCACCGTCGGCTAGCCGAGTTCGCTTCACCTATCGGCAAGGCCGTATCGGTTGGCTGCGGAAACGGTGCCAAAGAGATTGGGCTCGTCCTGAGCGGCCAGGTCAAAGAGTTCCACCTATGCCTTGTCCCCACTGGCAGTTTGTGGCTTTTCTGCCTGCGATCGTGGGAGCTGCGAAAATGTTGCTGAAGAAATTGCGCGGGCTTTTTGGCCCTGCGGAAACTGGGCGTGTATACATTACCGGAACAGGTCGGGCAGGAACCACCTTCCTGATGCAGCTTCTTACAGAATTGGGACTCGATACAGGCTTTCATGAGGACGATGGTTCGAGTTACTTCGCAACCGCTAGGGCTGGCCTGGAGTGGGATATCTTCGATCCAACCGGCCCTACGATCGTCAAGAGCCCGTTCCTATGCGATCACATGGATGACCTGTTGGCTGCCGGGTTCGAATTCAGGCATGTCATTGTGCCGGTGCGCGACATTTCAAGCGCTGCCGCCAGCCGTAAGCTTGTGCAGACACAGACCACAGGAACGGCCGATGGGATCGCTGTAGCCGGCGGTTTGTGGGGAACGGATCGCGGGACAGATCAAGCGGATGTGCTGGCTCATAAGTTTGCAGCAGTCGTTGACGCCCTCGTGCGCAATGATATCCCCACAACCTTTGTCAGCTTCCCCCGTATCACGAAGGACAAAGAATATCTGTTTGCTAAGCTCGCGCCGATTTTCCCGAACATCAGGGCAAGTAGATTTCGGAGCGCGTTCAAAAGAGTTTCGCGCCCCGAGATGGTAAACGACTTCAAGCGCCCCTAAGCCGCTGCTGCATTGAGGAGGCGGTTGAGGTGCTGCCCAAATTCAGCTGGAAGACTGGATCTACCTCGCCGTGATCATCGTCGCGCGGATGCAGGTCCTTGGTCTGCTGGTTGTCGACGTCCTCTATCCGATGGACCATGCTATGTGCGCAAAATTCAGATCGGGACATCGATGGCGTCAGCGCGGAGTCGTCAATTGGCGGGCACGTATCGCTGGCGCCATGAACTCAGCGACGACGCGGCAAACCGGCCCAGCCGGTTTCCGGGCCGCTCTACGAGCAAGTAGAACGCACAGGCCAGGGGGACAGAAAAAGCGAATGAAATGACCGCGCAGAGGACAAAAGTGAGAGCCGCCGGCAGAGACAGGGCATAGACCGCATCATATACCCACCGTGAATAGTAGATGATCGGCGCATGCACCAGGTAGAGAGAGTAGCTGATCGTCCCAAGCGCCACTGTCAGGCGGTTGACAATCGCCCGTAGGGGACAGAGGTAGCAACCCAATACCGCCAATCCCGCGGCGGCAGCCTTGCCGTGATGCTCCCAACGACCCAGCACGCCCCAACGCCACAATATGATGAAGGCTAGCGCAGCCAGCAGGCACGACGCC
This sequence comes from Aminobacter sp. DSM 101952, assembly GCF_001424795.1. Classification (NCBI taxonomy): domain Bacteria; kingdom Pseudomonadati; phylum Pseudomonadota; class Alphaproteobacteria; order Hyphomicrobiales; family Phyllobacteriaceae; genus Aminobacter; species Aminobacter sp. DSM 101952. The sequence goes on along the minus strand of NZ_LMCL01000009.1, from coordinate 18,970 downwards.
CCAATCCACAGGGCATTACGCCGGTGATAGAACAGCACTCCGACCTGGTAGGCGACAATCCCTGCGCCGAAGATCGGCAGGTGCCGGAAAACAGAGAGCTTCCAGTATGCCGCTGGGTCGGCCACGAAGCTTGGAAGCAATACGAGCACGGCCTCGGACAACACGATGAAGCCGACGAACATCGCACTCGCCCGCCAGGGAGTCTTTACGATGGCAAAGATAAGTGGAAACACCGCGTAAAAGGCCATCTCGACGCCGATTGTCCAACTTGCCCAGACAATACCGGCCTGCTCGCCCTCAAAGAAATTGAACACAAACAGCATACTGAGCAGGAGAGAGGTCTGCGGAGCATTCAGGCCAAATCGCCAGTAGAGGAATGCCACATAGAGCAGCAGCAGGGCATAAAACAGCGGCGCGATGCGGAAAAACCGTCTTAAATAAAAGACGATGGCCGACTGCGATTGAGAATCATGCCGCTCCATCGCGTAGTACAGACAGAAGGCGCTAACCGCAAAGAAGAGCGGCACACCGAAGCTCTCACCCACCAGCCATCTGATCCATTGCGGGGCTGGGAACGAGTGAATGTCATATGTGTGCTGAAGAACGACGGATGCGGAGGCGATGCCACGCAAGGCGTCGAGCGCGCGAATGCGCGAATTCTGACTGGAATGCATAGCCCCTCCGCTGCCGTCGCATAGGCGAGAAATGTCGAAGAAGACAATACAGAACCATGTGAAATCCTGACGCTTCTACTACGCAGCGGCGTCAGACGTTTGATAGGTCCCGGAAATGACCAAAGTTGTGGTGTTGGTAAAGTCGGCGTTGCTCAATGCCGTCGCGACCCCGGCAACCATTTTGTAAAGACCGATCCGTAGTGCCGCTTGTGAGGGCCATCAGCGCGGTATCACCAACACCCGAAGCAAAGCTGGTTGCATTTGCCGCCAGGGCACTAGCGAATGATCATGACCGGTGGCTCAACAGCGGCTTTTTCGACTACCACCATGCTGTCATGGATGTGGATTGCGGGAACGCTGCGATGCAATTGCATGTCCGACAGATCGTTCTTGATGGGCGCATACCACGCGTGCAAGCTGTCGATGATGTCTTTGGTGACTTCAATGAATGTGCCTGGACGTTTGTAGCCTCCCTGCCAATCACCTTCCCAGTAAGAGGTATGCAGATCTTCGCAAACGTAGAGCCCTCCATCAGAAAGTAACGGGAACAGCGTACGAAACGAAGTCAGCTGATGCTCGGCAACGTGGCTTCCATCGTCGATCACAATGTCTACGCCGCCCATCTCGGCGACCACCGCGCGCAAGAAATCAGGATCAGCTTGGCTGCCGATTCGGCCATGGCAATTCAGCCCAAGTGCTTCTACCTTGGCAGCCGATGTCGGCTCGATATCAATGCCGTAGATGGTGGCCTGTTCACCAAAGTATGGGCGCCAGACGTTGAACGATCCACCGTCGAATATGCCGATCTCCAGGAACCGCAAGGGCTTGTTCCGATAGGAGGTAAAATACCTGTGGTAGATATCCAGATAATGATGCCACTTTAGGGATATGCCACCAGCCTTCGTGAAGTAAAGTTCGGCTAGTGGGGATTTCGATTTCGTCGCGAGTTGCGCGATTTCTACGGGGTCTGATGTCTTGCGAAAGCCGTCCATGCTTGCCAATCTGCTTAGAGCTGTCCGCAATAATCCTCGAATAGAGGCTCACCAAACCGAAACAATTCCGCAACCTGCCACGCAAAGCATCCAACCTGGGACAAGCGTAACCTCGGACAGGATCGTGCGGCTGGCCTCAAATCTGAGTTCGGATCGGCTTGGAACCCTGAAGCGCATGCTACTCGAAGACCGCGGCTATGTCGCGCCCGACATTGTGACAAAGAGGCTCTTCGACAGCGTCCTCGATACCAACACGGGGCTGGTGGTGCTCCCTGGCGGCGAACTGGAATCGTCAGCTTCGCATATTGCAAGCTATTACGTGGACACTAGACAGCCAAACCTTGCCCAACAAGTTCGCAAGGCTGCACAGACGGAAATCAAAGAGCGGGCAATTCATGTCTTCCATCGGTCGTGCGGTGCGTATGGGCACTTTCTCCTCGATGGCCTTTGTGCGCTGGCGCTGTCCCGCCAGATGGTTCGATCCGAGGGCCTGAAGATCATTGTACCCAAGTTTCTGCCCCGGAGGGTTCAGGAAGTCTTGGTCGAATTGGGCTTCCCGCCTGAGCAACTGATTGTGACCGAAGGGAAAGTGCTCGTCAGGGACATGTCGTTGTCCAACATGTTAACTGGAGTGAACTCTTTCAAGCCGCGCCAAGATATCATCTCCTGCCTACGGGAGTTCACAGATGCGAAACGGAATGCTACGCCATCTCGCAGGATCTACCTAACTCGTGAAGGTGCATACTCGCCACGCACAGCGCGGAATGAAGTGGAGGTGGTCTCCGAATTTCAAGCTCATGGTTTCGAACTCGTAAGCCCTGCCTATCTGAGCTTCCGCGAGCAGATCGACCTGTTCTCCCAAGCGAAGGTGATTGCTGGCAATCACGGATCGGCCTTTGCCAACATGGTCTTTTCACCACCGTGCGCACAGATAATCGACCTCATGCCCGAACACTGGGTCGGGTATTGGGGTGACACTGGGTATGCAGAACGTTGGCTGTTGAACCTCACAGCGGCGTGCGACCACAACTACACGGTGATCCTTAGCCCTTCTGAGATGTCAGGAGGACCATGTCTGCCGAATGCTCCCTCCGAGTTAGCTGCGATCAAGTCTACCACCGACCTGGACGCAGTCCGTAGCGTGCTGACGACACTTTAGAGCTATTCGTCGATGTAGGTCATCCCAGTTCCTGTCGTTTTCTATTTCGCGGTCACTAGACTAGAACGCCTGGAAACAGACGCTCAAAATCAGACAAAGTAGAACCCCATGACGGGGATCACTGAAGTGTTGGTAATGTCGGCGTGGGTCAGGGCTGTTACTGCACCGGCCGACAACTTGTAGATCTGAAGGCCAGTGCCACCCGCCGCCCCCATGGAAGCCGTCAACATCGTATCGCCAACACCAGACGTAAGATTGTTCAGTTGGAGAGCTCCAATCTGCGCGGATGTGTACGGCAATCCAGTGATCGACAGATTGCCCGTCGAACTCCCCTTAGCGGTAGATCCCGCTCAGGCGGAACATCACCATGTTGCCGATGCGCGTGAAGTTGCCCGTCTGAGCGCCCAGCGTCATGCCGGTTGTGCCGCTGGCAAAAGAGAACGTCGGCGTGAATGATCCCTCCTCGTACCAATCCAAACAGTTGGGCGAGCTTCGTGCCGTATTGTTGAGAAACAGCCCCGGCACCTGCGAATAGGCGCCACGTGACTCCTGCCCGGTAGTATAGACCTCCCCGAGGTAGTCGATCCTGTCGATCTCCGCCCCGCCAACGCGGGTGATTGTCGGCGCAGCGTCCACACCCTGAAGGCCGTAGATTGCGACGCCACGGATGAGGCTGCAGAAGCATCGGCGCGGAACTCAGGCGCGTCATTTGTCCCGACCTGGTTGAACGTCAGTCCAACAACAGCGCGATTGGCGCCCGGTACCAGATTGACGGATTTGCCGAGCCCTACTGCGACCCTTGGAACGCCGAGATCTGCAAACAGAAGATCGTCAGCACTGGAGATATAGAGAGCATCCCCGTCATCGTGGGTGATGTGCAGGCCACTGAAGGTGCACAATGCGGGGTGGCGACCAGATGTCTCGTCGACCGCTCCGGTGATCACAAGGCCATAAGCTGCGGCAGAACCCGTTGAGATAGCCAGGTTGTGGAATTGCAGCGGTACATCGAGTTGACGCCTGGGCGGGCCTCGCTGTCCATGATCATGCAATAGGCAGTGATATTGTCGCACACGTTGCAGCAACGAACATGCTGGAAGATCGAGAACGAGCAGCTTCGGAGGTGCAGGCTTTTGCTTGCAAGCAGATTTCCGTCAAACTGGACCGCGTAAATGCCGCCGCCGCTCATATCTGCCGTGCCGCCTGGCGGGCAGCCGAAGTAGCACAGCGTGCCCGCTGCGGCCCCGATCCATTTCAGAGCGGTGCCTTCCGTCGTTGTAGGGGCCACGGAGAAAGTCGCGCCGGCCTGAACGCCGCGCGGCGTCTGGCCCTCCCTGAAGACGCTGATGGTTTCACTTGTGGCATAGACCTTTTCATGAACTGGAGGGTGATACCCACGCCACCGAGTGTAAGCGCCGCATTGATGGCCGGGCCGTCGTTGCCGATGGCATCCGAACCGACGCGTCCGGAACGACGAGCGAAGAAGTGACCGAGACCCTTGCTCGCCATCTGGAAGAGGCTGGCGACAAGTTCGCGACGTAGATCGCGTTCCACGGTCTCTCCCCAATCCCGGATTGCCTGCTTGCTCGGGCGATGTGTGCCCGACGATGGAACGCTGTCCTTCATCGCATCCTCCTAGGTGACGGTCACGAACCCGGTCGCCACGCTGGCGGGAAGACGACCAGGGCAAAGCCATTAAGGCCGCGAGCGCGCTTCGGCACTTCTACGCGTCATGGTCGATCGATCGGCCGCAAGATGGTGGCCTCGGATTGCCGGCGAAAGTCGTCCAGGAACGCCTTGGGCATAGTTCCATCGTCATGACCATGGATACGTACGGCTACCTGTTCCCACGCGGTGACGACGCCGACGAAATGGCGGTAGCAGAGAAAGCGCTTCTGGGATGAACGCGACATAGACGCGACACATCGTCAAATTACTTAATAAAAACAATAGGCCGCCCAAGCATGATCATCCTGTGAGGCAAGCCCTCTCCCGCTACCACTTCCTTCCTCCGGAATGATGCCTCTGAAGTGGCGCCTCTCGGCCTCCGCGAGGCGCAATGGCCGCGATCGTTCGGCAACATTAACGACCATCGTCTCGCGCCACCACGGCCATTCATCTCCGCGCTCTTTACCATGACCAGCCGATTTTTGCAGGTGTCGGCGGCGGGGCATGCCTGTCCGTGGTACATCCCGCTATAATGCCGCTCGTTTCGAATGTGCCGGGATGGTTCGGCGGCGGCGCGGCCGCGCATGTGAGGCAAGATACTGGTGGGTTTCCTGAATTTCCGACAGCAGAACAGGCCGCAGGGGCGCGAGCGGGTCGAACTCGACCTGTCCGACACGGTCGTCTACGCCGTCGGCGACGTGCATGGCTGCTTCAGGGAGCTGCGTTCGCTCGAGGCAAAGATCGTTGCCGACGCGGCGACGCTGCCCGGGCGGAAACTCATCGTCATGCTCGGCGACTACATTGACCGCGGACCCGATTCGGCGCGGGTGCTCGACCACCTGATCGCCCCGCCGCCGGCCGGCTTCGATCGCATCTGCCTGATCGGCAACCACGAGGCCCAGGCGCTCGACTATCTCGACGGCAGGCTGTCGCTCGAGCGCTGGCTCGCCACCGGTGCCCGCAGCGCCCTGTTTTCCTACGACATCGACGCCGAGCATCTGGCCGAACTCTATGGCAGCAGCGGCAAGCTCGACGAGTACATCCGCGCCAACATTCCGCGCGACCACATGCAGTTCATGCGCTCGCTGCCGATCATGGCCTATTCGGAACGTTTCCTGTTCGTGCATGCCGGCATCCGGCCGGGTGTGCCGCTTCTCGACCAGAAGGACGACGACCTTCTCTACATCCGCGAGGAGTTCTTCGAGGCGTCACGCCGGCTCGATCGCTGGACGGTGCACGGCCATACCCCTGTCGACTTCCCGCGCATCGAAGGCCGCCGGCTCGACATCGACACCGGTGCCTTCAAGACCGGCCGGCTGACCGCGGTGCGGATCGCCGACAAGGGTGGCCGGCTGCTGTTTTCCTGACATGCCCCTAAAGGGCAGCCCGTCCTGCTCATGACGGCTCCGGCCGTCAGCCGGCGACCTTCACCTTGGGCTCGCTCTTGTCGACATAGTAGCTGGAATATCTCTCCAGGAACTGTTCCGAGCCGCCATAGGCGCCGTAACGCGGCAGCTTCTTCAGATCGACCTTGTTGAGCACCAGGCCAAGGATCTTGCTGGCGATCTGGGGCTCCGCATTGAGCGCCGAGCGGACCAGCGGACGCGGCGTCGCACCCCATTCGGCCACCAGCACGAAGCCGTCGGCAAGCGGCGCGAACGCCTTGGCGTCGACCACCGGGCCGAGCGGCGGCAGGTCGACGATGATGTAGTCGAAGGTCGCCTTGGCATCATCGATGAAGCGCCGCATGCCCGCCGAGGACAGCAATTCGCTGGTGTGCGAGAAACGGCCCCGGACCACTGCCGGAACGATCGCCATCTTGGTCTGGCGGTCGACCTTGATCACCGACTGCCAGCCCTGGTCGTTGACCACCGCCTCGACCAGGCCTTGCTCGGCATCAATGCCGAGGCTGCGGCTCAGGCCCGGATTGCGCAAATCGGCGTCGATCAGCAGCGTCTTGGCACCATTGCTGGCGATCAGGCCGGCGAGATTGGCGGCCACCGTCGACTTGCCCTCGCCCGGAAGCATCGAGATGACGCCGATCACCTTGCAGCCCGTGTCCTGCAGCACGACGTCGCCGGCGATCTTGGTGCTGCGCAGCGTCTCCGCGAACATCGAGGCCGGGGCGTCGACGGCGATGCGCATCTTGGCCCGGCGCTTGGCTGCCTCGGCGGCGCGCGTCGGCGGCTGGGGCGGCGGCGTGCCCATCTTGCCTGTCTCGGTCTTCGGCGCCTCCTTCTTGTCGTCATTCGAACCGAGCAGTGGCAGGTAGCCGAGGAACTTGACGCCAAGCCGCTCGCGCACGTCCTCGGCGGTACGGAAGAAGCGTTCGTTGAACTCGTTGAGCGCACCGAAGGCCGCGCCGATGACGACGCCGAGCACCAGCGCCAGCCCGAACACCATCGAGGTGCGCGGGCTCGACGGGCCGCGCGGCATCGTCGCTTCCGAAATCACCCTGACCTTGGCAATGGGGAACGAACGCTGCTGCGACGCCTCCTCGTAGCGCGACAGGAACGTCTGGTAGAGCGTGCTGAGCGCGGTCGCCTGCTGCTGCAACTCGCGCAGCCGCACCTGCGCCTGGTTGGCGCTGGAATTCTGGCCGGTCGCCTCCGAGACGCTGTTGCGCAGCGCCGTCTCGCGCGACTGCGCCACCTCGAATTCGTTGCGGTAGGTCTCGGAAAGCTGGCTCAGCTCGCGGAAAATCTGGTTGGCGAGGTCCGTCTGCTCTTTCCTCAAGGCCACGGCCTGCGGATGATTGGGACCGAAGCCGGCCGAAATCTCCTGTTCGCGTTTGGTGACGCCCGAATGGCGCTTCTTGAGGTCGGAGATCAGCGGGTTTCCGGCCACCTCGGCCGACAGGGTCGAATTGCCGACGGCCGCTTCCGGCCCGCTTTCGACGATGGTGCGGTACTGCTCGTAGCGCGCCCGCGCCTTGGCGGTGTCGGCCTGGGCCAGGATCAGCTGGGCGTTGAGGTCGGACAGCTGCTGTTCGGCGATGGTTTCGCCGCGCGCTGCCGCCAGGCCGTTCTCGGCGCGGAATTTCTCGACCTCGAGCGCCGCCTTCTGCGAACTCGAGCGCAGCTCTTCCAGCCGGCCCTGGAGCCAGACGGCGGCCTTTTCGGTGGCGTCGAAACTCGCGTCGAGCTGGTCGGCGACGAAGGCGTCGGCATAGGCCCTGGTGATCGCAGCCGCCAGTTGCGGATCGTGCGCGCTGTAGCCCATGGAAATGACGTAGCTGCGGCCGGAGCGCTCGGCGATGATGTTTGCCTGGAGCATCGCCACCGCCTGCTCCTTGCGCGCCGCTGCCGCCATCGCCTTGCGCTGCGCCTCGGTGAGTTCGGTGCCGCCCGCGACGTCAGGGGCGGAGCGGAATATCTGCAGGAAGCCGCGGGCATAGCCGACCAGGGTCGACAGCAGCGACTTCGGCGGCTGCATGAAACTCGGGTTCTGGTCGAGCTTTTCCTTGTCGACGACCACCGCGGCCAGGCGTGCCGACTTGATGATCTCGATCTGGGAAAGGATCGCCGCATCGGTCTGCATGTTGACCGGCGTCGCCGAAACCTCGTCGACCATCTTGTTCATGCCCTCGTCGATCAGGACGCGGGTCGAGGCGGTAAAGGTCGGCGGCGTCGTCTGGAGGTAGACGAGCCCGAGCAGCAGGCCGACCACCGCGCCGACGCCGACCACCTTGGCCTGGCGCTTGGCCATGGCCAGCAGGCGTTCGAGATCGATGAAGTCGCTGCCTTCACGCGGCCCCTCGCGAGACGCGGGGATGCGGTTGTTGAAGGGGAAGCTGGCGTAGTTCATCTGCGTTCCAGTTCTTGCTGAGCAGCGCCCGCTGCTCGCTGGGTTCTGGCGAAGCCGACTTCAGCTACGCAACTGCTGTGCCTGTCGGGGCACGCATCATTCAAACGTTGTCGAAGGCGAACCGTTTCATCCGCCTTCGACAGTTCATGGCTTCAGGCCGCGGCGACGTGATCGTGCTCTGCGACCATGTCGCGGATGGCGTCGAGCACGGAATCGCGGATGTCGGCCCGCTTCAGCGCAAAGGCGACATTGGCCTGGATGAAGCCTTCCTTGGAGCCGCAGTCGAACATCCGGCCATTGAACGGCCGGGCGAAGAAGGCCTGGCTTGCGGCAAGCCGCACCATGGCGTCGGTCAGCTGGATCTCGCCGCCGGCGCCGCGCTTCTGGGTGCCCAGCAGGTTGAAGATCTCCGGTTGCAGGATGTAGCGGCCGTTGATGTAGAAGTTCGACGGCGCGCTGGCCGGCGCCGGCTTCTCGACCATCGCCGTAACCTCGAAGCCCGAGCCGACGTCGGGACCCTTGCCGACGATGCCGTATTTGTTGGTCTCGCTCGGATCGCACTGCTCGACGGCAATGACGTTGCCGCTGGTCTCGGCGTGCAGTTCCATGATTTCGGCCAGGCAACCGCGCTTGCCGAACGACACCATGTCGGGCAGCAGCAGCGCGAAGGGTTCGTCGCCGATGATGTCACGGGCGCACCAGACGGCATGGCCGAGCCCGTGCGGCGCCTGCTGGCGGGTGAAGCTGGTGGCACCCGGCACGGGCAGCAGGCTTTCCAGCGACTTGATCTGGTCGACCTTGCCGGCCTGCTCGAGCGTGCCCACCAGTTCGGGATGCAGGTCGAAATAGTCCTCGATGACCGCCTTGTTGCGGCCGGTGACGAAGACGATGTGCTCGATGCCGGCCTCCAGTGCCTCGTCGACGGCGTACTGCACCACGGGCCTGTCGACCACGGGCAGCATTTCCTTGGGCATGGACTTGGTCGCCGGAAGGAACCGCGTGCCGAGACCCGCCACCGGGATCACCGCTTTCCTGACTTTCTTCATCGTGCCAATCCTCTCGATCATGTCAGTCTCCTCGTCTTGGTCTTGGCCGTCCCGGCGATCGCATCATTTGCCGGGCCGGTATGCGAACTGCCGGGCAACCCGGCGCAGCCGGACTGCGATCGGCATTCGCAGATGGCGAACCGCCGCCGGGTCCCCCAGTGCGGTTCTGATCGCCTTGAGCGGCGACCGCTGCTTGATGTGCTCAACCAGTGACAGGAATGAGGCAGCCTGCGAGAGGCTGCGCGTCCGTCGCGTGAACGCTTTTCGAGCCTCGGTGTCGAGCGTGTTGGATGCCTCGAAGGCGGCGTCGGCGCGCTGCATCGCTTCGATGTGGTGAAGCTCCAGAACCCTGGAAATCGAGCCCTTGCGGACGTGATAGGCATAGCCTACGGCCGGTTCGACGGCGCAGCGCCCGCCATTGGCGAGCGCGCTGGCGAGCAGGATGTAGTCCTCGCCGATGCGCAGATTTTCGTCGTAGCGCAGACGATGGCGCTCAAGATATTCACGCAAGAATATCGGCTTCATGTAACCAAAATTGAACGTGGATTCGAAGACGACATTGCCGCCGATGAAGTCGGCCAAGGTGAGATTCGCCAGATCTTCGAGATAACGCTCGGGAAACATCACTTCCGGCGGCGTGCCATCTTCTCGAATCACCGCGATATTGTCGACGGCCATCTCGGTGGAGCTCTGCTCGGCGCGCGCAATCATCGCCGCAAGCCTGCCGGGCAGCACGGCATCGTCCGAATCGAGAACCGCGACCCAGCGGCCGCGCGCCGCATCGAGACCGGCATTGCGCGCCCCGCCCGGGCCGCGATTCGTCTCCAGCGCCAGCACCCGGACGCGGGCGTCGGCATGGGTGCATGCAAGCTCAAGCGTTGCGTCGGACGAACCGTCGTCGACGACGATCACCTCGACGCTGGCCTCACGCTGCGCCAATGCGCTGTCGATGGCGCGGCCGAGCGTCGCCTCGGCATTGTAGGCGGCGATGACGAAGCTGACGTCAGGCTGCATCCTGGCCTCCTTCATTGCCGTAGAGACGCAGTTCGCGGGCTCCGACCAGGCCGCTGAGAACGCCGACATGCATCACGCCGCGCAGCAGGCTGCGGTTGCGGCTGACAGGCTGGAACGCGGCCAGCCCGGCTGCTGCAAAGCAATAGCCAGCCTTGGCCGAGGCCTTGGCCAACTCGCCGACCCGCCCGGCGCCGGGCCGCTTCGAGCCGAGCAACCGGCCATGCGTCTGCCCGACGCGGAAGCGCCGCCTGGTGAGCCAGGCGAACGACGCGCGTGTCGAAGGCACAGGCTCCTCCACCCAGGCCTCGGAGGCATAGGCGATGCGGCCGCCGGCGCCGAACACCTGGTCGAAGAACTCGGTGTCCTCGCCGCCGGACTGCCCGCGCGCCAGACTGAAGCGGCGGCCGGCGATTCTGGGCGAAGCCATGCGAAGCAAGGCATTGCAGGTGTAGCCGGTACGAATTTCGCCCTGGACGAAGACGGGATAGGTCGAGTGGAAGTCGCCGACCTGCATCCAGCCCGGCGCCCCTGCCCCGTAGCGTGCCTTGACCGGGCCCAGCACCACGTCGGCGCCGCTCGCTTGAGCGGTTTCGACCAGGCGTTTCAGCCACCCACCGGTCGCCTTCTCGTCATCGTCGATGAAGGCGACAAGATCGGCCGAACTGGCATCGAGGCAGGCGTTGCGGGCAAGCGAGATGTTGCGCGCCGGGCAATGCACGTAGCGGACCGGCAGCGGCAGTTCCTCGGCAAGCGCAAGGACCAGCGGCTGTGCACTCGGCACCTCGTCATTGTCGGCGACGACGATGCCGATGCGAAAGCCTTCCGGCAGCTCCATCGCCGCCAGTGAACGCAGCGTGTCGGCCAGTTCCTTGCGCCGGAACGTGCAGACGCAGATGTCGATGCTTGGCGTATCGGTCACGCGGCTCGCCCTCCTGCTGGCATGCCGGCAAGCTGGAGCCAGAAGCCGAGCGACCAGGCAAAATGCATGACCATCGCCGACACGCCGGCGAGCGCGAGGCCCGGCCTGCCGGCGCGCAAGGCCAGGGCAAGGCCGTAGCCAAGGCAGATCGCAGCCCAGGCGAGGAACGGCACGGCGAAGATCCAGTGCACGAACGACAGCACGGCAAGACCCGTCGTCGGCGCCACCATCAGTGGCACCATCTGGCGGATCTTAGGGATGACCCGGTGCTTCAGCAGGTTTTTCGCCCGCCCCCGGCCGTAGCCGAGATACTGCCGGAACAGCCCGCCAAGCGAAGCGCGCGGAAAATAGGTCATCCGCGTCTGCCCGCTCATCCAGATGCGGTAGCCGGCCTGACGCAGGCGATGGTCGAGCTCGGCGTCCTCGTTGTGGCTGAAGCTCTCGTCATAGCCGCCGATATCGCGGAACGCGGCGATATGCATCAGCGCGTGATGGCCGTGGTCGACCCATTCCCCAGAAGAGCCATGCCTGTGCTTCGAGCCGCCGGTGCCCAGCTTCGAGTTCTGCGCCGCCGCCGCCGCCTGCTGGACGGCGCCGTTGCCTTCGGTCAGCATCGAGACCACGACGGAATCCGCACCCGTTTCCCACGCCTCTTCAAGCAGCCTGTCGCAATAGTCGTCGGGATAGCCGCCATGGGCGTCGATGCGGATCAGGTAGTCGGCGCCATCGCCGAAGCGTTCGACGGCAAGGTTGATCGCAGCGCTCTGGATGCGCGCGGGATTGTCGATCAGCACGACAGTGTCGTCCCGTGCCGCGATGTCGGCAACGATGGCGCGGGTGGCATCGTTGCTGCCGCCGTCGGCGACGATGATGCGGGCGCCGAGCCGCCGTGCCGCCGGGCGAAGCTTGCCCAGCAGGCCGCCGATATGGCGCTCCTCGTTCAGGCACGGAATGACGATGATGGCGGATGAAATCTCGGTCATGAAGCTGCTTGTCTTGGATAGGTTGGGTGTCAGGCGGCGATGGCGCCGATCGTGCCGTCCCGGTTTTGGGCGGCGACGCGTTCGAGCCTTGCCACCAGGGCGCGGCAATCGGAGCGGCTGCACACCCACGTCGCGGGATCGCGGGCAAGCACCGCCCCATGCAGGGCGGCGTAACGCTCGTTCGTCATGTCCGAGAGGGTTTCCGTCAGTGCGGCGACCGACGGCTCGGACAACACCAGCCCGATCTTCTGGCGTTCGAGGAAGCTGGCAGTTTCCGTGCCGGCCATGGCGATCGGCACCGTGCCGAAGCGGCAGCCTTCATAGAGCCTGTTGGGCAGCAGCCATGTCGAGTTCTGGCCTTCCTCGAAGAAGTCGATCGCCCATGAGAAATGCACTTGCGCGTAGATGTCGGCCATGTCCTCGGGGTTTCGGTAGGCACCCTTAAACGCCAAATGGGGCTCCGATTGGACGAAACCGTGGAAATCCGGGAACTCCGATAGCGCCGGGCGACCGCGCATGACGAGTTCGAATCGGCCTTCGGCGCTGCGCGTGAAATCGGCCAGCAATTCGAGCGACTTGCGGCAGCGCAGCGCCCCGAACCAGCCGATCTTCCACGGCAGCTGCGGTACCGGTGACGGCGCCGTGTCGATCCGCGGCTCCAGTTCGAGCAGCTTGTTCTCGAGCAGTTCGATCGGGGCGTCGATCTGGCCGAAGCGCTCGAAATAGTGGCTGACGAAGGCCGGGGAGCTGGTCAGAAGCAGGCTGACATTGCGCCCGAGCAGGCGCTCTGCGCCGCGCAGGGCCTTGCCGAAGATATCCTCGCGCAGCACCAGGCGGTGGATGTCGAGACACTCGTAGACGATCGGCACGGATGACGAAAATGCGCTGCGGGCACGCTGAGCCAGCGCCAGCATTTCGAGATTGCGGGCAACGATCATGTCTGGCGCGGCGACCGATTTCAGCGACGCGGCAATGCTCGTCGCGGCAAACGCGACCGCGCCCAGCCGCTGTGCAAAGCGGCCGTCGCGCGTGATTCCAAGGTCGATCGGCGTTACGCCCTCGACGTCTTCGAGTTCTTGCGTCCGGCGGAAACCAGCGAGCGTAACGCGCGCGCCACCGGCCTTGAGCATGATGATCCTTCGGCGCACGGCCGGATCGGAAACATCATGCACCAGGTACAGAACATGCAGCATGAATTCACGCTCGCAGTTTGGCCCACCGCTGACGAGGCTAGTGCACCCATTGCTGCGCCGCAACAATTATTGACTGACCCGACCTCAATTATTGTTGCGCCGCAAAATGGCCGGGTTAGCCTTGTACTTGATTTCCCGACACGACAAATCCGAGGAGGCCAAGGCCCGTGAAGACAGTCATCGTCGAAAATACCGTCTGCCTGAACACCGGCGATGCGGCGATCCTGCTGGCGATCAGGCACATCCTCAAGACGGCCTATGCCGGCGAGTTGCGCTTCCAGGTCTTCGACAGCCAGCCCGAAGTGGCGTCGCGGCTCTACCCCAGACAAGCCTATCCGGACATCGAGATTCGCAAGCTGCTCTCGGAATCCATCTTCAAGTATCCCTATGACGACAACCGGCTGAAGAACCTGGCCAAGCCGATCTACAACCGTCTCGCGCTCAGCGCCCTGCGCCACTACGGCAAGAGCCGGGCGCTGGACGACGCGATGTTCGGGGCCGAGGACCGCCGCAGCCTCGACATGTACCGTAAGGCTGATCTCGTCGTCACGACAGGCGGCACCTATCTGGTCGAGAACTACAATCTCGAGCGGCGCCTCAACCAGTTTCGCATCGATGCGACCTTCGGCAAGGGCCCGGTCTTCTTCACCCAGTCGCTCGGGCCGTTCGACAAGGACTACAACCGCCGCGAACTGAAGCCGGTCTTCGACCGTAGCCCGCTGATGCTGCTGCGCGACGAGCGCTCGCGTGGCCACCTCGCCGGCATGGTCGACGACCCCGGCAAGTGCCATGTCGTCGCCGATTCGGTCTTTGCGCTGGCCGACACCGCGCGCATCCAGGCCCTGCTCTCGGCCGGCACGCCACCCCGGCCGACCGGCCGCGTCGGCATTTCGGTGCGGCACTGGAACTACGTCAACGACGGCGCCGACGGCATGCGCCGCTACATGGATTCGATCCGTGACATCGCCACGGCGCTGGTGCGCGACCACGGCAAGCAGGTGACCTTCGTCTCGACCTGCCAGGGCGTGCCGGAATACGCGCACGACGATTCAAAGACCGCGCGCGCCATCGTCGCCGAGCTCGATGCCGATGTGGCCGCCCGGGTCAGCGTCGATGCCGGCTTCCACACGCCCGAACAGCTGATGGAGCTGATCAAGGGTTTCGACTTCGTCGTCGCCACCCGCATGCACATGATGATCATGTCACTCTGCGTCGGCACCCCTGTGCTGCCGATCGCCTACGAGTTCAAGACCCGCGAGCTTGCCAAGCGCGTCGGCCTCGCCGACCTGCTGCTCGACATCGACACCGTGACACCCGAGGAAGCGAACGCCAAGCTCGCCGCCTTCGCCGGCAATCTCGACCGACTGCGGGCAACGACGATTGCGGCGGTGCTGGAAGAACATGTCTCGGCCATGTCGGCCGCCGACCTCATCAGGCCGCTTCTGGCCGACACCTCAACGAATGTTGCGGGCGACGGTCTTCCAGGTTTCGACAAGGGCGCGACGGGACTGGGGCACGGCGACCATGAAGCCAAGCGCCACCGCGTAGCTTAGGGCCGCCGCGGTCAGGGCCGCCACGATGTTCGACTGCGCGATGAGCGCAGCCGGCAGGTAGCCGTGGCCGAGCCAGGCGACGGCCGCCGCGACGATCAGCAGGCCCTGGACCATCAGGAAGTCGAGCGCCGAGACCGGGCCGGTACGGCCGATCAGCACCGCCAGAACCGGCAGGCGCAGCACGTAGCCGCTGATCGCATAGGCGGCGGCAACGCCGACCGCGCCCCATTTCAGCCCGACGGCGAAGGCCAGCACCGTCGTCAGCGCCGAATAGACGCCCCAGCGGAACATCGTGCTCGTCTTGCCCTGGCACATGAAGATCCAGCCCGTCGTGCTCGACACCGGCTGCATCAGCCCGGCTATGCCGAGCCAGGCGAAGATCGGCGCCACGCCGAGCCAGCGTTCGCCGAACAGGATGGACACCACCGGCTCGGCAGCGATGGTTAATGCCGCAATGCCGGGAACGGTGACGAAGGCGAGCAGCCAGTTGGTGCGCAGGTACAGCGCGCGAAAGCGCGGCTCGTCGTCCTGGATGCGGCTGAGCAGCGGCACCATCAGCCGCGACAGCGGCTGGTTGATGTTCTGCAGCGGAAACAGGAGCAGCTTGTAGGCGCGGTCGTAATAGCCGAGTTCGATCGGGCCGGAGAACTTGCCGATCAGGATGTTGTCGAGGTTGCGCGAGAAGAAGTTGACGAGGTTGAAGCCGGTGAGGTTGGCGCCGAAATGCAGGATTTCGCGCTCCACCCTGACGTTCGGCCTGCCCGGTTTCCAGCGCGTCGCCAGCCATGCGCCGAACAGCGTCACCACCGCGCCCGCCGCCGGCCCGATCACCAGCGACCAGTAGCCGAGCCCGGCATAGGCGGCGGCGATCGCCGCACCCAGGCCGGCAAGCGCGGTCGCCACGTCGTTGATCGCAAGCTGCCCGAATTGCAGGTTGCGGTTCATCAGCGCCAGCGGCAGCGCGGCCAGGCTGCCGAGCAGCAGCGGCATGGCGGCGGCCAGCGTGATGCCGGTCATCCTGGCGTCGCCGTAGAAGGCCGAAACCGCCGGCGACAGCGCAGCGATCACCATCGTGCAGATCAGGCCGGCCAGCGCGCTGATCCAGAACACCTGGTTGAGCTGCGGCTGGCTGATTTCGGGTCGCTGGATGACGGCCTGCTGCAAGCCGAGGTTCTGGAACAGGCCGACAAAGGCGATGATAGGCCCGACCGAGGCGACGAGGCCGAAATCCTCCGGCGCCAGCATCCGCGCGAGGATCACCACCGAAACGAACTGGATGCCGATCTTGATCGCCTGCGCCGCAGCCGTCAGCGCCCCGCCGCGCAGGGCGATGCGCCCTAGTTGCCCGGTGTCGGCGCTCATGCCGCGGCCCTGGTGGCGGCGAGGCGGAACAGCGTGTCGGCAAAGGCGTCGTTGAGACGAACCGAATCGAAGTCGTCTTCGATCTTGCGCCGTGCGGCCACGGCCAATTGCGCGCATGCCTGCGGGTTATCGGCGATCCAAGCCAGCTTCTGCGCCAGCGCTTCAACGTCCCTTTCGGGCGCCAAAAGGCCGGTCCTGCCGTCCTCGATCAATTCGGGAATGCCGGAGTGATAGGTGCTGACCACCGTGAGGCCCGCCGCCATCGCTTCCATCAGCGCCACCGGGATGCCTTCGACATCGCCGTCGCTGGCCTTGACGCTGGGCAGCAGGAAGACATGCGCCTCGCTCAGGCGCTGCTTGACCTCGCTGTGCGGACGCGGTCCCAGGAAGGCGACGCGCTGCGATATGCCAAGCTTCGCCGCCAGTTGCTTCATGGCGTCGAGCAGTTCGCCGCCGCCGATCACCGTGTAGGTCCACTCGATGTCGGGCCGCTTGGCCTGTACCTCGCCGAGCGCGCGCAGGGCAAACTCGATGCCCTTCTTCTCGGTCAGCCGGCAGACCGAAATCAGCGACAGCGCGGCCTCCTCGCGTGCGACCGCCTGGAAGCCGATCGTGTCGGTATCGACGCCCATGTGGTGCACGGCGACGGTGTCGGCTGCCGCGCCCGCCTCGATCAGCGCCTTGCGGAAGAAGCCATTGACCGGCAACTGCAGCGCACCGTGCCGGAACACGACCTCGTAGCGCGACAGCGTGCCGTCATGCATCGGCGCGCCGACGTCATGGCCATGGAAAATCGTCACCAGCGGCGCTGCGATCCGCCGCCGTTTCATCGATCTCGCGACGCGCAGGCCGTTGTTGCCGAAATGCGCGACGATGACATCGTACTTCTCGAGCTTGCGGGCAAAGGCGATGTCGAGCGCCGTCGACGCCTTGTCCCAGAGCTTGCCCGACCATTTGCGCAGCGCCGGGCGCAAGGGTCCGAGCGCGCCCCACCATTGCTCGACACCGCCGGGCAGGTTGCGCCAGCGCGGATCGTCGATGTTGCGCTCCTTGCCGAACGTCGTCTCGTTGCAGACGACGCCGACCTCGATGCCTCGCTCGAGGCAACCCTCGATCTGGTCGAGAACGAAGGTCTCGGACAGCGAGGGAAACCTGTCGACGACGAAACAGACCTTCATCGATGCGCTCTCCACGAACCCGGCCGGACAAACGCCAAGTCAGGCCGCCTTGTGCAGGCGTTGCGCCGCCGCGCGCTCGAGCACGCCCATGAAGGTGGCGAACTGGGCGTCGGGATCGAGCTGCGGACGCTCGGAAAACTCGCGCGCAGCCGCCGACAGGCGGTTGTACTCGACCCTGTCCTGCCACAGCCGGCGCACGGCGCCGACCCAGTCGTCCAGCGGCGCATCGTAGTCGACAACCACGCCGCCCTTGCCGATCGCTTCGGGCAGACCGCCGCGGCGCGAGCCGACGACAGGGATACCGCTGCAATGCGCCTCGGAGGCGACGCGGCCCCAGGCCTCTTCCCATTTGCTCGGCGCAAGCAGGATCTTGGTGCGGCCATAGACCGTCTTCATGTTGCTGGTGCGGCTTTCGAGCCTGACATTGCCGAGCGGCGCGATGGTCTCCTCGATGCGGGCACGGTGGTCGTCGGCCAGTTTCCAGCTTTCGACAAACAGGAACGGGATGTCGGGGCAGCGCCCGGCGATCCGCACAGCCAGCTCGAACCCCTTTTCCTCGTATGGGTTGATCAGCGTCACGAACTCGCCCGTCGTCGGCGTGGCGTAGAGCGCTGGATCGATGGTCGGCGGGATCACCGTCGATTCGATGCCAAACCTTTGGCCGTAGGCGCGGGCGGTAAATTCCGAATTGGCGATGTATCGGGCCGACTGAAGTTCGCTGAGGTCGCCGGCGAGTTCATGGAATTCGACATTCCTGAGATAGACGACCAGCGGCACGCCCTGGGCCTCCAGCGCCTTCCCGATCGGCACCGACTTGTGGCACTGGACCACCGCGACGTCGGGCCTGAGCTTCTGCACGGCAAAGCCGGCGGCTTCCCATGGGAACCACGCGCGGACCACCGGATAGCCGGGAAAAGTGTCGATGACGGCGCGTTGCCGCGTCAGCTTCATCTTGGCGCGCGCCTTGAAGCCGAACATGCCGTCGCCGAACAGGGCGGCGAGCACGGAAGCCTCATGACCATGCGCGCGCAGCTGCTCGACCAGATGATGCGTGCTCGATTGCACGCCGCCGCTGAATTCGGGCGTGTAGCCGTTGCCGCCGGCAAACAGAACCTTCATGCAGCCAACTCCTTTGTCACTCGGTCGTCCTGCCCACCCGCCTTTCGGCCGATGGAGACATAATTGAGGCCGTGGCGGGCGACGACGGCCGGGTCGTAGAGGTTGCGGCCGTCGAAGACGACCGGCGTCGACAGCTGCTCCCTGATCAGCTCGAAGGACGGCGCCCGGAAGTTCTTCCACTCGGTGGCGATCAGAAGCGCATCCGCCCCGCGCAGCGCCGCCTCCTTGGTGCCGCACAGCATCAGGTCGTCGCGCTGGCCGAAGATCGTCTGCGCCTCGTTCATCGCCTCGGGATCGTAGGCCTGG
>NZ_LMCL01000008.1:0-112073 GCF_001424795.1 Aminobacter sp. DSM 101952 | reverse complement strand
GATCGACCCGATGATCACGCATACGCTCAAGCTCGAAGACATCAACAAGGGTTTTGACCTGATGCATGCCGGCGAGAGCATCAGAAGCGTCGTCGTCTACTAGAAACGGAACCACGCCTGGGCCTTGTTGCGGGACTCCAAAGCCTCCCAGCTTGCCCGCATGTTCCCCAAGCCAGGCGTCGACCGGCGGTGCGTTCGAGGGCTCCACGACCTCTCGACCGCGCCGCCGGTATCTTTTTGAGCGTTGCAGGCCCCGTCCGCCGAGGGTATGCGGGGCGGGATTGTTTGATGAGAAGGCAGAGCAGATGAAGACCGTTTCCACGTCGAAGTCGCATGGCGGCATCCAGGGTGTCTATTCGCACGCATCGGAAGCGTGTGCCTGCGATATGACCTTTGCGGTGTTCGTGCCGCCGCAGGCCAAGGACGGTCCGGTGCCGGTGCTGTGGTATCTCTCGGGCCTGACCTGCACTCACGCCAACGTCATGGACAAGGGCGAATACCGTCGCCTCGCGGCCGAGCTCGGGCTGATGATCGTCTGCCCCGACACCAGCCCGCGCGGCGAGGGCATTCCCGACGAGAAGGACAACTGGCAGTTCGGTTCGGGCGCCGGCTTCTATGTCGACGCGACGCAGGAGCCGTTCGCGAAGAACTACCGCATGTATTCCTACGTCACCGAAGAGCTGCCGGCACTGATCGCGGCGAACTTCCCGGCCGATATGTCACGCCAGTCGATAACAGGTCATTCGATGGGCGGCCACGGCGCGCTGACCATCGCGCTGAAGAACCCGGAACGCTTCAAGAGCTGTTCGGCCTTCGCGCCGATCGCCCAACCCTCGACGGCGGGCTGGTCGAAGCCGGCGCTGGAAAAGTATCTCGGCGCCGATGAGGCTGCGTGGCGCGCCTATGACACGACGCTGCTGATCGAGGATGGCAAGCGTTTTCCGGAGTTCCTGGCCGACCAGGGGACCTCGGACGGCTTCCTCCAGGAAGGCCTGCGGCCGTGGCTGCTCGAAGATGCCTGCAAGAAGGCCGGCATCGGGCTGACCCTGCGCATGCAGGACGGCTATGACCATTCCTACAACTTCATCTCCACCTTCATGGACGACCATCTGCGCTGGCACGCCGCCCGGCTGGGCTAGGCGCTCAGGAGATCGAGGCGAGAAGCTTGGCGAAGACATGGCGCTTCGCCTTGCCGACGCTGTTCTCCAGCGTTTCGTTTTGCGCCAGATGCGCCGCTATCGCGCTCGCCAGCATGCAGCCGGTGCCGCGCATGGCCACCGGAATGCGGGAGGCGTCGAACCGGATTGGATCGCGTCCCGGCAGGAGCAGCAGGTCCGTCGACGATTCTCCCGATGCGTGACCGCCCTTGACGAGAATGGCGGGGGCGGCTGCGTCGAACAGCCTGCCGGCCTGCCGGAGGATGTCGCGTTCGCCAATGGCGAGCGGCAGGCCGGACAGCAGTGCCAATTCGGGCAGGTTGGGCGTGACCAGCGTGCACAGCGGAAACAGCTTGCGCTTGAGCGATGTCATGGCATTTGCGTCGAGCAATGGGCGTCCTGAGGTCGAGGCCAGAACCGGGTCGAGCACCACGGGGATCGGCAGGCTGCTTGCCAGCACCGAAGAGACCGCCTCTATGGTCGGGGCGCTGCCGAGCATGCCGATCTTGACCGCCTTGACCGGATTGGCGGCCAGGGCCGCGCGCATCTGGGCGGCAACGAGGTCGGGCGGCATCTGCTCGATGCGCGCGACCGCCTGATGCGACTGGACCGTTACCGCCGTGACCGCAACGCAGCTGCGCAGGCCGAAGGCCGACACCGTTTCGACATCGCGGACGATGCCGGCGCCGCCGCTCGAATCCGAGCCGGCGACGATGAGCACATGCGGAGTCATCGCCATCGAGCCGTCGCCGCCAGCCATTGGCGGGTGCGGCCCTCCGGGTCGGTATTCAAGGTGATGTCGGTGACGACGGCAGCGCTGTCAGCGCCTTGTGCGAAGACGCCAGGGATGCGCTCGACGTTGAGCCCGCCGATGGCGACCAGCGGCACCGTGCCGACGCGCTGTTTCCAGGTGGCGATGCGGTCGAGCCCCTGCGGTGTCCATTTCATCGCCTTGAGGATGGTCGGATAGACGGGGCCGAGCGCGACATAGTCTGGTGTTGCTGCAAGCGCCGTGTCGAGTTCGGCATCGTCATGGGTGCTGAGGCCGAGTTTCAGGCCGGCGCGGCGGATGGCACTTACATCGGCTTCGGCGAGATCTTCCTGGCCGAGATGGACGAAGTTGCAGCCCTCGTCGATGGCGAGGCGCCAGTAGTCGTTGACAATGAGCTGGCAGCCATGACCTTCACACACGGCTTTCGCAGCGCGGATTTCGCGGCGCAGGCCGGCCTCGTCCATGTCCTTGATGCGCAACTGCACCAGCTTCACACCCGATGGCACCAGCCGCTCGATCCAGGCCGCGGAATCGATGATCAGATAGAACGGGTCGAGTTTCATGAAAATGCTGCCATGCCGATGACGGGGGTGGAAGGAACAGCCATGTCTCGCGGTTCGAGCGGGCCGGCGAGGAATGCTTGCCGCCCTGAATCAACCGCCTTGCCGAAGGCGGACGCCATGGCAACGGGGTCGCCGGCCTTGGCGACCGCCGTGTTGAGCAGCACGGCGTCGTAGCCGAGTTCCATGACGGTCGCCGCATGCGACGGGCGGCCGATGCCGGCGTCGACGATCAAAGGCACGTTGGGGAAGTGGCCGCGCAGGCTGCGCAGGGCATCAGGGTTTTGCGGACCTCGCGCCGACCCGATCGGCGCGCACCAGGGCATCAGCACCTTGCAGCCGGCATCGACCAGCCGGCCGGCGACAACGAGATCGTCGGTCGTGTAGGGAAAAACCTCGAAGCCTTCTGCGGCGAGGATTTTCGCCGCATCGACCAGCCCGAACACGTCGGGCTGCAGCGTGTCGTGATTGCCGATGACTTCGAGCTTGATCCAGTTGGTGCCGAACACCTCACGCGCCATGCGCGCCGTCGTCACCGCTTCCTTGATCGAATGGCAGCCGGCGGTGTTGGGCAGCACACGCACGCCGAGCGACTGGATCAGCGACCAGAACTGCCCGCCGGTCTTGCCGCCGGATGTTTCGCGGCGCAGCGAGACGGTGACGATGTCGGCGCCAGACGCCTTGATCGCCTCGGCCATGATCGCAGGCGAGGGGTAGAGGGCGGTGCCCAGAAGCAGGCGGGAAGAGACCGGCTGTCCGTAGAGTTCGAGCATGAACTCACCCTCCCTTCATCGGTGCGAGGATTTCGATACGGTCGCCCTCGGCCAGCGCGCAGTCGTCGCGTTCCCTTGCCGGCACAACCTCGCCGTTCAGCGCCGTGGCGAGCCAGCCGCCCTCGTAGTCGAGTTCTGCAAGCAATGCCGCCAGCGTGCCGGCCGCAACCTCGTGGCTTTCGCCGTTAACGGTGAGTTTCATCGGCGAGCTCCTTCTTCGTCTCGTGGCCCAGGATCAGGCCGGCGGCCTGCCGCGCGATGGCGGGTGCGAGCAGGAAGCCGTGGCGATAGAGGCCGTTGATGCGGATGGTGTTCCCGTCGCGCTCGACGCGCGGCAGGTTGTCGGCGAAGGCGGGGCGGACGCCAACACCCGTCTCGACCAGTTCGGCCTCGCCGAAGGCCGGATGCAGCGCGTAGGCGGCGTTGAGCAGTTCCATCACCGAGCGCGTGGTGATCGGCCGGGTAGCGTCATTCTCGATCATCGTCGCGCCGACCATGAACAGGTTGCCCGACCGCGGGATGACATAAACCGGGATGCGCGGATGCAGCAGCCGCACCGGTCGCGCGAGGGAAACCTCCGTAGTGCGCAGGATCAGCATCTCGCCACGCACGCCGCGCAAGCCTGGCCGCGTGTCGGCCATGCCGGTGCAGTCGACCTCGATACCAGGCGACCCAGGCGCCTGCACGGCGCCAAAGCCGAACTCGAAACGCACGCCCATCTGCACGAGCTTTTCCTTTAGCCCTAGCAGCACCTTCCGCGGATCAAGGTGCGCCTCCCGGGCGAAGAACAATGCACGTCCGAAACGTCCTTCGAGGTCTGGCTCGAGTTCAGTGACGGCCTCGGCATCGATCTGCCGAAAAGCCGATGTGCGCCGGCCGAAGCGGTCGAGTTCGGCCGCATCACGCGCCGGTGCCACGACCAGCGTGCCGTTGCGCATGATATGGCCGGGCAAGGCGGCATTCCACCAGTCGGCGGCGTCTCGCCCGAGCGAGAGCACTGCCTCTTCGGCGCTTTCGCGCTCGCACCACGGCGCCAGCATGCCGCCGGCATGCCACGAGGCATTGCCGGCGATCTGCCTGCGCTTCTCGACCACGGTCACCTCGGCGCCGCGTGTCGCCAGCTCATGTGCGAGCGTCAGCCCGGCGACGCCTGCGCCGCGGATCAGCACCTTCATGGCTGGCTCGCTGTCTCCGCCGGCGCGGCGTTGTCGACCGGCATGTAGAGGTCGCCGCCGTCGCGGTACTTTGCCGCCATCGCTGCCAGCCCTTCCTTCTGCGCCTCGGCGCGGATGTCGTGGGAGATCCGCATCGAGCAGAATTTCGGGCCGCACATGGAGCAGAAATGCGCCACCTTGTGCGCCTCCTTGGGCAAGGTCTGGTCGTGGTAGGCGCGCGCCGTTTCGGGGTCGAGCGATAGGTTGAACTGGTCCTCCCAGCGGAACTCGAATCGCGCCCGCGACAGTGCATCGTCCCTGACCTTGGCCGCCGGGTGGCCCTTGGCGAGGTCGGCGGCGTGTGCTGCGATCTTGTAGGTGATGACGCCGACCTTGACGTCGTCGCGGTCGGGCAGGCCGAGATGTTCCTTGGGCGTGACGTAGCAGAGCATAGCCGTGCCGAACCAGCCGATCATCGCCGCGCCGATGCCCGAGGTGATGTGGTCGTAGCCGGGCGCAATGTCGGTGGTGAGCGGCCCGAGCGTGTAGAAAGGCGCTTCGCCGCAGACCTCCAGCTGCTTGTCCATGTTCTCCTTGATCTTGTGCATCGGCACGTGGCCGGGGCCTTCGATCATGACCTGGCAGTCCTTGGCCCAGGCGATCCTGGTCAGCTCTCCCAGCGTCTCCAGTTCGGCGAACTGGGCGGCGTCGTTGGCGTCCGCAATCGAGCCGGGGCGCAGGCCGTCGCCGAGAGAGAACGCGACGTCATAGGTGCGGCAGATGTCGCAGATTTCCTCGAAGTGCTCGTAGAGGAAGCTCTCCTTGTGATGGTGCAGGCACCACTTGGCCATGATCGAGCCGCCGCGCGAGACGATGCCGGTGACGCGGTCGACGGTCAGGTGGATGTAGGCCAGGCGCACGCCGGCATGGATGGTGAAGTAGTCGACGCCCTGTTCGGCCTGCTCGATGAGCGTGTCGCGGAACACCTCCCAGGTCAGGTCCTCGGCGATGCCGCCAACCTTTTCGAGCGCCTGGTAGAGCGGCACCGTGCCGATGGGCACCGGCGAATTGCGGACGATCCAGTCGCGGATGTTGTGGATGTTGCGGCCGGTGGACAGGTCCATCACCGTGTCGGCGCCCCATCGCGTCGCCCACACCATCTTCTCGACCTCCTCGGCCATCGACGAGGTGACGGCGGAATTGCCGATGTTGGCGTTGATCTTGACCAGGAAATTGCGGCCGATGATCATCGGCTCGCTCTCGGGATGGTTGATGTTGGAGGGGATGATGGCGCGGCCGCGCGCCACCTCGTCACGGACGAATTCGGGCGTGACGAAATCGGGAACGGCTGCGCCGAAGCTTTCGCCGTCGCGCTGGAGCTTTGCCTTGAGCTGCTCGCGGCCAAGGTTTTCGCGGATGGCGACAAATTCCATCTCGGGCGTGACGATGCCGGCGCGGGCATAAGCGAGCTGGGTGACGGCGCGACCGCCGGTGGCGCGCAGCGGGGCGTTGCGCACCGGAAACGCCGGCGTCAGCCGTTCGGGCGAGACGAAGCCGTTGTCCGCGTCTTTGATCGCGCGGCCGTCATAGCGCTCGACGTCGCCGCGGGCGACGATCCAGTCCTCACGCAGCCGTGGCAGGCCGCGCTCGATGTCGGTCTGCACCGTCGTGTCGGTATAGGGGCCGGACGAATCGTAGACGGAGACGGGCGGCTCGCCGGATGTCGGGTGAACCGATATTTCGCGCATCGGCACCCGGATTTCGGGATGCAGCTTTCCTGCCTTGTGAACCTTCCTCGAAGCGGGAAGTTCGCCGGTCGTGACTGTCGGGGTGTGGGCATTCATGAGTGAGTCTCCGGTGCTATGGAGACCCAGTTCGTGCGATGAGGAGGAGGTGAGGTTTTGCCCGGGGACCTCGGGCGTGAACCCGATTGCCAAAGCCGGATAGCCGGCCTGCAGCGCCTCGCACCGTCCCTACGCCAGTGTGAACTGGATCAGGTTCAACGGGTCACTGCGCTGCGCGAGCCAGCAGTATCTCAGCCCCTTGTCGGGACCCCCCTGGTGAGGCCGGCAACATGGGCGAGGAATGCCGGTGCTGTCAACGGCCTTTCGTTGAAGCCGAGACAATGCCAAAGTCCCTGATGTCGGGACCCCATTGAAGTTTCGATGACGATCGGATAATAGGTCAGCATCACTGACATAAATTGTCTGGCGCTTGCGGTGTTCCGGGGAAGGACGTTCGGCCCGCAGGCGAGACAGGAGGAGCATCCGTGACGGACAATCCCTCGCCGCTCAAGTTTCACGTGCCCGAGCCCGAAGTGCGACCGGGCGGAACGCCCGACTTCTCCAACGTGCCGATCCCCAAGGCCGGCTCGGTCGACCGGCCGCCGGTCGATGTCGACCCCAGGACGATCCGCGATCTCGCCTATTCGATCATCCGCGTGCTCAACCGCGAGGGCGATGCGGTCGGGCCGTGGGCCGGCACGCTGACCGACGAGGAACAGCTCGAAGGCCTGCGCCACATGATGACGTTGCGCACCTTCGACGCGCGCATGCAGATGGCCCAGCGCCAGGGCAAGACCTCGTTCTACATGCAGCATATGGGCGAGGAGGCGGTGAGCTGCGCATTCCGCAAGGCGCTCAACAAGGGCGACATGAATTTCCCGACCTATCGCCAGGCCGGCCTGCTGATCGCCGGCGGCTATCCGATGGTCGACATGATGAATCAGATCTATTCCAACGAGATGGATCCGCTGAAGGGCCGGCAGCTGCCGATCATGTATTCGGCCAAGGAGCACGGTTTCTTCTCCATCTCCGGCAATCTGACGACGCAGTACATCCAGGCGGTGGGCTGGGCGATGGCGTCTGCCATCAAGGGCGATACCAAGATCGCGGTCGGCTGGGTCGGCGACGGTGCCACCGCCGAGAGCGACTTCCACGCCGCACTGGTCTTCGCCTCGACCTACAGGGCGCCCGTCGTGCTCAACGTCGTCAACAACCAGTGGGCGATCTCGACCTTCCAAGGCATCGCCCGCGGCGGCTCCGGCACCTTTGCGGCGCGCGGCCTCGGCTTCGGCATCCCGGCCCTGCGCGTCGACGGCAACGACTATCTCGCCGTCCACGCGGTGGCGAAATGGGCGGCCGAGCGCGCCCGCAGCAACCTCGGGCCGACACTGGTCGAATACGTCACCTATCGCGTCGGGGCGCACTCGACCTCGGACGATCCCTCTGCCTACCGGCCCAAGACCGAGTCGGACGCCTGGCCGCTCGGGGACCCTGTGATCCGGCTGAAGAACCATCTCATCAGGCGTGGCCTGTGGTCCGACGACCGCCACAAGCAGACCGAGGCCGAGATCCTCGAAACAGTCATCGCAGCGCAGAAGGAAGCCGAGAGCCATGGCACGCTGCATGCCGGCGGCAAGCCGTCAACGCGCGACATGTTCGAGGGTGTCTATGCCGAGATGCCGGCGCATCTCCGTCGCCAGCGCCAGAAGGCGGGAGTGTAGCCCATGCCGCGCATGACAATGATCGAGGCCATCCGCAGCGCCATGGACGTTGCCATGGGCCGCGACGACAACGTCGTCGTGTTCGGCGAGGACGTCGGCTATTTCGGCGGCGTCTTCCGCTGCACGCAAGGGCTTCAACAGAAATACGGCCGGTCGCGCTGTTTCGACGCGCCGATCAGCGAACTGGGCATCGTCGGCGCTGCCGTCGGCATGGCTTCCTATGGCCTCAAGCCCTGCATTGAAATCCAGTTCGCCGACTATGTCTATCCAGCATACGACCAGATCGTTTCGGAAGCGGCACGATTGCGCTACCGCTCCAATGGCGAATTCACCTGCCCGATCGTCATCCGCATGCCGACAGGCGGCGGCATCTTCGGCGGCCAGACCCACAGCCAGAGCCCCGAGGCATTGTTCACCCATGTTTCAGGCCTCAAGGTGGTGGTTCCGTCCAATCCGCTCGACGCCAAGGGACTGCTGATCGCTTCGATCGAGGACCCCGATCCGGTGATCTTTCTGGAGCCGAAACGATTGTACAACGGTCCCTTCGACGGCCATCACGACCGACCCGTCACGGCCTGGTCCAAGCATGATTTGGGCGAGGTGCCGGAAGGCCATTACACGGTGCCGCTCGGCAAGGCCGAGATTCGCCGGCCCGGTTCCGCCGTCACCGTGCTCGCCTATGGCACCATGGTCTATGTCGCCCAGGCGGCAGCCGAGGAGACCGGCATCGACGCCGAGGTGATCGACCTCAGGACGCTGCTGCCGCTCGATCTCGAGACCATCGTCGCCTCGGTCAAGAAGACCCGCCGCTGCGTGGTGGTGCATGAGGCGACGCTGACGTCGGGTTTCGGCGCCGAACTGGTGTCGCTGGTGCAGGAAAACTGCTTCTACCACCTCGAAGCACCCGTCGCCCGCGTCGCCGGCTGGGACACGCCCTATCCGCATGCCCAGGAATGGGACTACTTCCCCGGACCCAAACGGGTCGGCGAAGCTTTGATCGAAACAATGGAGGCCTGAGCATGGGCGAACATGTCATCAAGCTTCCCGACGTCGGTGAGGGCGTGGCCGAGGCCGAACTGGTCGAATGGCACGTCAAGATCGGCGACCTCGTGCGCGAGGACGCCGTACTTGCCGCCGTCATGACCGACAAGGCGACGGTCGAGATCCCGTCGCCCGTCGATGGCGAAATCCTCTGGCTTGGCGCCGAGATCGGCGACACGGTCCCGGTGGGCTCGCCAATCGTCAGGATCAAGGTTGCCGGCGAGGGTGGTGTGGCTGCGACAGAGGCTGAGAAGCCTTCGGGTGTGCAGGGTACCCCTACCCCTGACCCCTCCCCACAAGGGGGAGGGGAACAACCGTCCATTGCCGTCTCGAAATCCGACACTTCGAAGGCCGGCAAAGAAACTGCAAAAGCGCCAACCGGATCCCCCTCCCCCTTGGGGGGAGGGGCTAGGGGTGCCGCCGCGACCATCGGTCTGCCGCGCCCAGAGGGCGAGCGGCCGCTGGCATCGCCCGCGGTCAGGCTGCGGGCCAAGGAAGCTGGCATCGACCTGCGCCAGGTCTCCGGTACCGGTCCGGCCGGCCGCATCACCCATGACGATCTCGACGGCTTTGCGGCGCGGGGTTCGGCGGTTCCCACGGCCGGGCTGCTGGCAAGGACCGAGGTCGAGGAGATCAAGGTCATCGGGCTGCGCCGGCGGATTGCCGAGAAGATGGCGCTGGCCAAGTCACGCATCCCCCACATCACCTATGTCGAGGAGATCGACGTCACTGCGCTGGAGGAACTGCGCGCCAAGCTCAATGCCTCGAAGAAGCCTGACAGGCCGAAGCTGACCTTGCTGCCGTTCCTGATGCGGGCGCTGGTCAAGGCGGTGGCCGAGCAGCCCCAGCTCAACGCGATCTATGACGACGATGCCGGCGTCATCCAGCGCCATGCCGGCGTGCATATCGGCATGGCGGCGCAGACCCCGGGCGGGCTGATGGTGCCTGTCGTCAGGCACGCCGAGGCGCGTGACATCTGGGATTGCGCTGGCGAGGTCAACCGCCTGGCCGAAGCCGCCAAGGCCGGCACCGCGACGCGCGAAGAGCTGACCGGCTCGACCATCACCATCACCTCGCTCGGCGCGATGGGTGGCGTCGCCACGACGCCCGTCATCAACTATCCGGAAGTGGCGATCGTCGGGGTCAACAAGATCATGATCCGGCCGATGTGGGACGGCACCCAGTTCGTGCCGCGCAAGATGATGAACCTGTCGTCCAGCTTCGACCATCGCGTCATCGACGGCTGGGATGCGGCAGTCTTCGTCCAGCGCCTGAAGGCGCTGCTCGAGGCGCCGGCAATGATCTTCGTGGAGGGCTGAGGCTGTGAAGGAAATCTCCTGCAAGCTTCTCGTCATCGGTGCCGGTCCCGGCGGCTATATCTGCGCCATCCGCGCCGGTCAGCTCGGCGTCGACACGGTCATCGTCGAGGCGGTCAAACCTGGCGGTACCTGCCTCAATGTCGGCTGCATCCCGTCCAAGGCGATGATCCACGCGGCCGACGAGTATCTCAAGGTGAGCGAAATGGCCGGGGGCACCAGCCCGCTCGGTATCAGCCTGTCCGCACCTGCGCTCGATCTTGCCAAGACCGTCGCCTGGAAGGACCGCATCGTCGGCCGCCTGACCACCGGCGTCGCAGGCCTGCTCAAGAAGGCCAAGGTCAAGTCGGTGCAGGGCTGGGCGCGTTTCCGCGACGGCAAGACCGTCGAGGTCGAGACCGAAACCGGTCTGCAGGTGATCCGTGCCGAGACCATCGTCATCGCGACGGGATCGGCTCCCGTCGAACTGCCGTTCCTGCCCTTTGGCGGGGCGGTGATTTCTTCGACCGAAGCGCTGGCGCTCAAGCAGGTGCCGCAGGCGCTGGCGGTTGTCGGCGGCGGCTACATCGGGCTCGAGCTCGGAACGGCCTTCGCCAAGCTCGGCGCCAAGGTGACCGTGGTCGAGGCGTTGCCGCGCATCCTGCCGCAATACGATGCGGAGCTTACCCGGCCCGTCGCCAAGCGGCTGGAAGCACTCGGTGTCAAGGTGCTCACGGGCGCCAAGGCCAAGGGCTTGTCCGCCAAGGGCGACGCACTTCTGGTCGAAGCGGCCGACGGCGGCGAGCAGAAGATTGTCGCCGACAAAGTGCTCGTCACCGTCGGCCGCAAGCCGCTGGTCGACGGCTGGGGCCTGGAAGAGATCGACCTCGACCGCGACGGCCGCTTCATCCGCATCGACGAGCAGTGCCGCACCTCGATGCGTGGTATCTATGCCATCGGCGACGTCACCGGCGAGCCGATGCTGGCACACCGCGCGATGGCGCAGGGCGAGATGGTCGCCGAGATCGTCGCCGGCCACAAGCGCAGCTGGGACAAGCGCTCGATCCCCGCCGTCTGCTTCACCGATCCCGAGGTCGTCACTGCGGGTCTGTCGCCAGATGAGGCCAAGGCCCTCGGCATCGAGATCAAGTCGTCGCAGTTCCCGTTCTCGGCCAATGGCCGGGCGATGACCTTGCTCGGGGAGGACGGGTTCGTCCGCATCGTTGCCCGCGCCGACAACCATCTGGTGCTCGGCATCCAGGCGGTGGGCACCGGCGTTTCGGAGCTTTCGGCCGCCTTCGGCCTGGCAATCGAGATGGGCGCACGTCTCGAAGACATAGCCGGTACGATCCACGCCCACCCGACGCAAGGCGAAGCCTTCCTCGAGGCTGCGCTGCGCACGCTCGGCCACGCGCTCCACATCTGACGTGGAGCGCTTTGCGCCGCGTCACCTTGTGTCTTGTCTGCGCTCGCCGGTTAGGCTAACAAGCCCACGCACTGGACGACCAGTGCCTTGCTCATTCGGGGACGGCCCCATCCAAAAGATGGCGCCGATCAATTGTCACCCCGACCGAAATTCATCCTGAAAAATAGCGAAGACGTTGCGGACCGGCGATTGACGGCCCGTGGGCGCACTCGGCCGCCCCGGGCTTCCGGGCCTCGCTCCTTGATGCGCGCTTTTTCATCACCAATCGAACAGACCGGAGAGGCGCTGTGGCGGGACCGATAGAACAGTTTGAAATCAAGCCGATTTTCACCCTCTTCGAGCTTGGGGGCCAGGAAATCGCCTTCACCAATTCGGCTGCCTACATGGTGGGCGTTGCGGTGTTCAGCGGGTTGTTCCTGATGCTTTCCACCAATGCGCGCGCGCTGGTGCCCACCCGCCTGCAGTCGATCACCGAGCTGATCTACGAGTTCGTTTCGAAGACATTGCGCGACAATGCGGGCGAGGGGGGGATGCGCTTCTTCCCGCTGGTGTTCTCGCTGTTCGTCTTCATCCTGATCGCCAACCTGGCCGGCATGTTCCCCTATGCGTTCACGGTCACCAGCCACATCATCGTGACGTTCTCGTTCGCCATGCTGGTGTTCGCGACCGTCACGCTCTACGGCATCTGGAAGAACGGTCTCGGCTTCTTCCGCCTGTTCCTGCCATCCGGCGTGCCACTGGTGCTTTCGCCGATCATCGTGCCGATCGAGATCGTGTCCTACATCTCGCGGCCGATCAGCCATTCGGTGCGACTGTTCGCCGTCATGCTCGCCGGCCACATCACGCTCAAGGTGTTTGCCGGCTTCATCGTCAGCCTCGGCGGCATGGGCACGCTTGGTGTCTTCGCAGCCGTCCTGCCGCTGGCGATGACGGTGGCGCTGACCGCACTGGAACTGCTGATGGCGGTGATCCAGGCCTACATCTTCACCATGCTGACCTGCATGTACCTGAACGACGCCCTGCATCCCGGGCACTGAAGACAGGGCAGCATCCAAACGCGAGGCCCGCCCGTTGCTGCGGGCCTTTTCGTTTCAGGCTCCGGCACAGAAGCGGCAGGCGACCGCCTCAGCTTCAGCCGAATGGAATACGCTGCTTCGTGAAGTCGTCGAGCTTCATGGCCCGCCTAACAAGAGCCCAGGCCTGGCGGAAGGGGCGGACGAATTCATGCCGCAGTTTCCGGATGCTGCGCTTCTGCCTGGGACGCGGCTCCGAAAAGCGGAACAGGTCGATGGTGCTGTGGAATTCGCCGACGGCTTCGGTCTCGACGGTGCTCTTCTGCCTGACTGGCGCAGGGATCATCTGGTAGACGTTCATGTCGTCGATGACGGGTTGCCCGAACACGAACATGTCCAACGGAAGGACAAAGTGCTCGGAGACCTCGATGAGCCTTGCGGCGGCTGCCCGTGAGACGACGTAGCAGGCGCCACCTTCGTGCAGCGAATGCAGCCTGCGGAGCGACCTGGCCGGCCCCAGGAAAATGGGGTCGTTGGCGACCGCCGCCTTGGTTCCCGTCGTTTCGAGCTTGATGATGTCTGCGCCCGCGGGAATCCAGCTTTCAACAGCGAGGAAATGACCTGCAGCGGGAGCCAGCCAGGCGTCATCCTCCACGATCGCCGCGAACGCTTCGCCCGAGTGGAGAAATGCCTGCCAGGCCGACCGATGGCTCAGGAAGCACGCCGTTATGGCCGCTTGCATCTTGTGCACGGTCAAAACATCGTCGCCGAGTATCAGGCCGTCGATCGCCGGGATGCGGATGTAGGACAGGTTCAGGCGCTCGAATTGTTCGGCCATGAACGCCAGCCGGCCGGGCGAGCGGTCAAGATTGATCAGGTAGCACTTCATGGCAGCACGACCTCACGCCAGGCGTGGGGAATTCTAGCAGTTGCCGAGGCAAACGAAATCCCTCGCACATGCAGCAAGGGCTACTGGGCGCGGAAGCGGATTCCGCTCGTTTTCGTTAACCAACGATTAACCAAGCCCTTGCCTGTGGAGCTAATTTAGTGCTCACTAATCTTGCTGAGGGGTCACGTGGTGGCGGGAGAGTAAAATGACGTTCCGCGAGGTTCGGGAGCAGTTGAGAATTGTCGGAATCCTGATGAGCAAGAGGGGCAGCAGCATTCGGGTCAACCATTTCGGTGGCATGCCCGAGACTGCATGTTTCACTTCAAGCTTGGACGAAGCGCTAACGGCCGGCCTATCCATGGCGAGGCCAAAACACCTGCCAAAAAACTGGTGCGCGCATCGTTAACCGTCATGAACGCATGCCCGAAGGAGCCTCGGCGGCCGTGCGGCTGTTGAGAGCGGATGGTCGTGGGTTGGCCAGCCGGGCACGCATTGACGGAAGCATGTTTCGCTGAATTTCCATTGCTGGCCCCGCCGATTCCGGCTGGCGGGGCTGTCTCGTGTCGACTGTACGCATAGGCAGGGTCAGCGGCCCCGCAGCAGTTCGGGCATCCGCACCAGCAGGATTTCCGCGGCGAAGACGGTGACTGCACCCACGACGATCGAATGGGTGAGCATTTCGGCAAGGACCTGCGGCAGGCCTCCCGACAGCGCTCCAGCAAGTGCCGGGATGCCCAGACCCGCCATGAGGCCGAGCGGTGCGACCAGGTTCTTGACCGCCGAGCCGCGATCCTGGCTGGCCATCTGGATGCCGGTCATGACCACAGTCGCTGCTGCCGGCAGGAACAGGCCGCCGACCACGGCGGCCGGCGTCGCGACCAGCACTGCTGCGACCTTGGGCAGGAAGGCCAGCGCGATGAAGATGAAACCGGCGACGCGCACGACATGCCGGCTGGCGACGCCGGTCAGCCGGATCACGCCCAGGTTCTGGGCATAGGCGGTGGTGCCGAAGCCGCCGATGAGTGCCGCAAGCATCGACCCGCCCGCCTCGCCGGCGATACCGGCGTTGACGCGCTTGTCGCTGAGTTCGACGCCGGTCAGCCGGGCGGTGGCCTCATACATGCCCATGGCCTCGACCACCGCCACCACGAAGACGATGCACATGGTGATGGTGATTGCAGGATCGAAGGTGAGGGAGCCATAGGGCAGGAGCCTGGGGAAGGCGACCCAGGGTGCCTGGCCCACGCCCGAGAAGTCGAGTTGGCCCAGGCCGAAGGCCAGGGCGTCGCCGACGACCAGGGCGATCAGGAATCCGAACATGCGAAACGTGCCGCCGAGTGCCGCGCTGATCAGGACGACGGCGGTCGTCACGCAGGCGAGGAAGACGCTTTGGCCGGTGGCAAAATTGGACGTGCCGATGCCGCCAAAGAACTCCATGAATGTGAAGCCGGCAAGGGCTATGCCCACCAAGGTAATGATGGTGCCGGACACTGCCGGAGAAAGCAGCCGCCGCAGCCGGGCGAACTGGCCCAGCACCGACAGGATGAAGACGAACGCCGCCCCGATGATCAGCCCGAGGCTGGCGGCCGAAATGGTGCCGGCCTTGTAGTAGCCGATGGCCAGCGGAGAGAATGCCGAGGACGGGCCCTGCACCACCGGCAAACGCACGAGCTTGGTGCTCTGGATGACCGTGACCACGCCGGCGGCGAGGAATGTAGCCGTCACGAGATTGGTCGCCAGGGCGGCGGAAAAGCCCGCCACCGAGGCTATGAAGATCGGATCGAGCCAGGCATTGGACACAAGCGCCTGCTGCAGCCCCAATGCGATCCGGCGCTGGGCGGGGATGTTCTCCTCCACATCCCCGACCGCGCTTTCGACGACGTCATGCTCGCCCGCATGGGCTTGAACATATTCAGCCATGATACCTCCTCCCAGAAGTATGTGCCGCCTTGGCGGCGTTGAGTGATGCTGTTGGTCAGGCTTCGAGGCACTGCATGCGGCGTGAATGCCGGGCATGCTCGGCAAGCACGTCGCCGAGCCCGGGCATCACCGGGCGACCGT
This sequence comes from Aminobacter sp. DSM 101952, assembly GCF_001424795.1. Classification (NCBI taxonomy): domain Bacteria; kingdom Pseudomonadati; phylum Pseudomonadota; class Alphaproteobacteria; order Hyphomicrobiales; family Phyllobacteriaceae; genus Aminobacter; species Aminobacter sp. DSM 101952. The sequence continues at coordinate 96,427 of NZ_LMCL01000008.1, read as the reverse complement.
CCTCGACGAGGATCCGGCCGTTGACGACCGTCGTGCCGGCGGTCGCCGGGCCGCAGCGCAGCCAGGCCTCGACCGGGTCGCTGTGGGCGCCGGCGAGGGCCACCTCCGACATGCTCCAGAGGACGAAATCGGCGCAGGCGCCGGGCCTGAGGTGGCCGATCTCGTCTTCCCAGCCAAGGCAGGCCGCGCCGCCGCGGGTCGCGATGTCGAGCGCGTCGCGCGCCGACATCGAGTGCGGCCCGTTGCGGTAGCGTCCAAGCAGCAGCGCGGTGCGCGCCTCCAGCCACATCGAGGCATGGTCGGTGGAGGCCGAGCCGTCGCAGCCGAGCCCGACGCGCATGCCGCGCGCGCGCAGGCCCATGGCGTCGGCCGAGCCGCCGCCGATCAGCATGTTGGAGCACGGACACTGTGTGGCGCAGACGCCGGCATGGGCAAGCCGGCCGATCTCCGCGTCAGTGGGGTAGATGAAATGCGCGACCCAGGAGCGCTTGCTGGCCCAGCCGACGCGCTCGAAATATTCGGTCGGCGTGCAGCCATAGACCTCGGCGCAATACTTGTCCTCCTCGGGGTCCTCGGCGAGGTGGGTGTGCAGCCTGAGGTCGTATTTGTCGGCGAGGCGCGCCGATTCCGACATGATGCGTTCGGTGACGGAAAACAGCGAGCACGGCGCCAGCGCCACGCGCGTCATCGCGCCCGGCCTGGCGTCGTGGTACGCCTCGACCAGACGGATGCTGTCGTCGAGGATGTCGTCCTCGCGCTGGACCACCGAGGCCGGCGGCAGGCCGCCATCCTCGACCGAACGCGTCATAGACCCGCGCGTCGCGTAGAAGCGGAAGCCGATGTCGGTGCTGGCGCGGATCTGGGCGTCGATCAGTTTGGGCTTGGGATGGACATACATGTGGTCCATCGAGGTGGTGCAGCCGCCCATCAGCAGTTCAGTCATCGCGACATAGGTCGAGGCGTAGACGGATTCTTCCGTCAGGCCCGCCCACATCGGGTAGAGCCCGGTCAGCCACTCGAACAATGTGCCGTTGGTCACCGGCGCGTAGGAGCGTGTCAGGTTCTGATACATGTGGTGGTGGGCGTTGATCAGGCCGGGCGTGACCAATCGGCCGCGCGCGGAGATAACCTTCGCAGCGACCGGTTCGTCGCCGGCCTTGCCCACCGAATGGATTCTCTTGTCTTTGACGGCGATCCAGCCGTCGGCGATTTCCCAACCGCGATCGACATACACGTATGCGTCACGGACGAGCAGGTCTACGGACATGCAACTTCTCCAGGTCGGTTCTCATTCACTCCGACGAAGCTGCGTGTCAGCCTCGTCGCGCTATGAGCCCTGTCCCTGGAATTGCGAGTTCCGGATCGTCATCGACTGGTAGGTTGAGCGGGCTTGCTCTGATCATGCTGTCCAGACACCGACTGACGCTGCAGTCGCCATCCTCGCCTGAGCGAAAGCTCGCGCGTTCGCATCATCAGGCAACGGCGATGCAATCGCAGATTTGCCCTTGTGTCAATTTATTTTCATTTGAGGGATTGCGGTGCCACGCAACGCTGCAACGGGGTCAGGCCGCAGCGGGGCCTCCGCCTGTTGCTTCTTGCGTTCGAAAATCAAACGAACGGCCCGCCTGGATGCTCGATCCAAGCGGGCCATTGGCATTGCGTAGGTGGCGGGGGCGGGTGGCCGACGCAACGCTTGAACGATACATTTAAGGCGTCACGTCGGCGTTACCCCACCTGCCCATGATACATCTTACTCCGCCACGGCTGGCAGGCAATTAGCTCAATGGATGGATGTCGGCAGAGGCCATTTACGACCTCAAAAGTATACGATATTGTCAATACATTGTGCATAATGTGACTTGAATTCACCTCTCTGAGGTGATTGCGGGCCGCATGGTGCCGCCGTCAATCTAACATGCCATGGGAGGCTGAAAGGCCCGAGAAGGCAGCCTAAGCAGGCTTCTGCCGGCTGCTGAACACCCCAGGCGCCGTACATCTTATTCTTCGTGAGTACGATGTTGACAATAAATTGTATACATGAAACGAATTGGTGATCGCGCTTTCCAACTCGATCTCGGGAGGAAACTGAGTGCTGCAGGACGCCGATGTCGTTCTTTCGGTCCGTAATCTGAGGACCGCTTTTGTCACCCCTGCCGGCGTCGCCCGGGCGGTTGACGATGTAAGCTTCTCGCTCAGCCAGAATGAAATTCTGGCCATCATCGGCGAGTCCGGCTCCGGCAAGACAGTGACCGCGCTGTCGCTGATGAAACTGGTGCCGACGCCGCCGGGCAAATATCTTGGCGGCGAGATCGAGATCGACGGCAAGAACATCCTCGCCCTCAGCGAGCGCGAACTCGAAGACGTGCGCGGCAAGACCATCGGCATGATCTTCCAGAACCCGCGCGCCTCGCTCGATCCTTCGTTCACCGCCGAGTTCCAACTCGTCGAGACCCTGCTGCGGCACAATCCGCAGCTCGACCGCACCGCCGCCCAGGCCGCCGCCCGTGAGGCCCTGATCGAGGTTGGCTTCGCTGACCCGGACAGGGTACTCGCAAGCTACCCGCACCAGCTCAGCGGCGGCATGTGTCAGCGCGTCGGGCTGGCGATGGCGCTCGCCTGCCAACCCAAATTGCTGATCGCCGACGAGCCGACGACCGCGCTCGACGTCGGGGTGCAGGCGAAGATCCTGCTGCTGCTCAAGAACCGCAGCCGCGACACCGGGCTGCCGATCGTCTTCATTACCCACGACATCGGCGTGGTACGCGCCATCGCGACGCGTGTGCTGGTGATGTATGGCGGGCACGTGCAGGAGGAAGGCGCGGTCGAAGACCTGCTTGCCACGCCGCACCATCCCTACACCCAGGCGCTGATCCGCTCGATTCCCGACCCGGACGAGGATCACGGCAGCATGACCTACATTCGCGGCGAGCCGCCAAATCTGCTGGCGCCGCCGAAGGGCTGCCGCTTCGCTCCGCGCTGCGAACATGCCACCGGCCGCTGCCGCGACGAGGTTCCGGCGTGGCACAATCCCGAGCCGGGACGCTACGTCCGCTGCCACCTGTTCGACCTGGAGGCACGCCAGTGAGCGCCCAGAACCTGATCGAAGTCCGCAACCTCAACAAGGCCTTCACGGTCAGGCGCGGCGCCTTGTTCAGCCGCACGACGGCAAGTACCAAGGCCGTCAACAACGTCAGCCTGGATATCAGGAAGGGCGAGATTCTCGGCTGCGTAGGCGGATCCGGTTCGGGAAAATCGACGCTTGGCCGGATGATCCTGCGGCTGATCGAGCCCGACAGCGGCGAGGTCCGCTACGACGGGCAGAACCTCGGTGCGCTTTCCCAGGAAGAGATGCGGGGCTTCCGCCGACGCATGCAGATCGTCTTCCAGGACCCGCTGCAATCGCTCAATCCACGCCGGACCGTGGCCGAGAATGTCGAGCGGCCGCTGCTCAATTTCGGCACTCCTAAGGCGGTCGCCCGCCGGCGCGTCGAGGACTTGCTGGAGCTTGTCGGCCTCGATCCGACACAGTCCTATCGCTATCCGCACGAGTACAGCGGGGGCCAATGCCAGCGCATCGCCATCGCCCGCGCCCTGGCCCTGGAGCCGGAGTTCCTGTTCCTCGACGAGCCCGTCTCGGCGCTCGACGTCTCGATCCAGGCGCAGATCCTCAACCTGCTCGGAGACCTTCAGAAAAAGCTCAATCTCACTTTCCTGTTCGTCTCGCACGATTTGAAGATCGTCAAGCAGTTCTGCGACCGCACGATCGTCATGTACCGCGGCAATATCCTCGAGACGGGATCGAGCGAAGCCGTCTACCGCGAGCCGAAACATCCGTTCACCCGCGATTTCCTGGGAACCGTCCTGCACGTGCGCGGCGACATGCGCTGGGAGCAGGCGGCCGAACGCGCCGAAGACCTCGAGGGAACGGCCAAGCTCGGGGGTTCGTGCTGCCCCTATGTCGGCAATTGCGCGGACTGCTTCGAGGCATGCCGTCGATCCGCACCGCCGCTGATCGAAATAGAAAACCAGCGCAACGTCGCCTGCTTTCTCTACGACCACCGCTGAGGGGCGGTGGCGCGGAGGAAGAAACATCTGTCCAACTGGGAGGAAAAGCATGATGTTTCGGAAGTCCAACGCCCCAAGACGAATAATGCGCCGAATGCGCAACCACCTCGCTGGTAGCGCGCTTGTGCTGCTGGCCGCGAGCTTCGGCAGCACTGCGGTCGTCGACCTGGCGCACGCCGAGGGCAATACCATCGTGTTCGCCGTCGAGTCCGATTTCAGTCGCCTCGACCCACACGCCTCGCGGACATGGAACACCTTCAAGGTGGTCCGCCATATCTTCGAAACCTTCGTCGAGGAGGACCTCACCAAGGGCGGCTCCGAGACGCCGGCGATCGTGCCTGCGCTCGCCGAAAGCTGGGATGTGTCGGAGGACGGCAAGTCCTACACGTTCCACCTCCGCAAGGGCGTGCAGTTCCATGACGGCACGCCATGGAACGCGGAAGCTGCGAAATTCAACATGGACCGGATGACGGACAAGAATTTCGAGTTCCATCAGCCGGTGTCGCCCGGCCTGATGGGCTGGATGTGGCAGGACCTGGCCGGCTACGAGGTGGTCGACGAAAACACCTTCAAGATCAACCTCAAGCAGCCCAATGCCGAGTTCCTGCGCCGCATGGCGGCCGGCGGCTCCGGCGCGCCGCGGATGATCAGCCCGACCGCGGTCAAGACCTTTGGCAACGACAATGTCGAGCAACATCCCGTCGGGACCGGGCCGTTCAAGTTCGTCGAACGGGTCGTCGGCGAGAAGCTGGTCATCGCCCGCAACGAGGCCTACTGGAACGAGGCGCGCAACCCGAAAGCGGACCAGATCGTGCTGCGCGGCATTCCTGAGGTTGCCACCCGCGAACTCGCGCTGGTCGGCGGCGAGGTCGACGTGATCGGCACGCCGTCGCCAGATTCGCTCGAGTTCCTCAAGCAGCAGGGCATGCAGATCATCTCTGGCGACAGCCCGATGCTGTATGTCATGTGGATCAATACCAAGGATCCGCATTTCAAGGATCCGAAGGTGCGCAAGGCCATGTGCATGGCCATCAACCGCGAGGACATGGCCAAGTATCAGCGCAAGGGCCTGGCGCGGCCGTCCTACGGCGTCCTCAATTTCGGCGGCCCCGGCTACGACCCGGGCTACAAGGATTGCGAATACGATCCCGAGGGCGCCAAGAAGCTGCTTGCCGAAGCCGGTTATCCCGATGGCTTCACCACCCGCATGGACTGGACCTTCGGGGCCGGCGCCGACGTCAACACCAAGGGCGATGCGGAGTGGCTTCAGCGCGACTTCGAGAAGGTCGGCATCAAGGCGTCGATCGAGATGTTCGACAACAACACCTTCTGGGAAATGATGTCGAAGGGCATGCGCGATGGCACCGGGCTGACCTCGGCGTCGTGGGGCGAGAGCACGTTTGCCTGGCTCGACCAGGTCGTTGCCACCGGTGCGCTGCCGCCGAACTGCTGCAACTCGGGCTACTACAGCAACCCCAAGATCGACGAGTTGCTGTCTGCTGCCCGCGGTGCGGCGTCGAGCGAGGAGATGGACAAGAAGCTGCATGAGGTTCGCGACATCATCGCCGGCGACATGGCCTTCACCTCTTACTACACCGCCATGTCGACGTATGCCGCGCGGCCCGAAGTCAAAGGCTTCGTGCTGGCGCCGCAGCACTGGTTCGACCTGACCGGCATCACCAAGCAGTAGACGTCACACGTCCGACCGGCCCGTAGCGCGGGCCGGTCGGCGATGCAGTTGGGAGGCTGTCCGTGTCGATCATCGCTTTCATCGGAACCAGGATGCTCTATGCCGTGCCAGTGCTGCTCGGCGTGACCGTCATCGTATTCCTGTCGTTGCAGCTCATTCCCGGAGACATCGCGCTCACCTTGCTCGGCCGCATGGCCACCCAGGCACAGCTCGAAGCCCTGCGCCTCGACCTCGGGCTCGACCGGCCGCTGCTCGTCCAGTACGCCGGCTGGCTGCTCGACCTGTTCAGGGGAGACATCGGCAACTCGATCTCGCAACAATTGCCGGTCACCCAGATCCTCGGTCCCAAGATCGTCAATTCGCTGATCCTGATGGCGGGCAGCCTGACGCTCGTGCTGGCCGCCGGCTTCGTGCTCAGCGTGGCGTCGGCACCGCGGTTCCGCACCTTTGCCGATCGCGCGGTCGTCGCGCTCACCCTCGTGCTGGCAAGCCTGCCGGTGTTCTGGCTGGGCATCGTCCTGCTCTATTTCTTCGGCTTCAAATGGAAGCTGTTCCCGATATCGGGCATGTACAACATGGTCGACCCGGGAGGCCTCGGCCAATTGCTGCATCACATGGTGCTGCCGGCCATCACCACCGCGGCCTCGTCCATCGCGGTCGTCACCCGGGTCACCCGCTCGCGCATGATCGACGTGCTGGGCCAGCCCTATGTCCTTGCGGCGCGGGCGAGGGGGCTGAGCCGCAGGCAGATCGTGCTGCGCCACGCGGTGCGCAACACCTTGCCGACCTTCGCCAATATCGGCGGCCTGCAGATCGGCTATCTCTTCGGCAGCGTCATCTTCACCGAGATCATCTTCAACTGGCCGGGGGTCGGGCTGCTGCTGTTCGATGCCATCATGCAGCGCGATGTGCCGGTCATCCAGGGTTGCGTGCTTGTCGTGGCGATCGTCTTCGTGCTCGGCAACATGGTCTCGGACGTCATCGTCCATGCCCTCGATCCCAGAAAGCGGTGAGACAACCATGAGCGTGACCTCCATGGCAACGACCAGTCCTGCTTCCAGCCAGCGCTTCAGCCCGGCGCGTCGCTCCAACCTCTATTTCGTCTGGCGCGGCGTCCTCGGCGATCCGGTGGCCCGCATTGCGGCGGTCATCATCTTCTTGCTGGTGCTCTGCGCGATCTTCGCTCCCTATCTGGCGCCGTTCCCGCCCAATGAGGCCGATCCCGCCCTGCGCCTGCAACCGCCGGGCACGCCGGGTCATCTTCTCGGGCTCGACCACCAGGGCAGGGACATCCTCTCGCGCCTGATCTATGGCGCGCGCCTGACCCTGCTTTCGGGCGTCGTTCCGGTCATCCTGGGCGCGGCCATCTCGATCCCGCTCGGGCTGATCGGCGCTTGGTACCCGCGCCTCGGCGAGGTGGTGATGCGGGTGATGGACGTCTTTTTCGCCTTCCCCATGGCGCTGCTGGCGATCATGCTCGCGGCACTGATGGGGCCGGGCCTCGGCAACATGATGATCGCGCTGGTGGTCACCCTGATCCCCTACAACACGCGCGTGGTCTATGCCGCCGCGAGCCAGGAGCGCGAGCTCGCCTATATCGAGGCGGCCAAGGCGATGGCGACGTCGGATCTCAAGATCCTGTTCGTCGAGATGCTGCCCAACGTGGTGGCCGCTTCAGTGGTCTACAGCTGCACCATCGTCGGTGCCGTCGTCATCACCGCAGCCGGTTTGAGCTTCCTGGGTCTCGGGGTCCAGCCGCCGATCGCGGAATGGGGCATCATGACCAGCGAGGGCAGGAGCTATGTCTTCGTCGCGCCGCATATCGCAGCGCTGCCCGGCCTTGCGATCACCGTGCTGGTGATGGCTTTCAACCTGCTCGGCGACTCGCTGCGGGATTCGCTCGATCCCAAGACCAGGCTGCAACTCGTCAAGCATCGCGCCGCGCCTTCGGATAGCGATGAAGGCAAGGCGTGATGGCGATGCAGACGGTCATTCGAAACGCGCGCATCCTGACGCTCGACGAGCGGGACACCGAATATGCCGAAGCCGACATCGTCATCTCGGGCGGCAAGATAGAAGCCCTGGGGCCGGGTGCCGCGAAGGAAGCGCGTGAAGGCGCCCATGTCATCGACGGCAAGGGGCTTCTGGCGATGCCCGGTCTCGTCAACGGGCACTTTCATTCGCCCGGCAATTTCATGAAGGGTGCGCTCGGCAACTCGCCGCTCGAGCTGTTCATGCTCTACGAGGTGCCGCCGCTGATGGATCAGGTGGCCTCGCCGCGCTTCGCCTATGTGCGGACGATGCTCGGCTGCATCGAAATGCTGAAGCAGGGCGTCACCTCCGTCCACGACGATTGCTTCTTCGTGCCGGTGGTCACCGACGACGAGGTCGATGCCGTCATGCGTGCCTATGCCGATGCCGGCATTCGCGCCACCGTCACGCTCGACCAGCCCAATGTTCCCGAGCACCAGAAATATCCTTTCCTGAAGGACCTTCTTCCCCCGCAGCTGCTCAAGCGCATGAGCGAGGTGCGCCTGATGACGGATGCCGAACTGCTGGGCTGCTACGACCGGTTCATGGCGAACTGGCATGGCGCGGCATCCGGCCGGCTGCGCTGCGCGGTGTCATGCTCGGCGCCGCAGCGCGTGACGCCGGCCTATCTGCAGGCGCTTGGCCGGATCGCCCGCGAACGCGACATTCCCTACAACATGCACATTCTGGAAACCCGCCTGCAGCGGGTGCTTGGCCAGGAGAATTTCGGCAAGTCGCTGATCCGTTATGTCCACGACCTGGGCGTGCTCAACGAACAGGCGATGGTCATCCACTCGATCTGGGTCGATGAGAACGACATCGCGCTGCTTGCCGGCTCGGGGTGCTCGGTTGCGCACAATCCTGTGTCGAACCTCAAGATCGGCAGCGGCGTCATGCCGTTCCGGCGGTTGCAGAAGGCCGGGATCAATGTCTGCATCGGCAATGATGAGGCTTCCACCGACGACGGCATCAATCTCTGGACCGTGGCCAAGGTTGCCGGCCTGGTGCACAATATCGGCGACCCCCAGTATGACGACTGGCCCCGGCCGGTCGAGATACTGACCGCGCTGACGTCGGGTGGCGCACAGGCAATGCGGCTGCCGCAACCGTCTGGGCGTCTCGCGCCCGGTTTCCAGGCCGACATCATCCTGCTCGACCTCAATTCTCTGGCGTTCACGCCGCTGAACGACCTGAGGCGGCAACTCGTCTATTGCGAGAACGGCTCCTCGGTCGTCACCACCATGGTTGGCGGCGAGATCGTCATGGACAACCGCAAGCTCCTGACGGTCGACGAGGAAGCTATCAAGGCCGAGGCACGGTCGCTTGCCGGCGAGTTCTCCGACTACATGGTGCGCTGCAAGTCGGCCGCCGATGAACTCGAGCCGTATTATCGGCAGATGTATCTCAAGGCGCTCGATACGCCGGTCGGCCTGGACAGGTGGGCCGGCCCGATGGTTCCGTAGCCAGCGCGCCGTTCACCACGACAACTTTCAATCATCACAACCGGATAGCTTCCAGCATGACCACGACACGAGTGAAAGCGCGCTACGTCATCGGTTTTGACGGTCAAGGCCACCGGACGATGAAGGACGCGGAGGTCGTCTATCGCGGCGACACCATCGTCTTCGTCGGGCGGGGCTATGAAGGACCGGTCGACCGCGAGATCGACGGCGGCAATGCCATCCTCGGGCCTGGCTTCATCGACCTCAACGCATTGGCCGATCTCGACACCACCGTGCTTGCGTTCGACAACCAGCCCGACTGGGCCAAGGGCAGGGTCTGGCCGGAGGACTATATTTCCTCGGGTCCGGTCGAAATGTATTCGGCCGAAGAGCAGACCTTCAAGATGAAGTACGCCTTCGTTCAACTGATCCGCAATGGCATAACCACCGCGCTGCCGATCACCTCGATGTTCTATCGCGAATGGGCCGAGACCTACGACGAGTTCGCCCGCTCAGCCGACAGCGCCGCCGAAGTCGGCATCAGGGCCTATCTGGGACCTTGCTACATGACCGGGGTCTCGCTGATCCGCGAGGATGGCAGCTTCGGCGTTCATTGGGACGAGGAGCGCGGGCTCAAGGGACTGGAGACTGCGCGCGACTATGTTCGCAAGTTCGATGGCGGCCATGACGGCCTGGTCCGCGGCATGCTGGCGCCCGACCGGATCGAAAACTGCACGCCCGAACTCATTCGGCGCTCGGCCGCGGTGGCCGAGGAACTCGACTGCCCCATCCGACTGCATTGCTGCCAGGGGCTCGACGAATTCGACAGCATAGTCGCACGCTACGACAAGACCCCGGTCGAATGGCTGTCGTCGATGGGTTTCCTGTCGAAGCGCTCCCTGCTGCCGCATGGGGTCTACGTCACCGGCCACAGCGCCATCGAGCGCAAGGGCAACGATGTCGACATTCTTGCCGCCTCCGGTGCCGCGTTGATCCACTGTCCGCTGGTGCTGTCGCGGTATGGCGGGATGATGGAATCGTTTGCCCGGCTCAGGAAGGCGGGCATCCCGATCGGCCTTGGCACCGACACCTTCCCACCCGACATGGTCGAAAACATGCGGCTCGGCATCAGCCTGTGCCGTGTCGCCGAGGGCGATGTGACGGCGTGCAGTTCGGCCGATTTCTACAATGCCGCCACGATCGTCGCCGCCGATGCGCTCGGCCGTCCGGATCTTGGGCGGCTCGCCGTGGGCGCCAAGGCCGACATGACACTGTTCGATCTCTCGGCCTTCGAACTGGGTCAGGTCATCGACCCGATCCAGACGATGATGCTGAGCGGTACCGGACGCGATTTCAAGATGTCGATCGTCAACGGCCGGGTGGTCATGAAAGATCGCCAACTGCCAGGCATCGATCTCGAAGCCTATCGTCATCGAGCCCAGGCTCAGTTCGAGGGACTGATCGCCAAGTATCCGGCCCGTACCTGGCGCCATCCTCCCGTCGAGGAGATCTTCTCGCCATCGTTTCCGTCGGCGTAGCTGGCGCATGGCACGCCGGCCAGTCTGACGGCTATCGATTTCCGGACAGGGCTGACGAAAAGGCGGTCGATAGGGGCCGATTGCGGCGGCGACTTACGCCCCGCATCCTGCGCCCGCTCGCGCCCGGCCGGCGTCAGGAGATAGCGGCCGGCGTTCAGCGGCACTGTCTGCGCGGACCGCCATCGTAAGGCTGGTAGGTGTTGTCTTCGGGTCGATAGGATCGATACCTGCTGAAACAGTAGTCCACATGATCCGCGCCGACATAGGCAGCGTCCTCGCTTGCGTAGGCCAGTTCGGGCTGGGCTTGCGATGGCCGGTATGTGGTTTCCTCGTAGGTGTACTCGTCCGCAGATCCGTCGCCCGCGCCGAGATATGGCGAAAGGCATTCGCGCCGCTCGCCACTGTAGCTGGTGTAGCTATTGTCGTCGGGTCGATAAGAACGATACCGATCCGAGCACCATTGCAAATGCGCTGTAGTCGTCTCGGCCTGTAGGCCTTGCTGGGGCTGGGTGCTGACGTCGGGTGAGGGGGGCTCGGTCTTGGCGGTATCGGCAACGACGCTTGTCAGTGTGCGTTGGGTTGGGGGCCTGGCGGGCACTTGCTGCGGAACAGGCCTGGCCGCCAGACGGTCGAATTCCTGGGTTGCCGGGTTCACCTTCAGCGGTCGGTCGGTCCAGACGTCGTCTGTGCTCAAGGCAAGCTGCCGTTCCGGCTCGGCCGTGAAGAACGCGGTGGCAGCAATCAACCCGCTCACGAACATGACCAACGCCAAACCAAGGCCGCTCACGGCTATCAGCAAGGGTCTCATACCGCGCTCCTGTCGCTGTCCTCCTGGCACAAATGCGCGACGTCCCTGGTGGTTCCGCCAAAGGTAGGCTCTCGAAACGATGGGGGCGGCCTGAAATGGATGCGGATGGAAGGGCGCGACCAAGAATTTCCCAGATGGGCCGGCGGCGGAGGTGGATCTTTCCGCATCTGGTGTTAAGGCCGCTTAGCGCAACGATGCGCTAGACGAAATGACCGGTCGTTCTGCTCAGCTTGATGATCTCGGGACCTTCGGGAGTGCTGGCATGCTTCTCGAACAACAGCGGCTCTCCGGTGCACTTCGCGACATCCAGGACACAGCTCAAGATGTCTTCGAAGGCCACGTTTTCATGCCGGTTCCGGTTCTGGATCTCCTCGGCGATCTCAACGACATTGATGGGGCTGGTCAACCGTGCGGCGGCGACGGCCGCCGATATCTTGTTCCACAGCTCCTGCGACAGCGTGCGCATAAGACATCTCCTCATTGCGCGATCATCCTCCCTTGTCTGCGACATGGCAAGTGATTTTTTAAATTTAATTAATAAAATCATGTAGTTAGTCTAATTACAGAAGTGTGTGAAAAGGCCGGAATGGGGCTTGTCCGCCGAATGAAACTGCTGTGCCTGTGATGCTCTTGACTAAATTGCAGCAAAGTACCAAGTCTTAGTCACTTACTCATTCAGCAGTTCATGCCAACGGTGGTGGTATCGATGCCTGAGCTCGAGCGAGGCGAACGCCTCCAGATAATGCTCAATGCGGATGAATTGGCGGCTGTCGAGGACTTCCGCTTCCAACGGAGAATGCCGAGCCGGGCTTCCGCCGTTCGCGAGTTGTTGCGTCGAGGATTGGCCGCAGAGGGCTTTCTGGAAGCGACTGTCGGGACGAAGTCACAGGATTATGGCGTTCTCGATCCCGAGGGACGTGGCGATCCAGAGTCCGCCTGAAAGCGCCCAGTCTTAGCGAACGGGCAGCGTTAGCCGGAACGCGCAGGTCCGACGGGCGCCGCAGACGTCGTTCGCGATCTGAGCCATAACTGCCCTGCGTCGTCCCGCAGGGCATCAGCGTGCTGCGACGCATCGGTTCCATCCGCTTGTCAAACGTCGCGCCGCCAGATTGGCGTCGGCGTGCATTCTGCGGAGGAGGCCGCTTGCGTTGCGGCGCCGCTTGAGCCAAGATCAGGATGAGGATCGCGTCCTCACAATCGAGCAAAGGCGCTCTGCTGCGGTTTCTTCGCAGGGGGCGCTTTTTTTGTTTCGAGGTTCAGGGCGCGCCAGACCGGACAGCTCCCTGACATGCCTGAGGGAGTTGGGATTTTGACGGCACATCTGTCCAAAGAACCGATCCGGGTCGGTGTCCTGTTTTCCCAAACCGGCGTAACCGCGGTCATGGAGCGTAGCATGCTGAATGCCACGCTGTTTTCGATCGACGAAGTGAACAAGGCCGGCGGAATAAACGGACGCGAACTCGTCGCGGTCCATTTCGACCCCGGCGGCGATCCGTTTCTCTACAACAGGCTGGCCAACCGGCTGCTGATCGAGAGCGGGGTCAGGGTCATCTTCGGCTGCTACATGTCGAGTTCACGCAAGGCGGTGCTGCGAGCCGTCGAACGGCGCAACGGATTGCTGTGCTACCCCGCTCAATATGAGGGGTTCGAATACTCCCGCAACGCCATCTACTGCGGTGCTGCACCCAACCAGAACAGCACGCAGCTGGCGGAGTATTTGCTGACCAATGTCGGCCAGCGCTTCCACATGGTCGGTTCCGACTACATCTGGCCGCGCGAGTCGGACCGCATCATGACGGAGATGGTCGTGACGCATGGTGGCGAAGTTGCTGGTCGCGGCTACCTCAAGCTGGATGCGCCGCGCTCCGCCTACAAGAAGCTGGTTGCCGACATCAAGCGCAGCCGGCCCGACGTGATCTTCTGCAACTTCGTCGGCGAAGGCATCGTCCATTTCTACCAGGAGTTCGCCGAGGCGGGGCTCGACCCCAAGATCATGCCCATCGCAAGCCTGACCACGAGCGAATCCGACATTCAGGCCATGGGCAACGACGCTGGGGCAGGGCACATTACTTCGGCGACCTATTTCCAGGCCCAGCCCGGCCTGCAAAACGAGGCCTGCATGAAACGTTACGCCGCAAGGTTCGGCGACGACGTGGTGACGAACATGTGCTGGGAGGCGGCTTACTTCCAGGTGAAGATCGTGGCCGAGGCGATGCGCAAGACCAACACCGACGAGATCGATATCCTGCGGCCGGCGGTTCTGGGCATCGAGTTCGACGCGCCGCAGGGGCGGGTGCGGATAGATCCGGACAACGCCCATACCCATGTGTGGCCCAAGATCGGCCGCGCGCGGACAGACGGCCAGTTCGAAATCCTGTCGGCATCGGAGTCCGCCATACGGCCGGACCCCTATCTTGCCAATTATGATCCGAACGAATGGGGAGGAGCGACCGACAATACGTTCGAACTAGCCCGGTAGCCAAAGAAACGGGTCCCGCAAACTGCTTGTCGATGTGACGAGCCTGCCGGCGCGGAAAGCCCGACGTTGCCACCAAGAGGAACGATGGTATCACGTAGCCCACATTCGCCGAACGAACGATCGGCTCCCATCCTGATCAAGGATCTCAGGCACCTTCGGGTCCTCCTGCTGCAGCCTAAGAGCAGCGAAGGCGAGGAGTTGTGGCAGCACCTGAACAGAATTGGCTGCCAAGTTCAGACCAACTGGCCGCCCCCGGCCGAAATTCCGGCGAACACCGACGTGGTCTTCGTCTTCGTTCGCCCGATCGTCGAGGGCGATATCGTGCTGAACTGGAATGCCGACGATCCGCCCGCCGTCCTGATCGCCATCGTCGACTACGAGAACCCGATCATCGTTGAGAAGGTGCTGCGCCTGCGTGCCCAGGCGGTCATCGGCCTGCCGCTGCGCACTTTCGGCATATTGGCGAATTTGCTGCTCAGCGTGAACAACCACAGGCGCGAACAACGATTGCGGCTGCGCGTCGAGCGCATGGATGCAAAGCTGAAGGCGCATCGTGACATCGACAAGGCAAAAGCCATCCTTATGGCCGCCAACAACGTGTCGGAACAGGTTGCCTACGAAACCCTGCGCGAGCAGGCCATGAACAAGCGCACGACCATCGAGGCGATCGCCATGGCGGTGATCACCGCCCGGGACCTGCTGTAGGTGTTGCCGACGGAGTAAATTTAGTTTCTCCTGAATCAATCTATTGACAGTGCCGATATGTCGCAGTACCAATAGATCGTCGCAACGTTGCGAAAGAAATTGAGCAAAGAAGCTCTCGTGGGAAACATGCCTGCGAGAGCTTTTTTGTTTTTCTGTTATAAATGGCATCCGATTTCATCGGTTGCTTGAGCGTGAAGTAATAAACGCTAGCAACGAAGCTATCACAAAATCAAACGTCAGGACGATGCAGTACAAAACTGTATTTCGTTGATGTTTCCCAAAAATCAAAAGCCCGTCTCTCGGAACTAAAACTCCGTGCCTGAAAAGGTGCGAAGCCTGCCCGATCGTAACTTTATCGTCTGTCGAATGGAGGAAGAGTCTATGACTGCAGAACTAACCGATAGGTCAATGGTACGTGTTGCCTGCGACGTTGGCGGAACGTTTACGGACGTGTGCGTCCTGAACGAGGCTTCCGGAAAGATACACGTAGCCAAGACGCCGACGACGCCGGACCCCATCGACGGCGTGCTCAGGGGGATCGAAGCAGGCGGCGTCGCGCTGCGCGACATCATCTTGTTCTCGCACGGCACGACGCTGGCGACCAACGCCCTGATCACCCGTCGCTTCCCGCCCGCCATCATGGTGACGACCAAGGGCTTTCGCGACGTCATCGAGATTCGGCGCGGCACCCGCGACGACCTTTGGGACACCTACAAGGAGATGGCTCCTCCCTATCTGCCCCGCCGCGACCGCCTGGTGGTCACGGAGCGCGTCGACTACTCCGGCAAGATCATTGCGGAGGTCGATGAGGCCGAGGCGCGCGAACTTGCCCGCGTGATCAGGAAGCGCAAGGTCAACAACGTTGCCATCTGCTTCGTGAATTCCTTCGTCAATCCCGAGAACGAACAGCGGATGCGCGACATCCTGCTGGAGGAGCTGCCGGGGGTTTCGATTTCGCTGTCGAGCGACATCATGCCGGAAATCTTCGAGCACGAGCGCTTCAACACGACCGTCGCAAACACCGTGCTTGGCCCGGTCGCGGGACAATACGGCGCCGAGCTCGAGAGCCGCATGCAGGACGGCGGCTATAGCGGCGAGGTGCTGCTCCTCCACTCCGGTGGCGGCGTGATGACCGCCAAGGGCGCTACCAAGTTTGCCGCGCGTCTCGCAGCGTCCGGCATTGCCGCCGGTGCGATCGCAAGCCGCTTCATCTCGGAACTGGCTGGCTACAAGAACTCCATCAGCCTCGACATGGGCGGCACGAGCACCGACATCAGCCTGTGCTCCGATGGCCACCTCCACGTCACCAACGACTGGCACGTGGAATATGGCTATCCGATCCGCTTCCCGAGCATCGAAGTTCTGACCATCGGTGCCGGCGGCGGGTCACTGGCCTGGCGCGACGCGGCCGGCGCCCTGCGCAACGGTCCGCAGTCCGCGGGCTCGACGCCTGGGCCCGTCTGCTACAACCAGGGTGGAACGGAGCCGACCAACTGCGACGCCAACGTGTTCCTCGGGCGCCTCGGCACCAAGCTTGCCGGGGGTAAGGTCGAGCTCGACGTCAAGCTTGCCGAAGGTGCCATCAACCGGGTCATTGCCGAGCCTTTCGGGATGGATTCCGAGCAGGCGGCGCTTTCCATCCTGAAGGTTGCGAACGCCAACATGGCGGACGCCGTGCGCCTCGTCTCGCTGAGGAAGGGTTACGATCCGCGCGATTTCGCACTGGTCGCATTCGGAGGTGCGGGCGCGCTGCATGGCGTGGCACTCGCCAGGGACCTGTACATCCCGATCGTGCTCATCCCGCCGAACCCTGGCGTCACGTCCGCGCTGGGCTGCCTGCTCGTCGACATCACCCACGACATCACGCAGATGTACACCGACACGGTCAGCGAAATCGACATGACCGACCTCAACAACGCGTTCCGCGTCCTGGAGGAAGATGGTCGCGACCGGCTGTTGAGCGAAGACATCTCGCCCGACCGGATGCTGTTCCAGCGCTACATCGACATGCGCTACCTCGGCCAGTGGCGGTCGATGTCCATTCCGGTGAATGCCGACATCACGAACCTAGATGAGGCGGTCAAGCAGTTCCATGAAGAGCATGGCCGCGAGCACAACTACTCCCGGCCGGACGCCCCGGTCGAGGTGTGCCGGATCCAGGTGAAGGCCACGGGCCTGAACCGCAAGGCGGAACTGGCGAAACACGAGCTGCGCAAGGCCCCGCTGCCGGCACCGATCGGCGAACGGATGGTGCGGTTCGACGAGGCGCCCCAGCGTATCAAGACGCCGGTCTACGACCGCTCGACCCTGCATGCCGGCGCGGTGGTGGAAGGACCTGCCATCATCGACCAGCTCGACTCGACCATTGTCGTCCCGCCCGGGATCAAGGCGGAGGTGGATGAGTATCTGATCATCAAGATGCACGTTCCCCAGCTTTCCTGAACCGCGCCCATCGTTACGCACAATTGTATTGGAGAACAGAAATGGCACTGAAAAAAGATCGCCGTACGCTCGATCCGGTCACGTTCGAAGTTCTGAAGAACGCCTATGTCAACATCGTCGACCAGATGGCCGAGCAAATCCTGCGGACATGCTACTCGTTCGTCATCTACTCCCGGGACTTTTCCTCCGCCCTTTGCGACCCCAAGGGTGACACCATCATGCAGGGCAGCGGCGACATCGCCGCTCACGTCGGCACGCTTCACCTGACCGCCAAGGCGGTGATCAAGAAGTTCGGGAACGACGTCCATCCCGGCGACGTCTTCGTCATCAACGATGTCTACCAGGGTGGCACTCACTTCAACGACACCCGCCTGTTTGCGCCGATGTTCTACAAGGGCGAGCTGCTCGGCTTTGCCCAGGCCAACGGCCACTGGGCGGATGTCGGCGGCGCCGTTCCGGGCTCGTTCAACGTCAATGCCCTGGATCACATGGCCGAAGGCCTGCGCATCACGCCGGTGCGCGTCTACAGCAAGGGCGTCTATCTCTCGGATGTCGCCGAGCTGATCGCCCACAACACGCGTGCGCCGAACGACATCATCGGCGATCTTCAGGCCCAGTCGGAAGCTTGCCGGCTTGCAGAGCGCGAAGTCCAGCGCCTGTGCGACAAGTATGGCGTCGAAACGATCAAGAAGTCGTTCAACGAGGTCCAGGACTACGTCGAGGACATGACGCGTCAGCGTATCTCGGAGCTTCCGGACGGCACCTGGGAAACCATCGACTACATCGACGTGGACCCGGACGAGGGCGAAGGGCTCGTCCCGATCAAGGTCAAGATGACGATCGACGGCGACCGCGTCCACTACGACCTGACCGGGTCGCATCCCAAGTCCGTCGGTTCGTTCCTCAACTGCTGCTACGGCGGCGCATTCGCTGCCGTGGTCGCCGGAACCAAGATGCAGTCGCCCGACATTCCGATGAACTCCGGCTTCTACCGCGTGGTGACGGTCGATGCCGGTCCCTTGGGGTCGGTCGTCAACGCCGAATGGCCGACGCCGGTTGCCGGCTTCGCCTCGGGTCCGTTCGAGAAGATCATGAATGCGGTCTTCGAGCTGTGGGCAGAAGTCCTGCCCGAGCGTGCCATGGCCTGCACCTTCAATCTCGACTACCTGCTGATCGGTGGCCGCGACACCCGCCACGAAGGCAAGCCCTACTTCATGTGGTACGACTGGATGGTCGGCGGCTGGGGCGCGCGCAACGGCCGTGACGGCTGGGCTGCAACAGGTCCGGTGTTCGGCGTCCAGCTCGGCACGCAGCCGTTCGAAGGGCAGGAGCGCCTTTCACCCGTCTTGACCACCTGCCACGAACTGATGGTCGATTCAGGCGGTCCAGGCGAGTTCCGCGGCGGCCTCGGCGTCCAGAAAGGCGGCACGCTCTACGCCTGCGAACGCACCGTGGTATCGTATTGCTGCGACCGCGAGCGTTCGATCACCTGGGGCCTGTGGGGCGGCTTGCCGTCCATTCCTCACGGCGTGTGGATCAACCAGGGCCAGGAAGGCGAGCGTTATCTCGGCTCGCTCTTCTCAGGCGTGCCGCTGCAGCAGGGCGACACCGTCCAACGCCCGTCGGCAGGCGGCGGTGGCCTTGGCGATCCTCTCAAGCGCGATATCGAAAGCGTGCTGAACGATGTGATCGAAGGCTACGTCTCCATCGGGCGCGCCAAGAAGGACTACGGCGTCGTCGTCCACGAGGTCGATGCCGATCTCAACGAGTACAAGCTGGACGAACAGGCAACGCTTGCCGAACGCGCCAGGATCGCATCGCACCGCAGGGACTGGCTGAACGAGGACGCAGAGAAGATCGCGGCACGCTATCGGGCAAGTGAACTCGATATGTTCGATCTGATCCGGCAATACGGGGTCATCGTCGACTGGGGCTCGGGTGAGCTTCTTCCCGAGACGACTGCCGAGTTCCGCAACATGCTGAAGCGCCGGACGGTACCTTACTGGAGCGCCGGACAGACCACCAAGGCGACACTCAAGGTCGCATGACTGCAGAAGGCAGCAAGCTCGGTCCCGAGCTTGCTGCCTTCTTAGCTAATGGAGTGCAATCAAAAGATAATCTGGAGGAGGAACCATGTCTGGAAGTCTCGACGTCGCCGGCGAATTGGACTATTCGCAAAGGCCTGTTCCGCCAAGTGGCCGTATGCCGAAGCTCAATCTTACGATGGCTTTTTGGGCGATCTGCAGCGCAATGTTCTTTCTGATCATCTCGGCAACACTTGCCGAGATATATGGTACGGCCAATACGATCATTGGCCTTGTGCTGACGGTTATCTCGTATTCGGCGATCAATGCCGTGATAACCCGCTACGCGATCCGCTCGGGATTGTCGGTCTCGCTGTTCTCCAGGTTGCTGTTTGGGCGCTACGGATCCGCGATCGCCACGTTCATCTACGCCGTCAGCAGTATCTACTACGCCGTGTTCGAAGGCTCGGTGATCGCCACTGCGGCGACCTATTATTTTGAAGGCCTGACCTTCGCGGTCGCGGCGCTGATCGTCTGCATATACAGCGTGCCGCTGATCCTCGGAAGCGTCCAGCACTGGCTCGACAAATTCAACGGCTACCTTCTGCCGCTGTATCTGCTCGGCCTGATGGGTACGGTGATCTACGCCGTCTCGCATTATGGCTACAGCAATGCCTGGCTCACCATGACGCCGGAAGGCGGCGCCCCGCCCTATGGCTGGATCAACGTCTTCGTCGCCTTCATGGGGGTCTGGTGGATGATGATGTGTACCTTCGACTTTGCCCGCTTCGGCAAGAAGGAGGACGAAAACTACCACGCCATCTTCAATTTCGGGTTGCCGTTCTACACCCTTACCTATTTCGTCAACGGTCTCGTCGGCATCTTCCTCGTGCAGACGATCCCGCTCGAGGGTGCGACGACGGAAGTCTCGGTCGTCAAGGCTCTCATCGTGATGATGGGCGCGCTCGGGCTGCTGTTCGTGTGGATCAGCCAGACCCGGATCAACACGACAAATTTCTATCTGTCGACGGTCAACATGCAGGCCTTTTTCCGGTTGGTATTCAAGCTGGAAATGCCGAAATACGTCTGGGCGGTCATCGTCGGCGTCATCGTCTACTTCGTGATGCTCGCGAACATCTTCCAGTACCTGCTCGTCGCGCTCGCCTATCAGGGGATATTCGTGGTCGCATGGGTCGGCGTCGCGCTTGCCTACATCCTGTGCGGGCATCATGACGGCACGGGCGAAGAGGCCGCGCGGCCGGACGACGATTTCCCCGCCTACTATGCTCCGGGGATGGTCGCCTGGTTCGGGGCGGTTGGCATCGGCATCGTGCTGCTTGCCATTCCGCACATGGAACTGCTCTCGGCGCCTGCGACCGTCACCAGCAGCTTCCTGCTGTTCTGGGCCCTGTCGACGCGAACGATGGTCGCCAAGGCCGCTTATCAGCGCTGACGATCCTTGCCCTCGGATGCCGGGTCTTGCCGGCATCCGAGGCAATTGCCGGTGCCGACAGACACGTCATCTGCCTGCAGCACCGCCCCACCCCGACCTGACTGCCCATGATCCGGAGATGCGCGATGAACCTGCACGCCAAGCTCCGCGCCCTCGAAACGCAAGGGCGCAGCATTCGCATCGGCCTGGTCGGCGCCGGCAAGTTCGGTTCGATGTTCGTCTCGCAATGCCTGCGCACCCCCGGTCTTCAACTCGTCGCGATTGCCGACATCTCGCTGGCGAATGCCGAGGCTGCGATCACCGTCACCGGCCATCCCAAGGAGATGATCTGCCGGCGCGGGATCGAGGACGCCGTTCGCGAAGAACGCGTTGGGGTGACCGAAGATCCCCTTGACCTGATCAGCAGCCCCTTCGTGGACATCGTCGTCGAAGCAACAGGCGACCCGGTCGCCGGCGCGATGCACGCGCTGGAGTGCTTTCGGTTCCGGAAACATGTCCTGATGGTCAATGTAGAGGCCGACGCCCTGGTGGGGCCCGCCTTGGCCAGGGAGGCCGAACGGGCGGGCGTCATCTATTCGCTGGCCTATGGCGATCAGCCCGCCCTGATCTGCGAGATGGTCGACTGGGCGCGCACTGCCGGGCTCAATGTGGTCGCTGCAGGCAAGGGCACCAAGCATCGGCTGCACTATCATGCCTCGACGCCGGAGACGGTTTGGGACCACTACAATCTGACGCCGGAACAAGCCCGGCTCGGCCGCCTCAATCCGAAGATGTTCAACTCGTTCCTGGATGGGACGAAGTCGGCTTTGGAAATGGCGGCCGTGGCGAATGCGACCGGACTGGATGCTCCGGTCGACGGGCTGCGGTTTCCCGCCTGTGGAGTCGAAGATCTGGCGGAACTGCTCAAGCCGATCGCTGGCGAGGGTGGCGGAGCAGGGCGTGTGGAGGTGGTCTCCTCGATGTTTGACGACGGAAGCGAGGTGCCGCGCCATCTGAGATGGGGCGTGTTCACCGTGTTCGAAGCGCCGTCTGCCTATGTCGCGCGCTGCTTCAGCGAGTACGGGCTCACCACCGATGCCAGCGGGCGCTTTGCCTGCATGTACAAGCCCTTCCACCTCATTGGCCTTGAACTCGGCATATCGGTTGCAAGCATGGCGATCCGCCATGAACCCACGGGTGCACCGACCAGGTTCCGCGCGGACGTTGTCGCCGTCGCAAAACGCGACCTGGCCGTTGGCGAAGTCCTCGATGGGGAAGGCGGTTTCTGTGTCTGGGGCAAGCTGACGACGTCCGCCCGCAGCATCGAAATGGGATATCTGCCCGTCGCCCTGGCCAGCAACGTACGCCTCAAGTCGCCTGTGGCGCAGGGAAGCAAGCTGCGTTGGTCGGATATCGAGGTTCCGATGCGTTCGCCGGTGATCGAGCTCCGCCAAAAGATGGAGCGCGCAAGCCGCGCAAACGAAGCGTGCGGCGAACTTCCCGGTGCCGACGTCAAAGCTGTGTCGATTGGAGGTATCAGGTGAAAGGGACAGCCTCCGACCTGTGCGTTCACCTGAGGGAGCGCCGCCGTGTGCCGCCGGCCTTGTGGAGCGACGTGCAAGCCAGGCAATACTCGGCGGGAAATTATCTCGAGGCGTCGATCGGACGAGAGGTCAGGGCCTGCCGCACGAAACTCGGCATGACGCTGGTGGAACTCGCGCGCGCCGCGGGACTGTCGCTCGGCATGATGTCCAAGATCGAGAACGGGATCATATCCGCGTCGCTGTCGACGTTGCAGGCGCTGTCTCAAGCGCTGGGCATTCCACTCACCTCATTGTTGAGGCCCTTCGAGGACCTTCAGCAGAAAGCGCTGTTCGTAAGATCGGGAATGGGTGTGCACATGGAGCATGGCGATATCCGTGTCGGGCATCATCACGACCTGCTCGGCTACATCGAAGACGGTTCCAACGACGTCGTCATGGAGCCTTACCTCGTCACCCTGGCCAGGGCCACTGACAAGGTTCCCCTTTTGCGCCATGCAGGGATGGAATTTCTCTATCTTCTGGACGGAGAAATGACCTTTCGGCACGGCTCGGACCTCTACCACCTGGTTCCGGGGGACAGCCTGTCTTTCGATGCCGAGAATGTTCATGGACCTGATCGCCTGACCAAGCTGCCGATCCGCTTTCTGTCCATCGTCTCCTGCCGGCGAAACGGTCGGTAGGCATTGATGCCGGAGCTGGCAGACGCCTGGCGGGATTCTGGCCTTTGCCGAGATCTCTCTGATCGCTGCTGCCGATGCTCGGCTTCAAGCGCAGTTTGACCAGCCATTTCAATGGATTGAGTGGTGATCCCGACAGGAATCGAACCTGTGACCTACAGATTAGGAATCTGCCGCTCTATCCTACTGAGCTACGGGACCACTCGGCTGCACACATAGCGGCTTCCGGCGGATTCGCCAACGGTTTTTGCCGAACATCGGCGCCAGCAGCAAAATGGCCAATGCGCTTGCCGCTGGCTGGTGACTTTCCTTAGGCGGCGAGCGCCGTTTCGGCCAGCCGCACCCAGTAGCTGACGCCGTGCGGGATGACCTCGTCGTTGAAGTCGTAGGCGGGGTGATGCAGGTTGGCGCTGTCGCCGTTGCCGATGAAGATGAAGGCGCCGGGGCGGGCTTCGAGCATGTAGGAAAAGTCCTCGCCGCCCATCAGCGGCTGGATCGCCCGATGCACCTGCGGCTCGCCGGCGACCTTTGCGGCGACGTCGCCGGCAAACACCGTCTCCTCGGGATGGTTGACGGTGACGGGGTAGTTGGCGTCGTAGTCGAGCTTGATCTCGGTGCCCGTCGCTTCCGCCACGCCGCGGCAGATCGCGTTCATGCGCTCCTCGGCGAGCTTGGCCACTTCCTTCTTCAGCGTGCGCACGGTACCGGCGAGCGTGGCGTGCTCGGGAATGACGTTGTAGGCCGAGCCGGCGATGAACTTGGTCACCGAAACGACGATCGCCTCGGCCGGGTCGGTCGCGCGCGAGGCGATGGTCTGCAGTGCTGCGACCAGCTGGCTGCCGGCGACGATGGGGTCGATGGCGCGGTGCGGGATGGCGGCATGGCCGCCCTTGCCGGTGACGGTGATGGTGAATTCGGCGGTGGCCGCCATGATCGCGCCCGGTCGGATGGCGAACTGGCCGACCGGCAGGCTCGGCATGTTGTGCATGCCGAACACCTTCTCGATCGCGAAGCGCTCCATCATGCCGTCCTTGACCATCTCGTTGCCGCCGCCGCCGCCCTCTTCGGCGGGCTGGAAGATGACGGCGACCGAGCCGGCGAAATTGCGCGTCTCGGCGAGGTATTTGGCGGCGCCCAAAAGCATGGCAGTGTGGCCGTCATGGCCGCAGGCATGCATCTTGCCGGGCACGGTCGACGCATAGGGCTTGCCGGTGATCTCTTCGATCGGCAGCGCGTCCATGTCGGCGCGCAGGCCGATCGTGGTGCCATTGCCGAGGCCGCCCTTGATGATGCCGACGACGCCGGTCTTGCCGAGCCCGGTGACGATGTCGTCGCAGCCGAACTCCCTGAGCTTGCCGACGACGAAGTCGGCGGTCTCGAAGACGTCGAAATTCAGCTCCGGCTTCTGGTGCAGGTGGCGGCGCCAGCCGGCGATCTCTTCCTGCATTTCGGCGGCTCGTTTCAGGATCGGCATGTTGGTCTCGACTTCCTGTTTGTCTGTTTGTTGGACCAGAAGTCCGGATTCGCAATTGTGATCGCGCAAGCTCTGCCATCTTGGCGTCACATACGTTATTTAGCAGCTGCGGCGACGCCGTGGCCATGGTCTTTGGTACCGGCCAGCGCGTTGTCATCCCGGTTTACGGAAATCTTATGGACGGCCGGCTATGGTCGGCAAGAGGCGATTTCGGATTTGATGATGAAGATGCAGTTCGTCAAAAGCATGCTCCTCGGTCTTGCGGCCGCAACCGCGCTCGGCGCAGCCCCGGCCGCTGCCAATCCAGCGATGCTCTTCGACGTTAATTCGGGCGCCGTGATCGAGCACCAGGATGCGTTCCTGCGCTGGCATCCGGCGTCGCTGACCAAGCTGATGACCGCCTACACGACGTTCCGTGCCGTGCAGGCGGGCGAGCTGGCGCTTAATTCGCCGATCCGGATCAGCAAGAAGGCGGCGGCCTTCCCGCCGGCCAAGATGGGATACAAGCCCGGCTCGGTGCTGACCCTCGACAACGCGCTGAAGATCATCATGGTCAAGTCGGCCAATGACGTCGCCGCCGCCATCGGCGAGAATGTCGGCGGCACGACCGAGGCCTTTGCCGCGCGCATGAACGCCGAGGCGCAGCGCCTGGGCATGTCGGGCAGCCACTGGGTCAATGCCAACGGCCTGCACGACCCTGACCAGTACACGACGGCGCGCGACCTCGCGATCCTGGTCAGGGCGATCCGCCTCGAATATCCGCAATACGCCTCCTATTTCGACATCGAAGGCATCGTCGCCGGCAAGGCGAAACTCAAGAATTTCAATCCGCTGGTCGGGCGCTTTCCCGGCACTGACGGCATGAAGACCGGCTTCGTCTGCGAATCCGGGTTCAACCTGATCGCCTCGGCCAACCGCGACGGCAGGACGCTCGCCGCGATCGTCCTGGGCGCGACGTCGCCCGACGACCGCGCCGAGGAAGCCGCCAAGATGCTGCAGGGCGGTTTTGGCCGCACCGGCGTCAGCTCGGTGACAGTCGGCACGCTGGCGCCTTATGGCGACAACCGCGACCTTGCGACCAACATGCGCGAAGAGGTCTGCTCCAAGAAGTCCAAGCACGTCGCTTCCGACGGCCCGGTGCCGACCGAAGCGGGTGCTGCGCCCGAAAAAGTCTCGATCATCCCGGAAATGACGCGCCAGCGGAACTGGGTGACCGTCAGCCTGGGCGGCGCCACCGGGCCGAAGCCCAAGGCGCTCGGTGATCGTGACCTTGTCGACTATGCCGACGTGCCGCTGCCGACATGGCGCCCCGACCTGCCTGCGCCGGTGGGTGCCGCACCGCTCGTCTCTGGCGCCGCCCAGGTCCGCTCGTGAACCCGCAGGCCGCGTTTCCGATCCCCGTATCGGTGCTGACCGGCTTTCTCGGCGCTGGCAAGACGACGCTGCTCAACCGGCTGCTGAAGGATCCCGAACTTACCGACACCGCCGTCATCATCAATGAGTTCGGCGATGTCGCGATCGATCATCTGCTGGTCGAAAAGGCTTCGGACGGCGTCATCGATTTGTCCGACGGGTGCCTGTGCTGTACCGTGCGCGGCGAACTGGTCGACACGCTTGCCGATCTGGTCGACCGCCTGCAGACCGGACGCATCCAGCGCCTGGCGCGGGTGGTGATCGAGACCACCGGTCTTGCCGATCCGGTGCCGGTGCTGCAGTCGATCATGGGTCATCCGGCGCTGATCCATGCCTTCCGGCTCGACGGCGTCATTTCGGTCGTCGACGCTGTCAACGGCTCGGCGAGCCTCGACGCCCATGTCGAGGCGGTCAAGCAGGTGGCGGTCGCCGACCGCATCGTGCTCACCAAGTCCGACCTCGTCGACGACGCCGACTGGCTCGAAAGCCTCAAGGCCAGGCTCACCCGACTCAATCCGGGGGCTGAATTGCGCGAAGTGGAAGGGGCCGCGGTTGCCCGGCTGCTGCAATGCGGCCTCTACGATCCCGCGGCCAAGACCGCCGACGTACGCCGCTGGCTGGGCGAGGCGGCAGCGCACGACCACCACCATCACCACGGTCCCGGCGACCATCACGGCCACGACCATGCCGCGCATCATCATGATGCCCGCGTCGGTTCGCTGTCGCTGGTCTATGCCGGCGCCTTGCCGTTCGCGACCGTCGAGATGTTCCTCGATCTGCTGCTCTCGACCCAGGGCGACAAGCTGCTGCGCATCAAGGGCATCGTCGAGCTTGCCGAAGATCCGTCGCGGCCGCTGGTCATCCATGGTGTGCAGAAGATGCTGCATCCGCCGGCTCGCCTGCCGGCATGGCCCGACGCGGTTCGAGGTACCCGCCTGGTGCTGATCGGCATCGACCTGCCGCAGGACTACGTCCAGCGGCTGTTCGCCGCCTTCGTCAACAAGCCGACGATCGACACGCCCGATCGCGAGGCGATGGAGAACAACCCATTGGCCATCGCCGGGCGGTAGCTGCGCCCTGTCGGAGCCTCGAAGGACGCGTAGAATCCAGGCTTCAGCCGGCCCGTTCGATCAGGAAGCGGTGGCCGCCTTCGACGGCTTTGGTCTCGACCAGCCGGTGGCCGGCGTCCTGGCAGAAGGCGGGAATGTCGATGACGGCGAGCGGGTCGGTGGTTTCGACCCACAGTCGGCCGCCGGTCGGCATGTCGGCGAGGCGGCGCTTGGCCTTCAGCACGGGCAGGGGGCAATTCAACCCCCTGAGATCGTAGATATCGGCTGTTTCGCTCACGCCCGCTCAGCTGCCGAACATGCCGAGCAGCCGCTTCTTGAGCTTGGCAGCGCCGCCCTCTTCTGCGGGCGCTGCCTGGGCTGCCTGCGCTGGGGCTTCGGCCACAGGGGCAGGTGCCGGAGCGGCCGCCGCTGCAATGGCCTGCTGCTGCGCGGCAGCCTTGGCGGCCTTTGCGGCAGCAGCGGCGGCAGCCTTTTCCTCGGCGGCCTTCTGTTTGGCAGCCCGCTCGGCGTCGAGCGCCGCCATCCGGCGTCCTTCGGCCGAATCGATGCGGCCCATGCGCGAGGTCGTCTGCACGACGGTGCCGTCCTGCGCCATGGCCGGCGGTTCCATGGTCACGCGCTCGCCGCGGGCGCGGCGCTTGGTCCAATCGGAAACCAGATTGGCTTCCTTGATGCCGGCGATGGTCGGCTTGGGGGCCTCGCCACCGGCAGCGCCGGCAAAGGCGCTGTCGTATTTGGTCTTGTAGGACTGGTAGGCCGTCTGCAGCGCCTGCGGCTGGGTATAGGCAGGGCAGGCTCCCGTCGGATTGAAGGTGGCGGCACCTTCGGGAATGCGGTTGAAGACGTAGCGCTTTTCGCAGACGTCGACCTTCGGCGGCACCTTGGTGATCTCGAAGTGGTCGTAGCCTTCCTTGAGCATCGCCCAGAACTGGTAGTTCGGATCGTTGCGGTATCGCGCCATGTTGGCTGCGGTCATCCGGAACGGGAAGGACTGGACCTGGAACTCGGTCTGGCCGCCCTTGAACGCGTCGCGTGCGAAGGCGTAGATCTCCTCGATCTGAGCATCGGTCATCGAGAAGCAGCCTGACGACGAACAGGCGCCGTGAACCATCAGGTTTGAGCCGGTGCGCCCGTTGGCGCGGTCATAGCTGTTGGGATAGCCGATGTTGAACGCCAGATGGTAGCTGGAGTTCGGGTTCATCTGGCCCGGGCGCACGGTGTAGAAGCCCTCCGGCGACTGGCGATCGCCCTCGGTGAATTTCGGGCCGAGCTTGCCGGACATCTTGCAGATGTCGTAGCTGGCAATCAGGTCGTAGCGGCCGCTGGTCTTCTGCTTCCAGACTTCGAGCTTGCCCTCTTCCTTGAATACGCGCGCCAGCACAGGCGAACTGCGGCTCATGCCCTTGGCCTTCATCTCGGCAAGGATCTTGGGCGACAGCTGGCGGTTGGCGTGCTGGGGAACGAAGTCGGTCACGGAGGATTCCGAACAGCCGGCCACTGCGAGAGCGGCGACAAGCAATCCGGCACGTGCGATATTGGCGATCATCGTTGCTAATGTCGTCTCATTTGCGGCCACGGCGCATTCACGCCTCCGGCCGGCCCGTCCTGATACTGCTTCGACCTTAGGGTCGTTAACCTTGAAAATTCCTTACCGCAAGTTCCTGGCCCGTCCCACGCGCGCAAAATCACGGCAAGTTCATTGAACTCGGCGAGGCGGCAATTTTGTGGCGAAACGGAGATGTGGCCCGCTCCGGGCCACATTGTGCGCAATCAGAGGCTGCGGCCGATGGCCAGGTATTTCTCGCGGCGGTGTTCGCGGAAATCGATGTTCGAGCCGGCAAATTCGCTGAGCGTCTTGGCGATCAGGTCGCCGGTGGCCGCAATCACCGCCTCGGCATTGCGGTGTGCGCCGCCGAGCGGTTCGTCGACGATCTGGTCGATGATCTTGAGGCCGAGCAGGTCCTGAGCCGTGATCTTCATGTTGGTGGCCGCGTCCTTGGAACGCGTCGTGTCGCGCCACAGGATGGAGGCAGCGCCTTCCGGCGAGATCACCGAATAGATCGCGTGTTCGAGCATGAAGACGCGGTTGGCGGTGGCGATGGCAATCGCCCCGCCCGAGCCGCCTTCACCGATGACGACCGCGATCGACGGGACCTTGAGGCCGAGGCAGGCGGAGGTAGAGCGTGCGATGGCTTCGGCCTGGCCGCGCTCTTCGGCGCCGACGCCGGGATAGGCACCCGCGGTGTCGACAAGCATGACGACCGGAATCTTGAAGCGGTCGGCCATTTCCATCAGGCGCACGGCCTTGCGGTAACCCTCGGGGCGGACCGAGCCGAAATTATGCTTGAGGCGGCTCTTGGTGTCGGAACCCTTCTCCTGGCCCAGAACCAGCACCGGTTCGCCGCGGAAGCGGGCGAAGCCGCCGACCATGGCGGCATCCTCGCCGAAATTGCGGTCGCCGGCCAGCGTGGTGAAGTCGGTGAACAGTGCCCTGACGTAGTCGAGGCAATGCGGGCGGTCGGGATGGCGTGCGACCTGGACCTTCTGCCACGGGGTCAGCGCCTTGTAGGCGTCGCGCAGCGCGTCGCGCGAACGCTTCTCCAGCCGCTTGATCTCGTCGCCGACATCGACGGCCTCTCCATTCTCGGCGAGCTTCTTGAGCTCGAGAATCTTGCCTTCGAGATCCTGGACCGGTTTTTCGAAATCGAGGTAATTGTACATTGGCGAGCGGACTACCACGCTGAAAAAAATAGGCACCGGGGCACGAAAACTGCGGCGCCGCGCCAGTGGAACGTGGCACTCACATAGCGATATGGACCTTAATCGGCAAGCGGGTGATGTTCGTTGACCAGTTTCAACAGCCTTTCCTCGAGCACATGCGTGTAGATTTGCGTGGTCGAAATGTCGGAATGGCCGAGCAATTGCTGCACGGCGCGCAGGTCGGCGCCGTTCTGCAGCAGGTGGCTGGCGAAGGCGTGGCGCAGCACATGCGGCGATATTTTTGCCGAGGCGATGCCGGCGCGTGCGGCCAGTCCCTTGAGATCGCGAGCAAAAACCTGGCGGGGGAGGTGGCCGCTGTCGGACGCAGCAGGGAACAGGAACAGGCTTTCGGCCAGTTTGGGATCGCTGTTGCGCTTCACCAGCCAGCGCCGCATCGCCTCGCGTGCCTTGGGCGATAGCGGCACCATGCGGTCCTTGTCGCCCTTGCCGCGGACGACAAAGAAACGTTCGTCGCGCAGCGCCACGGTCAGCGGAAGGCTGACGAGCTCGGACACACGCAGGCCGGTGGCATAGAGCACTTCGACCAGCGCATGCATCCGCGTCGCGCCTGGTATCTCATCGCCGGAGGGAGCTTGCGCTTCTGCTGCCGCGCGGTCGAGCAATCGTCCGGTTTCGCCCTCGCTCATCGTCTTGGGCAGCGGCCGTTCCTTCTTCGGGCTGTCGAGGATGCCGGTGGGGTCGTCGCTGCGCAGCCCCTCGGCATAGAGGAAGCGGAAGAATTGCCTGAGTGCCGACAGCTTGCGTGCCTGCGAGGTGGTGGCGAAGCCGCGGCTGGCGATGTCGTCGAGATAGCCGCGAATGCCGGCGGCATCCGCATCGGCGAGGCGGCCGCCGAGATGTTCGGAGGCGTCTTCGAGGTCGCGGCGATAGCTGGCCAGCGTGTTGTCGGCGGCACCGCGCTCGGCGCTCATCATTTCGAGGAAGGCCTCGATGCGCGCGCCGCTTTTCATTGCTTCGGCGCGAGCTTTTCCGGCGGGATGCGGATGGTGATCTCGGCCTTCTTGGGCTCGACGAACATCACCAGCGCGAACATCGCGCCGTAGCCGATGCCCGCCAGAACGGCGAGCGTGACAAGGAACCGGAAAAGTGTCGGCATCGATGTGTTTGCCCGTCTGTCCTATCCTGTGCCCTTATGGGACGCCGTTCCTTGCAATTCAAGGGTGCGTTTGGTGCCCTGCGCTTGACGCAACGGGGCTTTTCATGTCGATACGCCGGCGAAAGGGACGCCATGACACCCGACGTGCAGACTCCATTTCCCGACGCTTCGACAGCGGCCCTGCTTGAACGGCTCGGCGCGCGCTCGATCGTCTTTGTCGGCCTGATGGGTGCGGGCAAGACCGCCATCGGCCGCAAGGTCTCCCAGGTGCTCGGCCTCCGCTTCATCGACAGCGACCACGAGATCGAAAGCGTGTCGCGGATGACCATCCCCGAGCTGTTCGAACGCTATGGCGAGGCCGAGTTTCGCGCGCTCGAACAGCGCGTCATCGGCCGGGTCCTGGAAAGCGGCCCGCAGGTGCTGTCGACTGGCGGCGGCGCCTTCATGAATGCGCAGACGCGGTCGGCCATTGCGGCGCAGGGCGTCTCGGTCTGGCTCAGGGCCGATCTCGACCTGCTGATGGAGCGCGTCTCCAAGAAGCAGAACCGGCCGCTGCTGCAGAATGCCGATCCGCGCGCCGTGCTCGCCAAGCTGATGGACGAGCGCTACCCCGTCTATGGGCTTGCCGACCTGACGGTTGCGACGCGCGACGACCGCAAGGAAGCGATCGCCAGCGAGGTGATCGAGGCGCTGTGCAGCCATCTCGGCGTGCCCGGCCGCATACACGTATCGGAAGGTTCGGAGGATCACGAATGACAGGCATCGTCACAGTCGAAGTCGGGCTTGGCGACCGCGCCTATGACATCCTGATCGGCCCGGGCCTGATCGCGCGCGGGGCGGAGCTGATCCAGAAACGCCTGCCCAAGGCGCGCGCGGCCATCGTCACCGACGAGAACGTCGCCGCCGCCCATCTCGAAGCGCTGGTCGAAAGCCTTGCCGGTGCTGGCAATCCGCCTGCCGTGATCAAGCTGCCCGCGGGCGAAAAGACCAAAAGCTTCGATTCGCTGGAAACCGTTGTCGATCAAATCATCGCCGCCCGTCTCGAACGCGGCGATGCCGTGATTGCGCTCGGCGGCGGCGTCATCGGCGACCTCACCGGCTTCGCTGCGGGCATCGTCCGCCGTGGCATGAATTTCGTGCAAGTGCCGACTTCGCTGCTGGCACAGGTCGATTCGTCGGTCGGCGGCAAGACCGGCATCAACAGCCCGCGCGGCAAAAACCTGATCGGCGTCTTCCACCAACCGAAGCTGGTGCTGGCAGACACCGCGGCTCTCGACACGCTGCCGCTGCGCGAATTTCGCGCCGGTTATGCCGAAGTTGCCAAGTATGGCCTCATCGACCGGCCGGACTTCTTCGCCTGGCTGGAAAATAATTGGCAGGAGGTCTTTTCCGGCGGTCCGGCTCGCATCGAGGCGATCGCCCAGTCCTGCCGGGCCAAGGCCGATGTCGTCGCCCGCGACGAGTTCGAGACCGGCGACCGGGCGCTGCTCAATCTGGGCCACACCTTCGGTCACGCGCTCGAAGCCGCTACCGCCTATGACGGTGCGCGGCTGGTGCATGGCGAGGGCGTTGCCATCGGCATGGCGCTGGCGCATCGCTTCTCGGCTCGCCTCAACCTGGCAAGCCCCGACGATGCGGCACGTGTCGAGGCGCATTTGCGCGACGTGGGCCTGCCGTGGCGCATGGCCGACATTCCGGGCAGCCTGCCGGATGCGGACGCGCTATTCAACTACATCACCCAGGACAAGAAGGTGTCGCGCGGCGCTCTGACCTTCATCCTGACCCGCGGCATCGGCCAGTCCTTCATTGCCAAGGACGTGCCGGCATCCGAGGTCGTGTCCTTTCTCAAGGAGAATCACCCGGGATGAGCGCTGGCTGGATCGTCGCGGCAATTCTCGGGGGGCTGATGCTTGCCGTCCTGGCATTCCGCGATCGCCTGCTCGCTTCCCTGGGTTATGAGTTGATTGCACTGTCGCCGCAGCGTTCCGCCCATGACGAACTGCGCGGCGCCGTCGATGAATTCCACCGTGAAGGCCATGTGGTGAAGCAGGACCGCGACCAGGTCGGTGGCCTGCTCGACCTGCACGAACTCGAAGTCTCCGACGTCATGGTCCACCGCACGGCCATGCGCTCGGTCAATGCCGACATCGCGTCCGAGGCGCTGGTGCGCGAGATATTGCAGAGCCCGTATACGCGCATGCCGCTGTGGCGCGGGTCGCTCGACAACATCGTCGGTGTCGTCCACGCCAAGGACCTGCTGCGGGCGCTCAACGACGTCGAGGGCGACTACTCCAGGGTCGACGTCCCGAAGGTCGCCTCGAAGCCGTGGTTCGTGCCCGACACGACGACGCTTCAGGAACAGCTCAACGCCTTCCTGCGCCGCAAGGCGCATTTCGCCATCGTCGTCGATGAATACGGCGAGGTCGAAGGGCTTGTGACGCTCGAAGACATCATCGAGGAGATCGTCGGCGAGATCGCCGACGAGCACGACATCGACGTCCAGGGCGTCAAGCAGGAGGCCGACGGTTCGGTGGTGGTCGACGGCACCGTACCGATTCGCGACCTCAACCGTGCGCTTGACTGGCATCTTCCCGACGACGAAGCGACGACGATCGCCGGGCTCGTCATTCACGAGACCCAGTCGATTCCCGAGGAGAAGCAGGCGTTCACCTTCCACGGCAAGCGCTTCATCGTCATGAAGCGCGACAAGAACCGGCTGGCGCGGATCCGGATCAGGCCGGCGGTGGTGGAGCCGCAGACGGCTGCAGCGCGTCCGTCGAAATAGCGCCCGGCCACAAAATCCTTCCTGCGATCAGACCGAGCATGGCCCCTGCCATTTGGGCCGCGATGAAGGCGGAGGTATCGGCGGGCGCGATGCCGGCGAAAGTGTTGGTCAGTGCTCGCGCGACCGTTACGACAGGATTGGCGAAGGACGTCGACGAGGTGAACCAGTAGGCGGCGAAGATGTAGAGGCCGACGGCGGCGGGCGTCGTCTTAGGCGCCTGGGCAGCGCAGGCGAGAATGACCAGCACCAGGCCGAATGTCGCTACGGCTTCGCCGAGCCATTGGCCCGGGCCTGTGCGGATGGTGGTCGAAACCTGCAGCAGCGGCAGGTCGAACATCGCGTGTGCCAGCCAAATACCAAGGATGGCGCCGCCCATTTGCGCAGCGAGGTAGGGCAGGAGCAGCGACCACGCCAGCCGTCGGTCAAGCGCCATCACGAAACTGACCGCCGGGTTGAAATGCGCACCGGAAACTGCGCCAAACATGGTGATCAGCACAACCAGCATCGCACCGGTCGGCAAGGCGTTGCAGAGCAGGGCGAGCGCGATATTTCCTTGCGCAAGCTGTGCCGCCATGATGCCCGAGCCGACGACAGTTGCCAGCAGCAATGCCGTACCCAATGCTTCGGCGAGGAGTCGGCCCGGGAGCGAAGTGCTCATTCGCCCGAATCGCCAGCCTTTGTGCTCGCGCCTTCCATCTTGCCGATGTCATGGAGATGCGCGGTCAGCGCCATGCGGTCGAGGCTGGCGATGGGCAGGGCGATGAACGCCCTGATGCGGTTGCGCATGTATTTGAAGGCGGTGACGAAGGCCGCTTCCTTGTCGAGGTCGGTGCCTTCGACATGGCTCGGATCCTCGATGCCCCAATGCGCATTGGCGGGATGGCCGAGCCAGACCGGGCAGGCTTCGCCCGCAGCGTCGTCGCAGACGGTGAAGATGAAATCCATCTCCGGTGCATCCACAACCGCGAATTCGTCCCAGGTTTTCGAGCGGAAGCCGTCGGTCGGATAACCGTAGCTTTCGAGCACTTTCAGGGCGAAGGGATTGACGCTGCCCTTGGGCTGGCTGCCGGCGGAGAAGGCGTTGAAATGAGGTGCCCCATCCTTGCGCAGGATACCCTCAGCGAGGATCGAGCGGGCGCTATTGCCGGTGCAGAGGAAAAGCACGTTGAAGGGCCGGTGGGTCATGGCATCACTCCGATGGTGCGCAGCAGGGGGACAATTCGGCAATCAATGGCGCGCAGATCTCCGGCCTGCCGTCACAGCAGTCCTGGAGGAGGAACAGCAGCACCTGGCGCAGGGCAGGGAGGTCGGCGCGGTAGATGATCGAGCGGCCTCGACGGTCACTTGTGGCGAGGCCGGCGCGGGCCAGGATGGCGAGGTGCGCCGACATGGTGTTCTGGGGAACCTCGAGCCGGCGCGCGAGGTCGCCGGCGGCGATGCCGTCGGGTTCTGCGGCGGCAAGCTGGCGGAAGGCTTCCAGCCTTGTCGGTTGGGCCAGCGCGGCCAGCGCGTCTATCGTGTCGCTTGCATCCATATATCCAGACTAGTGGATATATGTGACGGCCGGATGACATGGCGTGGGCCGTGCTTCACCCGAGGGGCAGTTTCTACCAGCGCGTCGCTTCGCCAGGTGCCGCCGGCTCGATCGCCAGCGCGTGCAGGCCGGCCTTGAGTTCGGCGGAGAGGGCGTCGTTGACTGCGCGGTGGCGGTCGATGCGGCTCATGCCGGCGAAGCCGGGAGCGACGATGCGGATGCGGAAATGCGTCTCGCCGGAGCCGTCGAACACCGCTTCGTGCCCGCCGTCGACATGGTGGTGGCCGGCGTGCAGGTGGCTTTCATTGAGGACGACGAGCCGTTCAGGAGAAAATGCCTTGTTCAGCTTGTCTTCGATCATCGCCTGTATGGACATCGGTTTCGCCTTTCACCACATGTGTCGCTGCGGCCATCCGCGCCATCGGGCGTAATTGGGCCGCAAATCAGGCGTTAGGGCCAACATCCTCGAAATGTCAATTCTTGTTTCGCCGCGCCAAGAGGCGGTAAATACGATCAGATGAAGCCGTACCCAAAATATTTCGACAAGATCCGCGTCCGGCCCGATCCGGAAGCGGAGGTGAAGTCGCGCGCGCCTGCCTGCCAGTGGGACGGCTGCAAGCAGCCCGGCACGCACAAGGCGCCGGTCGGCCGCATGCGCGAAGGCGAGTATTTCCAGTTCTGCTTCGACCACGTGCGCGAGTACAACAAGGGCTTCAATTATTTCTCCGGCCTTGCCGATGGCGAGATCGCGCGCTTCCAGAAGGAGGCGATGACGGGCCACCGGCCGACCTGGACCATGGGTTCCAACGGGTCGGCGCGTTCGGCGCCCGATTTCGCCCAGCAGCGCTCGGGCCGAGCCGGCTACTACAACCGCATGCGCGATCCGCACAACATGTTCGGCGGTACCGGCGCGCCGCGGCAGCGCAAGGCCAAGCCCCTCGAGGCCAAGGCGCTGGAGACGCTCGGGCTGGATTCGAAGGCCACTGGCGCCGACATCAAGGCGCGCTACAAGGAACTGGTCAAACGCCACCATCCCGACGCCAATGGCGGCGATCGCGGTTCGGAGGACCGCTTCAGGGATGTGCTCCAGGCATATCGCGTGCTCAAGCAAGCGGGATTGTGTTGAGCCAGCCGCGGCCGCGGCCTTTTTCCAACTTTCATCTGGTCGGAAAAGGCTTTAAGACCGCCCCCGAAGAAAATTTCGATTGCCGGCGTAGCTGAGGCTTCGCGCGTGGAGACGCTATGAACAAGGTCGATCGCGACATCACCAACCTGCCGGACACGACAGTGTCGGTGAAAGACACCTTCGGCTTCGATTCTAAGATGGTCGTGCCGGCCTATTCGGCCTCGTCGGAGCATGTCCCCGACATCGATCCGGACTATCTGTTCGACAAGGCCACGACGATGGCGATCCTGGCCGGCTTCGCCTACAACCGCCGCGTCATGGTGTCGGGCTATCACGGCACCGGCAAGTCGACCCACATCGAGCAGGTCGCAGCCCGCCTCAACTGGCCGATGGTCCGTGTCAACCTGGACAGCCACGTCAGCCGTATCGACCTCGTCGGCAAGGACGCGATCGTGGTCAAGGAAGGCATGCAGGTCACCGAATTCAAGGACGGCATCCTGCCCTGGGCCTACCAGCACAATGTCGCGCTGTGCTTCGACGAATACGATGCCGGCCGCCCGGACGTGATGTTCGTCATCCAGCGCGTGCTCGAATCGTCGGGCCGCCTGACCCTGCTCGACCAGAGCCGCGTCATCCGCCCGCACCCGGCCTTCCGCCTGTTCGCCACCGCCAACACGGTCGGCCTCGGCGATACCACCGGCCTCTATCACGGCACCCAGCAGATCAACCAGGCGCAGATGGACCGCTGGTCGATCGTGACCACGCTGAACTACCTGCCGCACGACAACGAAGTGAACATCGTCATTGCCAAGGCCAAGCACTATCGCGACGCCAAGGGCAAGGAGATCGTCAACAAGATGGTCCGCGTCGCCGATATGACGCGTTCGGCCTTCGTCAATGGCGACCTGTCGACGGTGATGAGCCCGCGTACCGTCATCACCTGGGCCGAGAACGCCGAGATTTTCGGTGATGTCGGCATGGCGTTCCGGCTGACCTTCCTCAACAAGTGCGACGAGCTTGAGCGCTCCGTCGTGGCCGAGTTCTACCAGCGCGCCTTTGGCGAGGACCTTCCCGAATCAGCCGCCAACGTCGTGCTGGGATAAGAACAGGCTCAGATGGCGGGGCCGGGCGACAACACGCGCAACAAATCGAAGGCGGGCTCGGAAGTCGACAGCTTCAAGCGCGCCGTGACCGTTTCCATGCGCGCTATTTCGGGCGACAACGAGCTCGAAGTGGCCTTTGCCAAGGAGCGGCCAGCGCTTGCCGGCAATCGCGCACGCCTGCCTGAGCTGCCCAAGAAGGCGTCGGCCAACGACATTGCCGTCACCCGCGGTCTTGGCGATTCCATGGCGCTCAAGCGCGCCTGCCACGACACCCGCATCCACGCCCGCCTTGCGCCTGAGGGCAAGCAGGCTCGTGCCGTCTTCGACGCCGTCGAGCAGGCCCGCGTCGAGGCGATCGGCAGCCGCGCCATGGCCGGCGTCGCCCAGAACATTTCCTCGATGCTCGAGGACAAATACGCCAAGGCCAATCTCGCCGACGTCACCGAACAGTCGGAAGCGCCGCTCGAAGAAGCCCTGGCGCTGATGGTGCGCGAAAAGCTGACCGGCCAACCCGTTCCGAGGAGCGGCGAGCGCATGGTCGAGCTCTGGCGCAACTGGGTCGAGGACAAGGCCGGCGGCGATTTCGAAGGGCTGCTCGGCAGCCTGGAAGACCAGCAGGCCTTCGCCCGCATGGTTCGCCACATGCTCGCTTCGCTGGAGATGGCCGAGGAATACGGCGACGACCAGGAAACAGAGGACAACGAGGACCAAGACGACGAGCAGCCGCAAGGCGAGGAGCAGAGCGAGGAAGGCGGCGAGGACGATTCGGGCGCCGACCAGTCGCAGTCCGACGAAGCCGAATCCTCGGCCGACGAGGAGCCGTCGGGCGAGATGGAAGCATCCGACTCCACGTCCGACGACATGTCCGACGACGACGACACGGATTCGGAGACGCCGGGAGAGGCACGCCGCCAGGACAATCCCTTCGCCAACCTGCCGAGGGAGATCGACTACAAGGTCTTCACCAACAGTTTCGACGAGACGGTGGGCGCCGAAGAGCTGTGCGACGAGGACGAACTCGATCGCCTGCGTGCCTTCCTCGACAAGCAGCTCGCCAATCTGTCGGGTGTCGTCGGCCGACTGGCCAACCGCTTGCAGCGCCGCCTGATGGCGCAGCAGAACCGCTCTTGGGACTTCGACCTCGAAGAGGGCTATCTCGATCCGGCCCGCCTCGTGCGCGTCGTCATCGACCCGATGCAGCCGCTGTCGTTCAAGCAGGAGCGCGACACCAAGTTCCGCGACACGGTAGTGACGCTGGTGCTCGACAATTCCGGCTCGATGCGCGGCCGTCCGATCACCGTTGCCGCCACCTGCGCCGACATCCTGGCGCGCACGCTGGAGCGTTGCGGGGTCTCGGTCGAAATCCTCGGCTTCACCACGCGTGCGTGGAAGGGCGGGCAGGCGCGCGAGAAGTGGCTGAAGGACGGCAAGCCGCCGAATCCCGGCCGCCTCAACGACCTCAGGCACATCATCTACAAGAGCGCTGATGCGCCATGGCGGCGTTCGCGCCGCAACCTCGGCCTGATGATGCGCGAGGGCCTGCTCAAGGAAAACATCGACGGCGAGGCGCTGCTGTGGGCGCACCAGCGCCTGATCGCGCGCCCTGAGCAGCGCAAGATTTTGATGATGATCTCGGATGGTGCGCCGGTCGACGATTCGACGCTGTCGGTGAACCCCGGCAACTATCTCGAGCGCCACCTGCGCGCCGTCATCGACCTGATCGAGACGCGCTCGCCGGTCGAGTTGCTGGCCATCGGCATCGGCCACGACGTGACGCGCTACTATCGCCGCGCCGTCACCATCGTCGACGCCGAAGAACTGGCCGGCGCCATGACCGAGCAGCTGGCCTCGCTGTTCGGCGAGGAGAGCGCCCGCGAGAACCGCCGCGGCGGCTTCAGGCGCGCCGGATGATCCTGTCGGTGGCCCGTTTGCGGCACATTGCTCGCGCGGCCTTGGCCGCGCTTGCGCTGTCGACGACGCTCGCCGCCTCGTCGCGGGCCGAGCAGCCGGCCATAGAACGCATCGAGATTTCCGCGCGCCCGATCGCGCGGTTCCAGATCGGCCTGGACGAGAAGATGTTCGGCCCGCTGGAATTCGTCGGCGGGCTGGAACTGACGTCGTCGTCGCGCAATCTCGGCGCGCTGTCGGCGTTTCGCTTCCTCAAGCCGGGGAGCGATTTCATCGGCGTCGCCGACACCGGTTTCTGGTTCTTCGGCCGGATAACCCGCGATGGCGCTTCGCGGCCGGCGGGTGTCGAGAATTTCAGCATGGTCCAGATGGTCGACGCCTCGGGCAGTGCCATCGAGAAGAAGTGGATGGCTGACGCCGAAGGGCTCGCTGTCCGGGATGGCATTGCCACTGTCGGCTTCGAGCGCACGCACCGCGTCGCCCAGTTCCGCATCGATCCCGCCAATATGGGGCCGTCGCTTGGCGAACTCGACTTCCTGGTGCCGCGCAACGAGTTGCGTCAGAACAGGGGGTTCGAGACCATCGCCTATTCCGCCGAGAAGGGCGGGCTGGTGGTGGTGTCGGAAAA
The DNA here is from genome assembly GCF_001424795.1 of Aminobacter sp. DSM 101952. Taxonomy (NCBI): domain Bacteria; kingdom Pseudomonadati; phylum Pseudomonadota; class Alphaproteobacteria; order Hyphomicrobiales; family Phyllobacteriaceae; genus Aminobacter; species Aminobacter sp. DSM 101952. Next base: position 56,632 of record NZ_LMCL01000008.1, on the reverse strand, counting down.
GAGCCTCGATCCGACCGGCAACATCTTTGCCGCCATCATCGAAGGGCCGCAGAAGGGTGTCTTCACCGTCAAGCGCGACGGCGAGTTCGACATCACCGACGGCGCTTTCCTGCCCGGCGGGGACCTGTTGCTGCTGGAGCGCAGCTTCTCGATGGCCTCGGGGGTCAAGATGCGGCTCAGGCGCATCGCCTCGGACAGCATCGCCAGGGGCAAGGTCGCCGATGGCCAGGTGCTGCTGGAAGCCAACATGGGCTACCAGATCGACAACATGGAAGGGCTGGATGTCTGGCAGCGTGGCGATGGCGCGCTGATGGTGTCGCTGATCTCCGACGACAACCACTCGATCCTGCAGCGCAATCTCTACCTGGAATTCATTCTGCACGGCGATTGACCGGCGGTTTTCCGCTATGGTCGACACCTGCGATGCGGGAGCCGGCCATGTCGTCCGATGTCACCAGCCTCATCGAGCGCTGTTGCGCGGTCTGGAACGAGCCCGAGCCGGGACGGCGCAAGGCCCTGCTGAAATCCGTCTGGGCTGACAAGGCAACCTACACCGACCCGCGTGCCAACACCAACGGCGTCGATGAATTGCTGGCCCACATTGCGACCGTTCGAACCGGCCGTCCCGGCGCGACGATCGTTCGCACCAGTGCCGTGGACATCCACCATGGCATTGCCCGTTTCGGCTGGCGCGTCGTCGAGGCCGATGGCACGCCGCTGCCCGATGGGGTCGACATCGCCTTCCTGACGCCCGACGGTATGCGCATCGAGCGCATCATCGGTTTCTTCGGGCCGATGGCTCCGATCTGACAGGCAGGCATGCGCAAAGGCAAAAAAAAGCGAGGGGTCCCCCAACCCCTCGCTGCCCATAATTGGTGGCCTCAGGGGTATGCTCCCCGTGAGGCGCCTGGCGTTCAGGCCGCCAGGTGCGCGGTGCCGGCTTGGGCGTAGTTGTGGCCGAAGCGGTTGGCGAGGAAGGCGTCGAGCGCGATGTCTTCCTGGCGGATGAAGCCCTGCTGCGGCAACGCGCCGGATGCCAGCATGTCGAGCACCGAGCAGATGCCTGACGCCGTGGTGATCTGGATGGCGCTGCGCACCATCTTGCCCATCTGGCGGCTGTAGATCTTGTTGGCATAGCTCTCCTGCAGCAGGCGCCCGCCCTTGCGGCCGCTGACTGTGACGAAGATCACCACCACGTCCTGCATGGTCGCCGGAAGCGAGTTCTCCAGTATGTCCTTCAGCACCTCGCGGCGGTGGCGCAGGCCGAGGTCGTTGAGCAGCGCCTTCATGATCGCGGCATGGCCAGGATAGCGGATGGTGCGGTAGTTGAGCGTGCGCACCTTGCCCTTGTAGGTCTCGCACAGCGTGCCGAGGCCGCCCGAGGTGTTGAACGCCTCGTAGGTGATGCCGTCGAGCGAGAACTCCTCGCGCTCTTCGAGCGGCGGCACCTCGACGAGCGAGCCTTCGACGATCGCCTCGCAAGGCTCGCAATACTCGTTGATGACGCCGTCGGTGCTCCAGGTGAGGTTGTAGTTGAGGGCGTTGGACGGATACTGCGGCAGGGCGCCGACGCGCATGCGAACGCTTTCCAGCGTGTCGAAGCGCTTGGCGAGGTCGTTGGCGACAATCGAGATGAAGCCGGGTGCCAGGCCGCACTGCGGGATGAACGCGCTCTTGGCAGTGGCGGCCAGGTCCTTGACGATGCGGGTCGAGGCAACGTCCTCGGTCAGGTCGAGATAATGCACGCCGGCCTTGGCGGCCGCTTCGGCGATGCGCGTGGTGAGGTGGAAGGGGGCCGCGGAAAGCACGGCGAACTTGCCGGCGAGCACGGCGTCGAGCGCGCCGGCCTCCGAGATCTCGACCTTCAGCGTTTCGACGGCGTTGCCGGTTTCGAGCGCGTCGAGCTGGGCTTGCGAGCGGTCGACCACGGTCACCTTGTAGTCGCCGGTTTCGGCCAGCATGTCGGCGATGGTCGAGCCGATCTTGCCTGCGCCTACGACAACGATCTGTTTCATGGTCTTGTCCCCTTCGAATGGATTTCGCGCGGATTCTATGCCTGCGCGCTGTCGAAAGGCAGTATCGATATTGCCGAAAAGCCGATATGATTTAGGCAATTCGCCGAAGAGATTTGCTGAAATGACGAACGACGCCGACCGTGCTTTGCTTGCCTTGCTGCGCGAGAATGCACGCGCTTCGACCGCCGAGCTGGCCCGCAAGCTCGGCATGTCGCGGACGACGGTGCAAAGCCGCATCGAGCGGCTGGAGCAGCGCGGGGTGATTGCGGGCTACAGCGTCAAGCTGTCGCCGGACTACGAGAAAAATCTCGTGCGGGCCCACATATTGGTGACTGCGCTGCCCAAGGTGTCCGCTGCGGTCGAGGCCGTGCTGCGGCGCATCCCCGAGGTGCGCACGCTGCATTCGGTCAGTGGCAATTTCGACATGATCGTGGTGGTGGAGGCCCCGTCGGTGCAGGACCTCGATATGCTGATCGACCGCATCGGTGCGCTCGAAGGCGTCGAGCGCACGCTGTCGTCGATCATCCTGTCGACGCGAATCGACAGGTAGGGCCGTCTAGTTGGCGGCCAGCGCCGGCTGGCTCCAGCGCGCGGCGATCAGCCGGTAGGGGATCAGCGCGAAAAGCGCGATCAGCAGCTTCACGATCAGGTCGCCCAAGGCCCAGGAAACCCAGCGCGGCGCTTCGGTGGCCATGACGCCGAACAGCGGTGCTGGTTCGATCGCAAACGCGTCCTCGGGGCCGAGGAAGGCGAAAGCTGCGGCGAAGGCGACGCCGAAGAAGATCGCCGTGTCGAACACCGAGCCGACCAGCGTGCCGAAGATCGGCGCGCGCCACCAGCTCTGCCGGCGCAGCCAGTTGAACACGGTGACGTCGAGCAACTGCGCGGTCAGGAAGGCGGCGCCGGAGGCCACCGCGATGCGGGCCAGGCGATCGGCCGCGGTGTCGAACGGAATCAGGCCGTAGCGGAACAGGACGGGCGGAATGACGATCGAGCAGACCACCGCGGTCATGAAACCGATGAAAACGATCCGCCGCGCCAGCTTCGGCCCGTAGCGGCGATTGGCAAGGTCGGTGACCAGGAAGGAGAAGGGATAAGTGAAGGCGCCCCAGGTCAGGATGTCGGCAAGTGCGAGCGATCCGACCTGTCCCTGCATCGGGAACTGGACGAGAATGTTGGAAGCGACGACGACAAGCGCCATGGCCGCCACGAAGGGCAGATATTTTGAACCGGAGTTCATTTTTTTATCCTGGGTAATGGAACCAGCGTTGCGGGCTATGCCCGGGCGTATTTGGTCGGAGCCTCTATCGTCCTTGCGGCGCACAGAGGCTCCAGGCGGTCGTCCCCCGCCTTGATTCGTCGATTAGGCCGCGGCCTGCTCGGCAGTCTTCTTGGCGATCTGCTTCTTGAGCAGACGAGCGCGCTGCGACAGCTCGGCAACGTCGGCCTTGGCCAGGAACGCGTCGAGGCCACCGCGATGCTCGACCGAACGCAGGGCGTTGGCCGAAATGCGCAGGCGCACGTTCTGGTTCAGGGCTTCCGAGATCAGCGTGACGCTGACCAGGTTCGGCAGGAACCGGCGACGGGTCCTGTTGTTGGCGTGGCTCACATTGTTGCCGGTCATGACGGCTTTGCCGGTGAGTTCGCAAGCGCGGGACATGTTACTTACCTTCAGTTCTGGCGGACCAAGCGACGATGACGCACCGATAGTGGCGCGCGGTCTCAGTCAGGCGGCCTCATGGAAAAAGTTGGCGTTCCATAGTTGCATTTCGCCGACGCGTCAAGCGCCCCGGGAGGTTTGCTGCGGTTTGCAGCCGTTGTCCCCAGCTCCACAGAATGGCCGGAATTGCTTTTATAACCAATCGCAAGGGACGCCAACGGCCGAAAGCACATTTCGGCCGACCTAAGGTTTTGGCATGCGCCCCGTACCCATCCTGCTTGCTTTCGCCCTCGCCATGGTTCCCTCGCTCTCGATCGCGGCGGCAAAAACCTTCAGCGGCGACTATTCGCTGTCGTTCCTCGGCATTCCCGTCGCCAAGGCGACATTCGACAGTAGCTACGAAGGCGAATCCTACGAGGTCAAGGGCAAGGTCTCCAGCGCCGGACTTGCCGCATTCTTCGACGATACCCGCGGCACGATCTCGTCGCGTGGCAGTTTCGGGGGTGGCCGCACCCGGCCGCGCGCCTTCCGCGCCGACTATGTCTCGGGCAAGGTCAGTTCGCTCGTTGATGTCCGTTTCTCCGGCGACAATGTCAGCCGCACAGAGGTCGTGCCGCCGCCGAAGAAGCGCGGCAAGACCTGGATTCCGCTCGGCGCGGGCGACCTGCGCGCCGTCGCCGACCCGATCGCGGCCACCGTCATCAAGGCATCCAGCCTGGACAAGGTCTGCGGCCGCACCGTGAAGATGTATGACGGCGAACTGCGCGCCGATCTCAGGTTGACCGAGGTGTCTCGCAAGAAGATGTCGATCAAGGGCTTCTCCGGCGAGACGGTGACCTGCCGCATGGGTTTCCAGCCCATCTCGGGCTATCGCACCGACAAGAAGGCGTTGACCTTCCTGCGCGACCGCAGCCGCATCATGGTGACGTTTGCGCCGCTCGGCGAAACCGGGGTATATGCGCCCATCTACGCCACGGTCAGCACGGAGATCGGCACGATCACGGTCAGGGCACGGCGGTTCGAAGCGACCAATTAGGCGCCCTGCGCGCCGGGAGGGGTGAGTGGGGCGCGCGACTTTGATCGGATTTACGGCGGTCGCCATGTGGGCGCTGCTGGCCTTGCTGACCGATGCCTCGGGCTCGGTGCCGCCCTTCCTGCTTTCGGCCATCACCTTCGCCATCGGCACCTGTGTCGGCCTCGTCGCCCGGCTGTTCATGGCCAGGCCCGCGAAGGCCGAGAGAATCCCGCCGCAGGTATGGGTGATCGGCATCGCCGGCCTGTTTGGCTACCACTTCTTCTATTTCACCGCCCTGCGCAACGCGCCGGCGGTCGAGGCCAGCCTGATCGCCTATCTGTGGCCGCTTTTCATCGTCCTGGGCTCGGCCCTGATGCCGGGCGAACGCCTACGCTGGAATCACATCGCCGGCGCGCTGCTCGGCCTTGCTGGCACCTTCCTGATCGTCACCAAGGGCGGTGGGCTGGCCTTTGATGCGCAATACAGCTTCGGCTATGCCATGGCCTTCGCCTGCGCCTTCCTGTGGTCGGGTTATTCGCTGCTGTCGCGCCGTTTTCCGGCGGTGCCGACGACAATCGTCACCTGGTTCTGCCTGGCGACATCGGTGCTGTCGCTGGCCTGCCACTTTGCGCTGGAGGAGACGGTGCTGCCGGCCAATGGCGGCCAGTGGCTCGCCGTGCTCGGTCTCGGCCTGATGCCGGTGGGTGCGGCCTTCTACGCCTGGGACATCGGCGTCAAACGCGGCAACATTCAGGTGCTGGGGGCGGCGAGCTATGCCGCGCCGCTGCTGTCGACGTTGGTGCTGATCGCAGCCGGTTTCGCCGAGCCAGGCTTGCGCATCCTCGCTGCCTGCGTGCTCATTACCTCAGGTGCGGTGCTGGCGGCCAAATCGCTGATCTTCGGCGGGCGGAAGGCGGCTGTGGACGGGGCAGGAGCCTAGCCCGGCTTCCAGCCCAGTTCGGCCAGCTCGAACTGGGCGAACTCGAAGCCGGGCGATACCGTGCAGCCGACCAGCGTCCAGTCGCCAAGGCTGCGCGCGGTCTGCCACCAGCCCGGCGGCACCACGCATTGCGGACGTTCGCCGACGGCAAGGTTGATGCCGAGCACGGCTGCGCTGACCTCGCCGCCGGGTGGGCAGATCTTCAGTTCTATCGGTGCGCCGGCATGAAAATGCCAGATCTCGACGGCGTCCCTGACCCGATGCCAGTGCGAGACGTCGCCGTGCTCGAGCAGGAAATAGATCGCCGTCTGGTTGCCGCGGGCGCCATGCGGTCCGCCTTCCGGGTTGTCGCGAAAGGTCTCGACATACCAGCCGCCCTCCGGGTGCCGGCGCATGCCGAGCATGGCAATGATCTCGGCTGCCAGCATGCTCAGAAATTGTCCTTGCGCTTGCGAATCTCGGCAAACACGTCGGCGTCGGAGGCTTTCTCCATGCCGAGATGCTTGCGGATGCCGGCATCGGCCCAGCGCAGGAACGGGTTGGTGGCCAGTTCCTCGCCGATGGTCGTCGGCAGCGTCGGCTTGCCGTCGGCGCGCAGCGCCTCGATCTTTTCGGCGCGTGCCAGCAACGCGGCATTGTCCGGATCGATGGTCAGCGCGAAACGGGCATTGGACAGCGTGTATTCGTGACCGCAATAGACCACCGTGTCGGTGGGCAGGGCGGCGAGCTTCTTCAGCGATTCGAACATCACCGGTGCCGGGCGCTCGAACAGCCGGCCGCAGCCCAGCGCAAACAGCGTGTCGGCGGTGAAGGCGACCTTCGACTTCGGCAGGTGATAGCAGACATGGCCGGCGGTATGGCCGGGCGTCGCGATGACCTCGATGGTCTCGCTGCCGAAGGGGATCACCGAGCCTTCCTCGACCGTGTCGTCGATGCCGGGGATCTTCTCGCGCTCGGCCTCGGGGCCGATGATGCGCAGCTTGTAGCGCTGCTTGAGCGCCAAATTGGCCTCGACATGGTCGGCGTGATGGTGGGTCGTCAGGATCATCGTCGGCGTCCAGCCGCTATGCTCGATCGCCGCCAGGATCGGCGCCTCCTCGGGCGCGTCGACGATGGCCGTCTCGCCGCTTTCGCGATCGTGCAGCAGCGCACCGAAATTGTCGGTGCGGCACATGAAAAGCTTGATCTCGGCTGGCATCGCAAAACTCCACTTCTGGCAGGACGATAGGGCGCGCGCCCGGCGCTGTCACCCCAATTGGGGCGGGGTCGTTGAAGTCGGCGTTGCGCGCGTCTACGTTCCGCTCATGAATTCCGACATCGTCGACCTTCGTTCGTTCTACTCGACACCGCTCGGCCGCCTGGCCGAGCAGTCGATCACCATGGGGTTGTCGGCCGTGTGGGCAGGCCTGCCCAACGAACGGCTGGTCGGGCTTGGCTACACGCTGCCCTGGCTCGATCGCTTCGGCAGCGATGCGGAGCGGGTGTTTGCCTTCATGCCGGCAACGCAGGGTGCCGTCGTGTGGCCGGCGAACGGGCCGTCGTCGACGGCGCTCGTCTTCGACGAGGAACTGCCGTTGGTCGATTCTTCCATCGACCGGGTTCTGCTCGTCCATTCGCTCGAACACGCCGAAAGCCCGCGCGAGACGCTGAAGGAGATCTGGCGCGTGCTGTCGCCGGCGGGGCGCATCGTCATCGTCGTGCCCAACCGGCGCGGTGTCTGGGCACGCTTCGAGCACACGCCTTTCGGCACCGGCCGGCCATTTTCCTCCGGCCAGCTCAACGAGCTGCTGCGCGAGGCCAATTTCACCGTCTCGGCGTGGTCGGACGCGCTGCATTTCCCGCCGTCTCGGCGCAAATGGATGATGCGCTTCGACCATCTGTTCGAACGCGCCGGCCGCCGCCTGTGGCCGATCTTCTCCGGCGTCATCGTCGTCGAGGCACAGAAGCGCGTCTACCAGGGCATCCCGGTGGCGCAGCGCGCCTCGCGCCGCGTGTTCGTGCCAGTGCTGTCGCCGACGGGCGCGACGCGCGGCTTTCCTGCCCTGCGGCGCGGCGACGAGCGCGGTGGCTGAGCCTCACCTCACGAAGGGGTGAAGCCGGGGTACTTCCATTCCGGCGCCATTGCCGCGACACTCCTCGGCCTGTTGGGGTGTCCGTCGATGCTGGGTGCGCTGGCGATCGTCTTGTGCCTGGGCTGCGAATTGCCCAAGCCCGCGGCTGCGCCCGCGCCAGCCGTCGCGGTCGATGTCGAGCTGGTGCTGGCCGTCGACGTGTCGCGCTCGATGGATCTCGAGGAGTTCACGCTCCAGCGCGCCGGCTATGTCGAGGCGCTGCGTCACCCCGATTTCATCGACGCGGTGATGTCGGGCCAGCATGGCCGCGTCGCCATCACCTATTTCGAATGGGCCGGCACCGTGCGGGAAGAATCGGTCGTGCCCTGGGAGATCGTCAACAGCGCTACGAGCGCCGCCGCTTTCGCGGCCAAGCTTGAGGCGCGGCCGTTCAGCGGCTTTCGCGGGACCTCGATCTCCGGCGCGGTCACCTATGGCGCGGCGCTGTTCGACCGCAACGACGCCGAGGGCTGGCGCCGGGTCATCGACATTTCGGGCGATGGGCCGAACAATTTCGGCTCGCCGGTGGTTCGGGCGCGCGATGCGGCGGTCGCGCAAGGCATCGTCATCAACGGCCTGCCGATCCTGATCCGACCGTCGCGCACCGCCGCCGAACTCGATCGCTATTATGCCGAATGCGTCACCGGCGGGCCGGGCTCGTTCGTCTTGCCGATCCGTGCGGCGTCGGAGTTTGCAATGGCCATCCGGCGCAAGCTGGTGCTCGAGGTCAGCGGCGACACCGATTTGCTACCCGTCGTCAGGATCGATGCGGCCGCTCCGGTCGATTGCATGGCCGGGGAACGCGACCGGCGGATCTACTCCGATCCCTATTTTCCGCAGCTCGACAGATAACAAGCCATGATTGTGGGAAGGGCCCAGGATGTATATCTTGGATAGCTAATGTATTCTGCGGCATTCTGCGCATGAGACCTCTTTCAAGGAAGGCGATTGTCATGCAGGGGGATTCAACCGGGCGCCTGCTGCGCCATGCCGCCGAGCACGCCATCCGGTACAGGTCGGAACTCGCCTCCAGGCCGCAGCGCCCGCTGCATGGCTACCCGGACGCGCTGGCTGCCTTCGACGGTCCATTGCCGGAAACGGGAGAGTTCTCCGAAACGGTCATTGACGACCTCGCCGTGCGTGCTGAGCCCGGGCTCAATGCCACAACCGGTGCGCGTTTCTTCGGCTGGGTCATTGGCGGTTCGCATGAGGTTGGCGTGGCGGCCGACTGGCTGACGAGCGCGTGGGGGCAGAACGCCGGCAACCACCATGCCATGCCGTCGGCCGCGGCGGCCGAAACGGTCGCTGCGCGATGGCTGCTCGAACTGCTCGATCTGCCACGCGAAAGCTCGGTCGGTTTCGTCACCGGCGCCACCGTCGCGAATTTCGTCTGCCTGGCCGCCGCGCGCGGCGAGGTGTTGCGGCGCGCGGACTGGGATGTCGAAGCGAACGGGCTGTTCGGGGCGCCGCCGATTTCCGTGCTGATCGGCGACGACGCCCACACCACCGTCTTTTCGGCGCTGCAGTTTCTCGGTCTGGGGCATGATCGGCTGATCCGCGTCGCCACAGACGGCCAGGGCCGGATATTGCCCGACGATTTCGCGCGACGCGCGGCGCAGGTGCGCGGACCGGCCATCGCCATCCTTCAGGCCGGGCAGATCAACACTGGCGGTTTCGATCCCTTCACTGACCTCGTGCCGATCGCGCGCCGGATCGGTGCGTGGATCCACGTCGACGGCGCCTTCGGCTGCTGGGCGCGGGCTGCTGCTTCCCTCAGCCATTTTGCCGAAGGGCTCGATACCTGCGATTCCTGGGCCACCGACGGCCACAAGTGGCTGCAGACGCCCTATGACAGCGGTTACGCGATCGTGCGCGACAGCGAGGCGCATCGCCGTGCCATGACGATCGCGGCGAGTTACCTTCCCACCGCAGGCGAAGGCGAGCGCGACCCCAGCCATTTCGTCCCCGAACTGTCGCGGCGGGCGCGGGGCTTCGCCACCTGGGCGATCATCCGCCATCTCGGACGCGAGGGGATCGCCGCGATGGTCGAACGGCATTGCCGCGTGGCGCGCCTGATCGCCGACCAGTTGCGAAGCGAAAATGCGATCGTGGTGCTCAATGACGTCATGTTCAACCAGGTGCTCGTGCGGTTTGGTGCCGACGAGACCGACGAGCGTGGCGACGACCTGACCAGGGCGACCATTGCCCGCATCCAGCGCGACGGCGCCGTCTTTGCCGGCGGCGCAAAGTGGCGTGGCCGCGAGGTGATGCGCATCTCCGTCATTTCCTGGCTGATCGACGAGGCAGCCGGAATGGCTTCCGCCGAAGCCATCATCGCGGGATGGCGGGCCGTTCAGCGAGGCACCTAATCCGGCCGTCAGGGCCGCGTCAGGACTGCTCTCCATCACTTTCGGTTGTCTTGAAGCTTATTGCGGCCTCTGCCTTCAAATCTGCCCGAATGCACCCTAAATGGCGTCGGCAGGGCTCGATCTGTCCGTTCGACAACCACAGGGATTACTCTCCTGACCGACGTCATTCACAAGAAACGCGCCGTGCAGCACTCCAAAGGCAAGCGTGCGATGCTGATCGTCAATCCGCGCGCCCGCCGCGGCGGCGGTTCGATCGATGCCGCCAGGCAGGTGCTTGTCGATGCCGGTCTCGACATCGAAGAGATGGCAACCAGCAAGGATGAGAACGCTTCCGAGTTGATCTCGCGCAACGCCGACCATTTCGACATGGCGATTGTCGGCGGCGGCGACGGCACGTTGAACAATGCGGCGGCGGGCCTCGCCTATTGCGGCCTGACGCTCGGCGTCCTGCCGCTGGGCACGGCCAACGATTTCGCCCGCACCATGGGTATTCCCACAGATCCGGTAAAGGCGGCCGAAGTGATCGCCGCCGGCCACGAGACGACGGTCGACCTCGGCGAGGTCAACGGCCATTTGTTCTTCAACGTCGCCAGCATAGGCTTCAGCGCCGAACTGGCAGGCGAACTCACCGAACATGCCAAGAAGCGCTGGGGCACGCTCGGCTACGGCATCGTCGCGGCGCGGCTGTTGATGCGCTCGCGGCTGTTCACCGCCTATGTCGACCATGACGACACGACCGAAGAGATCCACACCATGCAGGTCTCGGTCGGCAACGGCCGCCATTATGGCGGCGGCATGACGGTCGAGGAGACGGCTACCGCCGACGATGGCTGGCTCGATCTCTACAGCCTCGAGGTCGACCACTGGTGGCGGCTGCTGCGCCTGCTGCCCAGCCTGCGCAAGGGCACGCAAGGGCAGTGGGACGACGTGCGCGCCTTCAAGACCACCGAGGTGACCGTCCGCACCAAGCGGCCGCGGCCGGTCAATACCGATGGCGAGCTCGTCACCTGGACACCGGCGCATTTCCGCATTCGGCCGAAGTCGGTGCGGGTGTTCACGCCGAAGGGTTAAGGCCGGGCGCCATTGCCCGGCCCTCGGGCGTCAGGTTGCCGACGTTTCGGCTTTCGTGACATCAGCCGATTTGCCGGCCCCGAACAGCGCGAAGCTGGTCGCCGCCAGGATCCACACGCCGATGCCGCCATAGAGCATCACCCAGGCGAAGCCGTTGACCAGTGCTGCGTGGACGATTTCGGCCGGAACGTCGAGCGCGCCTTGCGCTCCGTCGATCGCGCCGCCGGCAGCGATACGCTCTGCAAGCGACCTGAGCTGGCCGGCGTCGATGCCTGCGGGCAGGGCGCTTTTCAGCCCGGAAAGAATGCCCTCGACCAGCACGAAGCCCATCACGGCAATGTTGATGGCGAGCGCGATCAGCCTTGCGCTGGTGTCGATGCCCGAGGCCATGCCGGCACGGCTGGCCGGCACCGAGCCTGTGGTCATGTTGGTGGCGGGCGTGGTCGTCAGGCCGAGGCCGATGCCGGCGATCAGCGCGCCGGGCAGCACGGCCAGGCCGCTTGCGGGCTCGATGCCGGTGGCAAGCCACATGGCGATGAAACCAAGGCCGATGGTGAACAGGCCGAGTGGAATGACGATGCGGGCGCTGGTGCGCAAGAGCAGATACTGGGCGACTGGCGGCATGACCAGGAACGGCACCGTATAGGCGAGCACGGCGAGCCCGGTCTCCGTGCTGTCGAAGCCGAGACCGACGGTGAAATAGATCGGCAGGTAGACCATGAACGGCCAGTAGCTGAAGTTCATGCCGATGCATCCGACGATGGCGCCGGAGAAGTCGCGGATCCTGAACACCGAGAAATCGAACATCGGATGCGGATGCAGTCGCTCGACCGTCACGAAAGCGACAAGGCCGACCAGCGTTGCTGCCGCGACGGCGATGGCCGTCGGGCTCAGGAAGCCGATGTCTGCGCCCTGGGTGATGTAGTAGGTCAGGCCGAAGACCGTCGCGCTCAGGATGACGATGCCGGGCAGGTCGAGCTTCTTGGCCTGCGGGTCGCGCGACTCCTGCACGCCGCCGAAGGTCAGACCCAGGCACAGCACCGCCAGAGGCGCATGCACCAGGAAAACCCACTGCCAGGTCGACAGGGCGACGATCACGCCGCCGATGATCGGCCCGAAGCCTAGGCCGATACCGGCGATCACGCCCCAGATGGCAAAGGCATTGCCGCGTGCCCGGGCATCGTCGAACTGGTTGGAAAGGATGGCGATCGAGCAGATGAACATCGCGCCGCCGGCCATGCCCTGCAGGAAGCGGCCGACGATCAGCACTTCGGTGGTGGGGGCAATGCCGCACAAGAGCGAGGTGACGCCGAATGCAACGACGGTAGCGGCGAAAACCAGCCGGCGCCCGTAGCGGTCGGCCAGCGTACCCGTCGCCATCAGCACCGTGGTGCAGGCGATGGTATAGGCGTTCATGATCCACTGCATGTCCTTGAAGTCGGCCTGCAGCACATGTTCGAGCGTCGGCAGGATCACCGGCACGCTGGAGATCTCCAGGCCGAACATCAGCGCGGCCAGACAAACCGCCGCCAGCGCCAGATTGTCTCTGCTTGTCACTTTCATCCCGTGTCTCCGCTGGCGGCGAAGGGGGAAGTCCGTCGCCGCTGGTTGCTTGAAAGCACCTCAGATAGGCGAAGCTTGAACATACATAAATGCTATGTAATCCTATTTCAGAGATAACAATTATGGATGAATGAGATGTTGTGGCTCGATGCCGAGGCCGTGCGTAACTTTGTCATGGTGGCCGACCTGCAGAGTTTCACCCGCGCTGCCGATGCCCTCGGCTCGACGCAGGCTGCGGTCAGCGTCAAGTTGAAGCGGTTGGAGGAGCGCGTCGGCCGCAAGCTGATCGAACGCACGCCGCGCCGTGTCCGGCTGTCGGCCGAAGGAGCGATGTTCATCGATTCGGCCCGGGCATTCCTCGCTGCGCATGACAATGCGGTTGCCGGCTTGTCCTGCGGCACGCGCCGCTTCGCGCTCGGCATTGCCGGTCACGTTGCTGGTCCTGAAGTGACGACGTTGCTGGCGCGCCTCAACCAGCATGACCCGGCGCTGACGATCGAGGTCCAGGTCGACAATTCGAGCAACCTGCTCGACGCCTTCGATCGAGGCAAGCTCGACGCGGCCATCGTCCGGCGCGAGGACGACCGCCGCGACGGCGAGGTCCTGGGCCCTGAGCATTTCGGCTGGTTCGCTACACCGGACTTCCATCATCGCCAGGGCGAGCCGATCCGGCTGGCGACCCTGTCGCGGGCCTGTGGCGTGCGGGACGTGGCCACGCGCACGCTCGACGATGCCGGCATTCCCTGGGTCGAGGTCTTCGTCGGCGGCGGTTCGTCCCTGGTGACCGCAGGCGTTGCGGCCGGGCTCGCGACATCCGTGTTTCCCAGCAGGTTGGCCCCGCCCGGCACCATCGAGATCAGCCGCAAGTTCAGCCTGCCCGGAGTGCCGTCGTCGGAGATCGTGTTGCATTCGACGCTGACCGACCGCCGCTCGCGCGAGGCGCTGCGCATCCTTGCCTGCGCCTTCCGCGAGCACCGGGCTTCGGCGGACTAGGTTCCGCGCACCTGCCGGAAACCGCGCCCGGATGCCGGGCGCGGTTTCCGAGGCTACTTGCCGATGTTTTCCAGATCGTAGGCCGTGGTCTGGTAGACCCGGTTGATCCAGTTGCCGAACAGCAGGTGGGCGTGCGAGCGCCAGCGGTTGAGCGGCCGGCGCTGCGGGTCGTCGTCGGGGTAATATTCGTGCGGCACCGCGATCTCGACGCCGGCGGCCACGTCGCGGTCGTACTCTTCCTTCAGCGAGGTCGAGTCGTATTCAATGTGGTTGAACATGTAGAGCCGGTTGCCGGTTTCTTCGGACAGTAGGCTCGGGCCGGTCTCTTCCGATTCCATCAGCAGTTCCAGGCCGGAGCCCGCGGGAATGTCGGTGGCACGAACCTCGGTCCAGCGCGACACCGGAATGGCGAAGTCGTCCGAGAATCCGGCGAGATAAGGCGACGCCGGCGCGTTGTTGTTGTGCCGGAAGACGCCGAAGGCCTTCTGCTCCAGCGTGTGCTTGGGGACCTTGTGGAAATGCCATGCCGCCGCCATCGCGCCCCAGCAGATGAAGAACGGCGAATGCACGTTGGTCGTCGTCCAGTCCATGATCTGCTTGAGTTCGTCCCAGTAGGTGACGTCCTCGAAGGGCAGCAGCTCGATCGGCGCGCCGGTGATGATGAAGCCGTCGAACTTGCGGTCCTTCACCTCGTCCCAGGTCTGGTAGAAGCTGATCAGGTGGTCTTCGGAGGTGTTCTTGGCCTTGTGGGTGCCGATACGAACCAGGGTCAGCTCCACCTGCAGCGGGCTGGCGCCGATCAGGCGGGCGATCTGGGTTTCCGTCCGCACCTTGTTGGGCATCAGGTTGAGCAGACCGATCTGCAGTGGGCGGATGTCCTGGCGGAGCGCGGTCTGCTCGTCCATGACGGAGACGCCCTCTTTCACCAGCACTTCACGGGCGGGGAGCTGATCCGGGATCTTGATCGGCACTGTGCGAACTCCAAACAACAAAAAACCGGCCTGCAGTCGCACAGCCGGTTTACGGATCGCAAACGGCCCTTTAGCGACTTGTTTAACGTGGCTGCAAGCCGACCGGCCAAATCACCACGGGTTCATGGCCTGCTATTACGCCTGGGCGGGGATTGCGTCAACCGTGACCCAATGGTCCAGCCAGAACCGCCGGTTTTGCCGGTTTTCCTCGACATTGGCGGCCCCTAGGGGTATTCCCGCTGCGGCCTCCATCCGGAGGCGCCAATCCAGGATTTTTCGACATGACCAAGGCACCTGAGCAGATTCGCCCCGAACCCCGCGCCGGCATCATGGACATCGCAGCCTATGTACCCGGCAAGAGCGCAGCTCCCGCAGGCGTGACCAAGGTTCATAAGCTCTCGTCGAACGAAAATCCGCTGGGCGCCTCGCCCCATGCCATCGAGGCGGTGAAGAAGCTCGCCGAAAAGATGGAGTATTATCCCGACGGGTCGGCCTCACGCCTGAAGCAGGCGATCGCGGCGACCCATGGGCTCAACCAGGCCAACATCCTGTGCTCGAACGGTTCCGACGAAGTTCTGGGCCTGCTGGCGCAGAGTTACCTGTCGCCGGGTGACGAGGCCGTCTACACCGAGCACGGCTTCATGGTCTACAAGATCTACATTCAGGCTGCGGGCGCCACGCCCGTCGTTGCCAGGGAAGAGGCCGAGAAGGCCAGCGTCGACCACATCATCGCCGCGCTGTCGCCGAAGACCAGGATCGTCTTCCTCGCCAACCCCAACAACCCGACCGGCACTTACTTGCCGTTCGAGGAGGTGCGTCGCCTGCACGCGGCGCTGCCGAAGAACGTACTCCTGGTGCTCGACGCCGCCTATGCCGAATATGTCCGTCGTAACGACTACGAGGCGGGCGTCGAACTGGTCGCGGCCAACGAGAACGTCGTCATGACGCGCACCTTCTCGAAGATCCACGGCCTTGGCGGCATGCGCGTCGGCTGGGTCTATGCGCCGTCGCACATCATCGAGGTGCTGGAGCGCATGCGCGGCCCGTTCAACGTCAACGCGGCGGCCATCGAGGCCGGCGTGGCGGCGATGGAGGACCGTGCCCATGTCGAGCGCACCATCGCCCACAACGCCCAGTGGGCCGAATGGCTCGTCAACCAGTTCGAGGCACTGGGCTTGCGCGTCACGCCTTCGGTAGGCAACTTCTTGCTGGTCCACTTTCCGGAAGATGCCAAGCATTCGGCTGCGGTCGCCGATGAGTATCTCAGCGCGCGGGGGTATATCCTGCGCAGGGTCGCCGGCTACGGCTTCCCCAATGCGCTGCGCATGACCATCGGCACTGAAGAGGCCAATCGCGGCGTCATTGCCGCACTCACCGAATTCCTGAAAAGTTGAAAAATGTCCGAACCCCTGTTTGACAAGATCGCCCTCGTCGGCATCGGCCTGATCGGCTCGTCGCTGGCCCGCGTCATCCGCCGCGAAGGGATTGCCCGCCACATCGCCATCTCCACCCGCAGTGCGGCGACGCTCGCCCGCGCCGAGGAACTCGGCCTCGGCGACAGCTATTCGACGGACGCCAAGGTGGCGGTGAAGGATGCCGACCTGGTCATCGTCTCGGTGCCTGTCGGCTCGTCCGGTGCCGTGGCCATCGACATGGCGCCGGCGCTGAAGCCGGGCGCCATCCTCACCGACGTCGGCTCGACCAAGGCCTCCGTCATCGCGCAGATGGCCCCGCATGTGCCCGAAGGCGTGCACTTCATCCCCGGCCACCCGCTGGCTGGCACCGAGAAGTCGGGCCCCGACGCCGGCTTCGCCGAACTGTTCGAGAACCGCTGGTGCATCTTCACGCCGCTGCCCGATACCGATCCGGTGGCGCTGGAGAAGCTGTCGGAGTTCTGGCGCCGCTGCGGCTCCAACATCGACACGATGGACCCCGAGCATCACGACATGACGCTCGCCATCGTCTCGCACCTGCCGCACATCATCGCCTACAACATCGTCGGCACGGCAGACGATCTGGAGTCGGTGACCAAGTCGGAAGTCATCAAGTATTCGGCTTCGGGCTTCCGCGATTTCACCCGTCTCGCCGCCTCCGATCCGACGATGTGGCGCGACGTCTGCCTGCACAACAAGGACGCGATCCTGGAAATGCTGGCGCGCTTCTCGGAAGACCTTGCCTCGCTGCAGCGGGCGATCCGCTGGGGCGATGGCGACAAGCTGTTCGAGATGTTCACCCGCACCCGCGCCATCCGGCGCTCGATCATCGACGCCGGCCAGGAAGTCGACGTGCCGAACTTCGGCCGCGAGGCCATCGAGCATCCGGTGAAGAATTAGCGAGTAGGGAATAGGGAATAGGGAATAGTAGTTGCCTCGGCCGCTCGGCTGGCATCGACACTACTCACTACTCACTACTCACTACTCACTACTCACTACTCACTACTCACTACTCACTACTCAATCACCTCACTCCACCGCCGGCACCATCCCCAGCGGGATGAAGCCCAGCGTTGCCTTGCCCTTGACGATCTTGAGCGGCAGGGTCGGTGCGTCGCCGAGAATTGCGAGGCCGGAGAAAGCCGTCTCGAACTGCTGGCGCTGTTCCGGCACGACTTCTGAAAGTATGCGCGACAGTTCGCGCGGGTTCCGGATCGTCACCTTCAGGTCGGCGTCGACCAGACCGTCTTCGGCGATCGTCCACGGCCCGCTGATCGCAGCACCTGCGGTGCCGCCGGTCGACAGCGTCATCGAACGGATCGTGCCCGTCTGGCCGCGCAGGCTTCTCACCTTGTCCGCAAGCAGCGTTACGCCGTTTTTTAGCGAGGTGTCGGCGCTGCCGTCGAGCGACGGCAGCTTGCGGCCGTGCAGGGCCTGGGGGTCGATCGCCAACCCGGTGAAGGTGCCGGCAATGTCGATATCGGGTCCGTTCGGGCGCATATGCAGCTGCGTGTCCTCGGCGGTGAACAGCGGCATCGGCGCGCCGTCGCTGAAGGATGCCTGGCCGACGAGCTTGCGGGTCTCGACCGACAGCCGTTCGGGCAGCGGCTGGGCGATGCGGGCGCTGGCATGCAGCAGCTCCCAGTCGAATTGGAGTTGCGGCAGGTCGGGCGCGGTCAGCCGCAGCGGCCCGTCGATTTCGAGCACCGTGCGCATCGGCTGGTAGACCTGGGCCGCGGTGCGCAGGTTGCCGGCGCTGACCGAAATCCGCCGCGTCGCGTCCTCGAATTCCAGCCTGTCGCAGAACAGGCCGATCCGGAAGGGAAAGCCCTTGATCTCGGGCTTGGCGCAGGTGGCGGATACGCCGTCGCGGTTGACCTCTGCAATACGCTGGACGACTTCCTGCTGCGCCCGTCCGGCAAACCAGAACCAGCCGGCGCTGTAACCGCCGAACAGCACGATGATGAACAGCGTCAGCCACAGGAAGCGGCGGCTGGAGTTCGGTTTCCGGTCTTGGCTTGACGTCATGCTAAGGCTCTCGTTACTGCATCGTGCCGGAAGGCGCTCGCACGCATTCAAAGTGTTACCGCGGCCATTCCACATCCGGTAGGCGGCGCGCCGCCGCACGCAGCAAGACCCGCGAACCACCAACAGGCTTGGCGATATGGGCGATTTTTGGGTTTTTGGCTATGGCTCGCTGATGTGGCGTCCAGGTTTCGCCCATGTCGAGACGCGCCGCGCCCGGCTGATGGGCTTTCGACGCGCGCTGTGCATCCGCTCCTGGGTCCATCGTGGCACCGAGCAGCGACCCGGTCTCGTGCTCGGTCTCGATCGTGGCGGCTCCTGCGTCGGCCTCGCCTTCCGCGTCCCTGGAGATCTTCGCGACGAGGTGCTTGCCTATCTGCGCGAACGCGAACTGGTCACCAGCGTCTATCTCGAGCGCCAGTTGGCGATCCGGCTCGACAAGGGCGAAAGGGTGGAGGCGGTCTGCTACATCGCCGACCGCAACCACCACCAGTATGCCGGCAATCTCGATGCGGCGCACGCCGCCGAGATCGTCACCGGCGCGGTCGGCCAGTCCGGCCGCAACGAGGATTATGTCGCGAGCACGGTCGAGCACCTCAAGGCGCTCGGCATCCGAGACCACTGGCTGGAAGAGGTGGCGCGGCTGGTCGGCACATGACTTGTCAGCAGTGAGAATATACGCCCGATTTTCGGCGGCGTCGGCTGCGGACTCGCGCTAAGCATCGGGCATGCTTTTCCAGCGCCCCAGTGACGACACACTCTACGATGCCCTGATTGCACGCGATCCGGGCTATGACGGTTTTGCCTATGTCGGCGTCACCTCTACCGGTATCTTCTGCCGGCTGACCTGCGCTGCGCGAAAACCCAAGCGCGAGAACGTGCGCTTCTTCGACACAACGGCCGAATGCCTGCATGCCGGCTTCCGGCCTTGCCTGCGCTGCCGGCCGATGATGGGGTCTGGCGCGCCTGAACCGCACGTGTCGGCGCTGCTGGAGGCGCTTGAGCGTGAGCCGGAGCGCCGCTGGCTTGAGACCGACATCGTCGCCTTGGGCTTCGATGCCTCCACCGTACGGCGCGCCTTCAAGCGCCGCTTCGGAATGAGCTTCCTCGAAATGGCGCGTTTGCGGCGGCTCGGGCAGGCGGCGGAGCGGCTGGCCTCGGGCGACAGCGTCGTCGATGCGCAGGTCGATGCCGGCTTCGATTCGGGCAGCGGCTTTCGCGCGGCGGTGGCCCGGCTCTTGGGCGAGGCGCCGGCAAAACTGCGCGGCAAGACCATGCTCAAGGCCGACTGGATCGAGACGCCGATCGGCCCGATGATCGCCATTGCCGACCTGCATGCCCTGCACATCCTCGAATTCCTCGAACGCAAGGCGCTGGCAACGGAGGTGCGCAAGCTGCAGGCCGTCACCGGCTCGGCCATCGCCTTCGGCCGGTCGGCACCGATCGACCAGATCGAAGCCGAACTCGGTGCCTATTTCGTCGGGAAATCCGCTGAATTCGCCACCCGGCTCGCGCCCCAGGGCACAGCCTTCGAGCGCCAGGTCTGGGACGGGCTGTGGCGTATTCCTGCGGGGACCTCGACGAGCTATTCCGGCCTCGCCGCCGAGATCGGAAAGCCGGCGGCGGTGCGCGCCGTCGGCCGCGCCAACGGCGCCAATCCGATCGCGATCGTCATCCCCTGCCATCGCGTGGTCGGCGCCAGCGGCGACCTCACCGGCTATGGCGGCGGCCTTTGGCGCAAGCGCTGGCTGCTCGAACACGAGCGGCGGATGGCCGGGTTAGTCTCGTGTCACATCCCAAGGATCAGTGATATCAAGGGAGCATCGTGTTCGGGGGACATCGATGCTGCTGCCTGCCGGTACTGACAAGATCACGATTCAGCGCATCCTCAAGGTCAATCACGCCGGGGAGCGTGCCGCAATCAACATCTACGGCGCCCAGATCGCGATCGCGCGGCGGTTCTTTCCAACGATTTCGCCCGAGTTGGAGAAAATGCGCGCCGACGAGATCGTTCACGCCACGATATTCCGCGATGCCATGCCGGCTCGCGACACACGGCCATGCCGCGTCATGAAGTTCTGGAGCCTCGGCGGCTATGTCCTTGGCCTGATAACGTCGGCTCTCGGGCCCCAGATGGTCTGGCTCTGCACCGAGGCGGTCGAAGCCACCGTCCATCGTCATCTCGAAGAGCAGCTCCGTTTCCTGAAGGGGCGCGACGAGGGGCTGCATGCAGCGATCCTTGGCATTCAGGAAGAGGAACTGGCGCATCTGGAGGTCGCGCGAGCACGCCGATCGTCAAAGGGGCTGCTATACGGCCTGGCCTATGGCGTCATTGCTGCCGCGACCAGTTCGATGATCTGGCTGTCGACCTGGGGCGATACAAGCTGGATGAAGCGCGAGCTCAAGGCCAGCCGCTAGCTCTTAACCTCGACGCCGAGTTCCCTGAGCCGCTTCACCGCCGTGGGCGGCATCGGCGGCGGGTTGTTGGATCTCGCAGCCTCGATCAGGAATTCGTCGCAGGCGGCCTCGGTTTCAGCGACCAGCCGCGACATGAATTCTTCGCGGCTCAGCCCGGCAGGGATCGGCTTGAGGAAGCGGGCCTTGATGGTGCCGGGGAAGCGCAGGAATTTGCGGCGCGGCCAGTACAGCCCGGCGACGTGGGCGACCGGCACCACAGGCATGTTGAGCGCCGCATAGAGCTCGGCGATGCCCCATTTGTAGGCCGGTTCGTCGCCCGGTGCTCGGCGCGTGCCCTCGGGGTAGATGATCAACTGCCGGTCGTGCTGCATTTCCTTGCGGGTCGCCACAACGACTGCCTTCAGGGCCGCCGAGCGCTTGCCGCGGTTGACCGGGATCATCTTCATCTTGGCGATGTACCAACCGAAGAACGGAATCCACATCAGCTCGCGCTTGAGGATGTAGAGCGGGTCGCGCAGGTAGGGGAAGAAGGCGATGGCGTCCCAGAACGACTGGTGCTTGGGCGCCAGGATGAACGAGCCTTCGGGCAGGTTCTCCACGCCCGAAATCTCGCTCTTCGTACCGGCGATCTTTTCCTGCAGCCACAGGCTCGTGCGCGCCCAGAACTTAGGCACGAACCAGGCGCGATGGCGCGGCGACAGGAAGTAGTAGGGCGTCCACAGGATCATCTGGACGACCAGGCTGACATAGAAGACGAAGTTGAATGCCAGCGAGCGGATTTGGAGCATTGTCGAGGAGCGCCTGAGGACGGAATTTGCCGTTGGTTACACCAAGCCGCCGAAAAAGGAAAACGGCGCGTTGCGCCGTTCACATATGGAGCTGAGTGGAAAGCTAGTCGGCAGCTTCGGCCTGGACGACGAGCACGCCATCGGCCGTCGGCTTGACCGGCACGATGCCGCGGGCCAGCGCCAGCAGGTACTTGTTGTATTCGGTGAACAGCACGCGGAACGCTTCGGGCTTGGTCAGCCAGCGCCCTTCGTCGAGCTTGGAGTTGACGACCGGATAGGGCTCGAGGCTGGCGTTACGCAGCAGCCGTCCCATTTCCAGCAGGCTGCGCGGCATATGGTAGTTGTTGGTGACGAGGATAACGCGCTCGTAGTCGTGGCTGACGACCCACTTTGCGCTTTCTTCGGCATTGCCGATGGTGTCGAGCGCGGCGCGGTCGATGTCGACGCGGTTGAACAGCGACTTGTCGCTGCCGGTCGCGACCTGCAACTGGCGGCGCGTCGCAGAAGGATGCACGCCGCTGATCAGAAGGCGTTCGCCCTTGCCCGCCTTGAGCAGGCCCAGTGCCGCATCGAGCCGCGATTGGCCGCCGGTCAGGACGATGATGGCGTCGGCCTTCTCTGGGTTCGCAGGCGTGCTCATGCCGCTGACATGGACGGCAAAGAAACCGAACCCGCCGGTGAAGATAACGGCGAATGCCACGAGGATGAACAGAATGCGGCGCAAAAAGATCGTTCTCCGGCGCAGCTTGCGCCCGGCCGGGTAGATTCTCGTTCCTGAAACCGACCCCGAAGCAGCGAGCGCGTTCTGTCCCATTACGAAGCCATCGTTATGCAGGGAATGCGGCATTTACAGCGCCGTATTATGCACATTGGGTGACATTTTGACATCATTCGTGATGGCGGCATGGTCTACATCCCGTCCGGCTGGTGCAGGTCCATGTCGCCGAGGTAGCGGACGACCGTAAAATGCGAGGTGGCGGCGGTCAGCCCGCCGATGACGGCGACGATGACGGCGACGCCGAGATAGCCGTTGGCGCCGATGGCGAAGTCGCCGAACAGCGCCGTCGCCTGGTCGGCTTCCGGCGTCGCCAGGTTGCGCGACGACCACCAGGAAAAGATGATGAACACGATGACAGCGGCCGCGCCGCCGGCGGCCGCGCCCTTCATGCCGGTCAGCAGGAAGTGGCGGCGGAATTCGCTGGCGATGAAGCGCGCCTCGGCGCCGACGAAATGCAGCACCTCGATGATGTGGCCGTTGCCGGCCATGGCGCCGCGAGTGGCAAAGACCACCGAAAGCACAGTTGCCGCCAGCATCAGGATCAGGACGCCCGTGCCGATGGTGACGGTGGTCCGCGCCATCGCCACCAGCCGGTCGACCCAGGTCCGGTGGTCGTCGAGCGAAGCTGTCGGGACCTTCGGCGTGATCGCCTCGCGCATGGCCTGGAAATCGGGCGGGTTGTTCTCGTCGATGGTCACGATCACCAGCCGCGGAACCGGCAGTTCGTCGATGTTCAGCCCAGAGCCGAGCCAGGGTTCGAGCAGGCGGGCCGTCGCGTCGCGGTCGACGATCCGGGTCGAACGTACGCCGGGGAACTCGCCGGCGATGCGGGCGGCGGTCTCGAGTGCCGCGTCCATGTCGAGCCCGTCGGCGGGCTTGATCTGGATGGTCGCCTCGCGCGAGATCTGGTTCTCCCATACCGAGGCGGTGTCGCGCACCAGCGTGACTGCCCCCAGTGTCAGGCACGACAAGAACGTCATGATGGCGATGACCAGCACCAGCGCCCGGCCGGCGATGTTTTGGGACGGCACGATGGGCGCCGTCTTGCGCTGCTGGCGAGGAGCCGGCTGCTGCATCGGCGCATCTTCGAATTCGTCTTCGAATTCTTCGTCGTGGTCACGGGTGTCGGCGGGGGCTTCAGTCATAGATGTCGAGCTTTCCGCCGGCCAGAATCATGCGCCGGGCGTCGACCTGGTCCATCAGGCCGAGGTCGTGGGTGGCGATGACCACTGCGGTGCCGAGTCGGTTGAGTTCGATGAACAGCCTGAGCAGGCGCCGGGCCAGCGGCGGATCGACATTGCCGGTAGGCTCGTCGGCCAGCAGGATCTCCGGTTGCTCGATCAGCGCGCGGGCAATCGCGGCTCGCTGCTTTTCGCCGCCGGAAAGCACCGGCGGCAGCACATGCATGCGTTCGCCCAGGCCGACCCATTTCAGCAGTTCGATGACGTCGGTGCGGTAGCTCGCTTCCTCGCGCCCGCGCACGCGCAAAGGCAGCGCCACGTTCTCGTAGGTGGTCATGTGGTCGAGCAGGCGGAAATCCTGGAACACGACGCCGATGCGGCGGCGCATCAGCGGCAGCTCGGCGCGCGAAATGCGGGTGCGGTCCTTGCCGAAGACGCTGATCAGCCCGCGCGTCGGCTTGAGCGACAGAAACAGCAGGCGGAGCAGGGTGGTCTTGCCTGCACCGGAAGGCCCGCTCAAAAACTGGAACGAGCGCTCGGGAATGTGGAAGGAGACATCGCGCAGGATCTCCGGTCCCATTCCGTATCTGAGGCCGACATTCTCGAATCGGATCACGTGCTGCAGACCTTGGGTTCTCGATCCCGATGATTTTTCTCGGGACCCCGGCCGCCCGCTTCTATGAAACGACCTTGGGTCCGCATGGTTAACGGACGGTTAAGTTTCCGTCCGGGGTGGGGCTCGAAAGCACCTCGGTGGCGAAGCATTAACCATTTCCGTTTACCCCCTCTCGGCAAAATGTCTAAGGGGTCTGATGGCTGAGCAGCGGAAAGCACGCCCGGTTTCCGGCGAAATCATGGCCGCCGACGCCCGCGACACATTCGCCCAGCCGATAGCTGTGGATTCGACAGACATCGTCGATGCGGATTTCGAGGTCGTCGAGCGTTCCCATGCGCGCAACGAATCAATCGACGACCAGCCGGCCTTCCCTGGCTCGGCGGCTTCGGCCGGCGGAATGGAAATGCTGCGGGCGACGCGGGCAGCCCGGGATTCGAGCTCCGCGCGTGGCGGCCCGGTGTTCTGGATCGCCGGCATCTCATTGGCGGCAATGGCCTTCTGGGTATCCGGCGGCCATGCGGTCGTGCGTGGAGCGGCACTTCCGCTCACCTGGCAGGGGTCTTCCCTGCGTATCGCCGAGGTCATGTCGCGGGTCGACAGTTCCGGCCGCAGGCCGGTGCTGCTCATCGACGGGGCGGCGTTCAACGACGGCAAGGCGGCTGCGCCATTGCCGCCGATCGACATCGCCGTTGCGGCAAACGACGGCAAGATCCTGCGCTACAGGCTGGGGACAGGCGCCGATCCAGTGGCGCCAGGCGCAAGATGGGACTTTTCGAGCCGGCTTGAGGTGCCTATGAACGGGATAAGGACCGTCACGGTCGCTTTCTCGGAATAGGATGATGTCATGCCAGTTGTGCGCGACAAGGAAATCGAAGTGCTGTTCTCCGCCTCGGCGATCGCACGGCGCAATCTCGAACTCGCCAAGGACATCGCGGCGCACGACTACACCGACCTGTTGGTCATCTCGGTGCTCAAGGGCTCGTTCATTTTTGCCGCCGACCTGATCCGTGCCATGCACGATGTCGGCCTGTCGCCGGAAGTCGAGTTCATCTTCATCTCCAGCTACGGCGCCGGCACGACCAGCGGCGAGGTCCGCGTGTTGCGCGACATCGACAACGAGGTCAAAGGCCGCGACGTGCTGTTGATCGACGACATCCTCGAATCGGGCAAGACGCTGAAGTTCACCCGCGAACTGATGATGTCGCGCGGCGCCAAGAGCTGTTCGATCGCCGTGCTGCTCGACAAGCGCATGCGCCGCAAGACCGACCTCGATGCCGACTATGTCGGCTTCGACTGCCCGGACTACTTCGTCGTCGGCTACGGCATGGATGTGGCGCACGCTTTCCGCGAGCTGCCCTTCGTCGGCGTCGTCAAGGGCGAAGACTGATCCGCGACGGAATACAAATCTCGTCGGCCTTCAGAAATCGTCAACCTGTCGCGGCAAATATCGCCGCCATGGCAAAGCTTCTGATCGTTGAGGACGACGAGTCCGTCCGCACTCTCGCTGCCCGCGCGCTCGAACGCGCCGGCCACATTGTCGATGTCGCCTGCGACGGTGCGCAGGGACTCGACTGCATCCATGCCGAAAAGGGCGCCTTCGACCTGATCGTCTCCGACATCCGCATGCCGGAGATGGACGGCATCGAGATGGCGCAGGCAGCCGCCGCCGCCTTCCCGGGGCTACCGATCCTTTTGATGACGGGCTATGCCGACCAGCGCGAACGTGCCGAGGAACTCGACGCGATCATCATCGACGTGGTGCAGAAGCCGTTCACGCTTGCCGACATCCGTGACCGCGTCTCGCTGGCACTGGCCAGGACGGGTCAGTCGGCCGCCGCATTCGCCGGTGCCGCCTGAGGCGAGCGGCCACCGACATTCAGCGCGAAGATGCCGGCGCCGACGATCAACAGGGCGCCGATGATCGTGCCGCTGTCTGGGATCTCGGTGAAAAACAGGAAGCCCCACAGCGGTGCCCACAGCAGGCCGGTATATTCGAACGTTGCCGCCTTGTTGGCGGGGGTGAGCCGGTAGGCCTGGCCCAGCAGGATCATGCCGACCGCGGCAATGACGCCGCAGGCACCCATCATCAGGAAATCGCGCAGGCTCGGCCAGACCCAGGGCCGCATCAGGAAGTCGAGGCTGGGGTGCCCAGTCTGGCTGAAGCCCGTTGCCGAGAATGTGGCGCCGATGGCGACTGCGCCGACGAGATAGGCGGCGTTCTGGTAGAAGGCCATGGTGGTGGCGCTTTCGGTCACCCCGATCTTGCGCGCCATCAATTGCGAAAAGCCATAGAGGAAGGCCGAGACCAGCGACAGCAACGCGGCCCACTCGAAAATCCCGGCACCCGGATTGACCATCACGACGACGCCGATCAGGCCGACCGCGCCGGCAACGAGGCTCTGCCACGGCACCCGTTCGCCGAGATAGGGGCCGGCCATCGTCATGATCAGCAGCGGCGCCAGGAAAAACAGCGCCGCCGCATCGGCGATCGGCAGGGCCGGGATCGCCAGATAGTAGGCGCAGTAGGAAATGAACAGGATCGACGAGCGCGACGCCAGGAAGCGCCAGTTCGGCGAGGCCAGCGCGCCCAGGCCAACGTCGCGATGAACGATCAAAAGCAGGATCGGCAGGGCCACGACGGCGCGGATCAGCAGCGCTTCGCTGACCGGATAGGTTCCGGCCACGGCCTTGATCAGTGCATCCTGGATCGAAAACACCAGCACGCCCAGGCACAGGCACAGGATGCCGAGAAGCGTTCTGTTCTGCATGGTCTCCGTCAGTCCGTCGCATGAAATGATCGGACAGTTCTATAGCGAGACGCGGCGCCGGAAGAGCGCTTGTCTCGGCCGGCTGTTGGTCCAGCGCTGCAGCATCCTGAGCTACCAGCGGCCATGCGCCGGCCAAAAAAATACCCGCCGTGAAATCCGCGGCGGGTGAAAGTGAGGACGGTACTTACCAGTCCGTAGCCGCATCTAACGGCCACCTTCCAATGGGTGGCCGGACTATCCATTGACGTTTGACACAATGCAAACGAATTGGAATGATGGCAGTCATTAGAATTCCTTATGTCTGATGGTGCCAAGCCATGACCCTTCGCCTCGACAGCGATCTCTTGCGTACGTTCCTGGCGGTAGCGGAAAGCGGCAATTTCACCCGCGCGGCGGAGACTGTCGGGCGCACCCAGTCCGCGATCAGCATGCAGATCAAGCGGCTCGAGGAGGTTGTCGGCGAAGTCCTCTTCGAACGCGGCGCGCGCGGCGTGACGCTGACGCAGCGTGGCGGCGACCTCGTCGAGAACGCCCGCCGCATCGTCATGCTGCTCGATGAAACGGCGTCGTCGATGCGGTCGGCACCGCTCGGCGGCCCGGTCAGGATCGGCCTGCCGGAAGAATACGGGCAACCCGTCCTGTCGCGGGCGCTGGGGGCATTCGCCAAGCGCCACGCCCAGGTGGAAGTGACGGTACGGTTTGGTTATTCGGTCTCCCAACTGGCCGCGCTTGCGGCCGGAGAGCTTGACCTGGCTGTCGTTTTCGAATGGCAGGCGCCTTCCGGCGTCGAGGTGCTGATGCACGACCCGACCGTCTGGGTGACCTCGAATCACCATGACCTGCATCAGGAACGGCCGCTGCCGGTCGCCATCTACACCCGCGAGGGCTGGTGTCGCGAACTGGCGCTCCGCTCGCTCGACCAGCGCGGCATCGACTACCGGTTCGCCTACACAAGCGACACCACGAACGGGCTGACCCTTGCGGTCACCGCGGGCCTCGCCGTGGCGCCGATCGCGCGCAGCAACATACCGGCCGACTGCCGGGAACTGGCGGCAGCCGAAGGCTTCGGTCCGATCGACACGACAAGGGTCGTGCTGCATCGCAATCCGCGCGCCGTCAGCGAAGCCGTCGACGCCATGGCGGACGCTATCCGCGACGCTTTCCATCAGCGGCGCTGATCCCGGGCCTGGTGGATGGATCCTGTCATGGCTCCTGACAAAATGCTGTCAGGACGGCAGGGCTATGGTGACGACGTAGCAAACGAGGAGGAAGGCATGATCACTTTCTACCATGCGCCATGGTCGCGCGCGTCCAACATGCTGTGGCTGCTCGAGGAGCTCGGCGCGCCCTACCAGATCGAGAAGGTCGATATCCGCGCACCTGGCGGGGTGCCCGAGGAATACCGGGCGATCCAGCCGAACAAGAAAGTCCCGGCGATCGTCGATGACGGCGTCCTTGTCACCGAGCGGGCGGCGATCTGCACCTATCTCTGCGACGCCTTCCCCGAAGCGGGCCTCGCGCCTGCCATCGGCGACAAGATGCGCGCACCCTATTTGACCTGGCTGGTCTATGCCGACTCGGTATTCGACCCGGTCCTGGCGGCCAAGGCGCATGGCCACGAGTTCATGGGCAGCGGTTATTCCTACGGCTCGTTCAGCGAAATGATCGCCAATCTGGAACGCACGCTGTCGTCGCGGCCCTACATCGCCGGCGACCGCTTCACCGCGGCCGATACCCAGATCGGCGGCGGCATCAATTTTGGTACGCAGGTGCTGAAGGTGCTGCCCGAGAAGCCGGTGTTCAAGGACTATGTCGACAGACTGACTGCCCGGCCGGCCTTCCAGCGCGCCAGCCAGAAGGACTTCGCCATGGCGCGCGAGGCCGGGATGGTGCCGGGCTGAGACGCGCGGCCCTGACACAGCCTGCCGCTGCCTGAGGCGAGCTACTTCAGCTCAAGCAGCCTTTCGAGATAGCTGCGCTCCAGCTCGGGGCTCAGCGCATTGCCAAGCCGCTTGCGGATGGCATCGAGAATCTGGCGCGCGCGCTGGACGTCGATCTCGTCGGGCACCTTCACCGAATCGCCGAAATCGGGGCCGGTGGTGGCGCGAGGACGACCGAGCGGGTCACGGTCGGCGTTCTGCTGGCGGCCGCCTTCCTCGCTGCCGCCCTGGTCGCCCTGCATGGCCTGCATCTGCTGCATCATGTCCTGCGCGCCCTTGCGCAGGGCCTCCAGCGCACGACCCTGGTGGCCGACGGCGCGGTCGCCTTCGCCCTTGCCGAGCGCACCCTCGGCCTGGTTCATCGATTCGCCGGCATCGCCGAAACCTTCGCCCGGCTTGATGCCCATGCCCTCAAGCCCCTTCATCAGCGCTTCGAGGTCTTTCTCCAACTGCCCCTGGCCCTGCTGAAGCTGCTTGAGCGCATCGGCAAATTCCTGCGGCGTCATCGGCTTGCCCTGCTGGCCTTTGCCTTGCTGGCCCTGTTGTTGCTGCTGGCCGGGTTCGTCGTTGTCGCCAAACGGATCTTCCTGCTGCTGCTGGCCGCGCTGCATCTGGTCCATGCGGAACGTCTCGTTCATCATCTCCTGCTGGCGCCGCATGATTTCGCCGAGCTTATCCATCTGCTGGCGCATCTCGGAGTTCTGCTGGCCCTGCTGGCCTTGCTGGCGCCGCCCTGCCTGCAGGTTGTTCATCATGTCCTGCAACTGCGACAGCAACTCGCGGGCCTGGTCGCGGTTGCCCGATTTGGCCAGGTTTTCGATCTGGTCGAGCATGCGCTGGAGGTCGCTCTGGCGCAGCTCCTGGCCCGGCGCCTGGTTCTGGGCAGTCTGGTTCTGCTGGTTGCGTTCGGCAAATTCGCGCAGAAAATCGTTCATGGCGTCGCGCAGCTCGGCCATCAGCTTGTCGATTTCCTCGTCGCTGGCGCCGCGTTCGAGCGCATCCTGCAACGCCTGCTGGGCCTGGCGCAGGCGCTTCTCCGCCGCCGACAGGTCGCCTTCCTCGATGCCGAGCGCGACCTGCCAGAGATAGGTCACGACCTCGCGCAGCTGGTCGTCGGAGCCGGCCATCTTCAGCCGCGCCCGCGCGCTCATCAGGGCGAGATAGTGCGAAAGGTTGTCGATCGTGTCTTCGGGCCTGAGCGTGATCGCGTCCATCAGGTCGAGCACGCGCGGCTTGGCGTTGGCGTCGAGCGCCAGCAGCCGCCGCTGTTCGATCACCGCCCGGGCAAGCGGGTTGGTGAAGGGCTTTTCGGGCAGGATGATCGTCTTGGTTTCGCTTTTCGCCTCCTGGCCGGCGTCGTCCACGGCGTGCAGCGTGAGCTTCACCGACGTGCCTGCCCAGACATGCTCGGTCAGGTCGCGCGTCGCCTTCACCGGCTTTTTCGCAGCGCCCCGGCGCGGCAGCGAAAGCGGCATTTCGGGCGCACCGTAGAGCGGGCGGGCATCTGGCGACTGCTCTTCGGCAAGCGCGAAGCCGGCCTTGGCCGAAGCGGCGCCGTAGTCATCCTCAATGTTGTAGGTCAGCTCCAGCGTGCCATTGACGGCGCGCTTGGGCTCGCCGACGAAGCTGATCTTCGGCGGATTGTCAGCGACTACGGTGAAGGCCCAGCTGTCCAGCTCGTCGTTGCCGGATTTCAGCGTCAGCGTGCCTTCGGCGGTCAGCTTGTCGGCAAACTGCCGCACGGTGGCGACCGGGCCTGCCGTTGCCGGCTTGGCCGGATCGGCCTTTGGGCCGCTCGGCGCGATATCGCGGACCTCGCCCTTGGCATTGGTGTAGGCGAGGGTTTCCTCGCCGCTGCCACCGGTCACCCGCAGCGACAGCTCGCTGCCTTCCGGCACGCTGATGACGGCTGCGTCCTTGCTGGCGTCGGCGGTCAGGAAGATCGGTGCCTTGCCGGTGTAGGTCGGCGGCGTCACCCAGGCGTCGATGCGCGGCGGAACAGCGTCGCGCGCCGCATGCGCCCGGAAGGCGTCGCCGATGCGGCCGCCGGTCGGCCCGAACGAGAAGGCGAAGGCGCAGACCAGCAGCAAGGCGGCCGCTGCCCGCAGCGCCCATGGGTCGCGCTCCGGCACGTTGGTGCGCGGCATGTCACCGCCCAGGGCGCCCAGCCGCTCGGCCATGCGCTTTTGGTGCTCGCGCCACAGGGCGTCGGCAAAACCGTCCGTCTTGCCCGAGGGCCGGTCGGTCTGGACCTGCACCGGCGTGTGCAGCAACCGATTGGCGCGTTCGAGGCGGCTGTCGATCTCGGGCCAGGAGGGGAGGCGGAAAAACCGCAGCGGATAAAGCGAGGCGAGGCCGGCAATCGCAAAGGCCACAATCAGCGCCAGCCGCGCCATGTCGGGCAACAGGCGGAACAGTCCAAGCCACGACAGGCTGAGGAAAAGACTGGCGACGACAAGCACCGGCAGCACCAACGGCCAGCCGCGCTCGACGATCATGGTCGCGCCGATGGCCAGGCGTGTCTTGCCCAGTCTGGCGGCGATGTCGCGATGCAATGCTGATCTGGTCGGTTCCGTCATCGGCCCTTCCGCTTGGGCGGCGCGGGATGCGGCCACCTGCCTATGGCAGAATACCATCAATCACGGCGAAGGCGAGGCGACCAACGCAATCGTGAAAGATCAATTGAGTGCGGTTGGTCGGTCATGCGTCCTTCGACAAGCTCAGGATGAGGACCGTTTGGGCTATCGCCGTCTCGACGCACCGTTCAAGTCGCACTGCTCAAATCGATTCTTCAACGTGAACGCTGTCAGTACCAACGGTCCTCATCCTGAGCTTGTCGAAGGACGCACGACCGACCAACCGTTCTCAGTCAAAGACTTAAGCCAGCCAGTCCGGCACAGAATCGAGGCCGATCAGTTCTTCATAGGTCTGGCGCTTGCGGATGACGTGGAAGCGGTCGCCGTCGACCAGCACTTCGGGCACCAGAGGCCGGGTGTTGTAGGTGCCTGCCTGGACCGCGCCATAGGCGCCGGCGGTGCTGACCGCGATCAGGTCGCCCGACTCGAGCCTGGGCAGGTCGCGGTCGAGGCCGAGGAAATCGCCGGTCTCGCAGACCGGCCCGACGATGTCGACCGTCATGCGCGGCGCATCGGCCTTGGCCTGCAGCACCGGGCGGATGTCGTGATAGGCGTCGTAGAGCGTCGGCCGGATCAGGTCGTTCATCGCGGCGTCGACGATCAGGAAGTTCTTGGCGTCGCCTTCCTTCACGAAGATCACTTCGGACACCAGGATGCCGGCATTGCCGACGATCAGGCGACCCGGTTCGAACATCACCTTGAGGCCGAGCTTGCCGACATGCTTGTGCACGATCTGGGCATAGGCGTCGGGCAGCGGCGGCGGCGAGTTGTCGGTCTTGTAGGGAATGCCCAACCCGCCTCCGAGATCGACATGGTCAATGGCGTGGCCGTCGGCGCGCAGTGTCGCGACCAGTTCGACCAGCAGCGCAAAGGCGTCGTCGAAGGGCTGCAACTCGGTGATCTGGCTGCCGATATGCATGTCGATGCCGGTCACCTTGAGACCGGGCAGGCCTGCTGCGCGGGCATAGACCTCGCGCGCATGCTGGCGCGGGATGCCGAACTTGTTTTCGGCCAGGCCGGTCGAGATCTTCTTGTGCGTCTTGGCATCGACGTCGGGGTTGATGCGCAGCGACACGGGCGCCGTCTTGCCGTTGGCGACAGCGCGAGCCGAGAGCAATTCGAGCTCCGGCTCGGATTCGACATTGAAGCACAGGATGCCGGCCTGCAGCGCGAAGTCCATTTCGCGCGCGGTCTTGCCGACGCCGGAAAACAGGATCTTGTTGGCTGGAATGCCCGCGGCCAGCGCGCGCCGCATTTCGCCTTCGGACACCACGTCGGCGCCGGCGCCGAGCCTGGCCAGGGTCTTCAGCACGGCCTGGTTGGAGTTTGCCTTCATGGCATAGCAGACCAGCGAGTCGAGATCGGCGAAGGCCTTGGAGAAGACGTTGAAGTGACGCGTCAGCGTTGCCGTCGAATAGCAATAGAATGGGGTGCCGACTGTCCGGGCAATGTCGGTCAGTGCCACGCCTTCGGCGTGCAGGACGCCGTCACGATAGTCGAAATGGTTCACGGCACGGGCTTTCGAAAGGTGGAATGCTGCTCAGAGCAGCGGGTCGAGGATGAAAGGCTTGTCCTCGACCGGTTTTTGCGGTGCGGCCGTCGCTGGCTGGCCGGCCTTCTGCGCGTCTTTCTGCGCCTGCACCGCGGCTTCGTAGGGCGTGTCGAGACCGCTCTTGCGGCCGCAGGCCGAAACCATGCCGACCGCCGCGATCAGCCCAAGCGTCACCAAAATCCTGCCAGCGGTCATGACCCATCCATCCGAGAAAATTTCCCCGCCGCTTGTAGCGGAGATTTTTGCTCATTGCACCCCGGCTCGATCAAGCTTTCGTCAGGCGTTTCTTCCAGTAGCGGATCTGCTTCTTCACCTCCGCAGGCGCCGTGCCGCCGAAGGACGTGCGGCTCTTCACCGAGTTCTGCACCGACAGCACCGAGAAGATGTCGTCGGTGATGCCGACGTGGATCGACTTGAGGTCGTCGAGGCTGAGCTTTTCCAGGCCCACCTTCTTGCTTTCGGCCAACGCCACGGCACGACCGGTGACGTGATGGGCCTCGCGGAACGGCATGCCGAGCGTGCGCACCAGCCAGTCGGCGAGGTCGGTCGCCGTCGAATAGCCCGAGCCGGCGGCACGCTTCATCGCCTGGTCGTTGATGGTCATGTCGCCGACCATGCCGGTCATGGCGGCGACCATCAGGTCGAGCGTCTCGGCAGCGTCGAACACCGCTTCCTTGTCTTCCTGCATGTCCTTGGAATAGGTCAGCGGCAAACCCTTCATCACCGTCAGAAGGCCGATCAGGTGGCCGTTGACGCGGCCGGTCTTGGCGCGCACCAGTTCGGCGGCGTCGGGGTTCTTCTTCTGCGGCATGATCGACGAGCCGGTCGAATAGCTGTCGGACAGGCGCACGAAGCCGAATTGCGGCGTCGACCAGATGACGATCTCCTCGGCGAGGCGCGACAAATGCGTGGCGCAGATCGCCGCGATCGACAGGAATTCGAGCGCGTAGTCGCGGTCGGAGACGCTGTCGAGCGAGTTGCGGGTCGGCTCGCGGAAGCCGAGCGCCCTGGCCGTCCTGAAGCGGTCGATCGGGAAGCCGGTGCCGGCGAGCGCCGCAGCCCCCAGCGGGCTCTCGTCCATGCGCTCGATGGCATCGCGGACGCGGCCGAGGTCGCGCGAGAACATCTCGACATAGGCCATGCAGTGGTGGCCAAAGGTCACCGGCTGCGCCGTCTGCAGATGGGTAAAGCCGGGCATGACCGTCGAGGCGTGCTGTTCGGCGCGCTCAAGGAAAGCCGCGATCAGGCCCTTCAGCGCCTCGGCGACGCGGTGGAACTCGTCCTTGACCCAGAGCCGGAAATCGACCGCCACCTGGTCGTTGCGCGAGCGCGCGGTGTGCAGGCGGCCGGCCGCCGGGCCGATCAACTCGGCGAGGCGCGCCTCGACATTCATGTGGATGTCTTCGAGCCGGGTCGAAAACTCGAACTTGCCGTCCTCGATTTCTCGCAGGATCGTGTTCAGGCCGTGAGCGATTTTCCGTTGATCGTCGGTCGAAATAATGCCCGTTTCCGCCAGCATCTCGGAGTGGGCGACGGAACCTCGGATGTCCTGGGCGTAGAGCTTCTTGTCGAAGCTGATCGAGGCGTTGATGGCCTCCATGATCGCGGCCGGGCCCGAGGCAAAACGTCCGCCCCACATCTGGTTGCTGGCCTTCTTGTCGCTCATCGTGATACCGGGCTCCGGAGAAAAATTGAACAGATGTCGGACCGCAGAAAAATGATCCCCGCGCCACGCCATATCATCCTCGCCGCCGTTGCAGGCGTGATCGCCGGCGCGGTCGCGGTATATGTCAGCAGCACCCTTCCTGGCAACAACGCCCCTTCGCCGCAGGTCGCCGCCGACACGAACGCGGAAGCCAGCGCCGAGGACAAGGTTTGTGCCGCCAAGGCAGACATCGCCAAGGCTATCGGCGCCGCAGCCACAGGCCAGGTCGCGGCGATGATGCCGGCCGATCCGCCCCAGTCGCTGAAGAAGCTCGCCTTCAACGATTCTGAGGGCAAGCCGATGACGGTGGCCGATCATGCCGGCCGCACGCTGCTGATCAATCTCTGGGCCACATGGTGCGCGCCGTGCCGCGCCGAGATGCCGGCGCTCGATGCGCTGGAGCGCGAGATGGGCGGCGAGAACTTCGAGGTCGTGGCGGTCAATGTCGACACCGGCGACGACACCAAGCCGAAGAAGTTCCTCGACGAGATCAGCATCACCTCGCTCGGCTACTACAGGGACAACACGCTCGCCGTCTTCAACGACCTCAAGAAGCGCGGGCTGGCGCTCGGCCTGCCGGTGACGCTGCTGGTTGACGGCGAAGGCTGCCTGCTCGCCAATATGAACGGCCCGGCCGAATGGGCGAGCCCCGACGCCAAGAAGCTGATCGAGGCCGCGCTGGCCAAATAGACTGGCGTATCCACACACGTTTATCTTCTTGCTCCTGCAATTCTAGATTGCATGATTTGGCGGCGTATCTTTCGTGGTTTTCATCCGCGAAGGGTGCCTCGTGGCATATCCATTCCATTTCAACCCTTTCATTAGCCGGCGTTGCCGGCAGTTGAGTTGGGTCTAATTCTCGGCAAATTTCTTTCGTTTTCCGGAAAACCGAAATCTTGTCATATGGTTGTAGGGAAAGCGAAATCGAAGCGAGCCAAATGTGATCGTCATACGATCTCTACAAAACTGTTGTAGCGCTGTCATAATCCGACAATACTGCTCCCCGCGGAACTAAACATTTCGCCAACCAGAACGGGAGCGAGACATGAAGACCCTAGGCTTCGCGGCCGGTGTTGCCGCCACCATGACGCTGTTGTCCAGCACCTCCGCCTTCGCCGTCACCGAGATTTCATGGTGGCACGCCATGACCGGCGCGAACAACGAGGTCGTCGACCAGCTTTCCAAGGAATTCAACGAGAGCCAGAGCGAATACAAGGTCGTTCCGGTCTTCAAGGGCACCTATCCCGAGACGCTGAACGCCGGCATCGCCGCGTTCCGCGCCAAGCAGCCGCCGACGATCATGCAGGTCTTCGATGCGGGCACCGGCACGATGATGGGCGCCGAAGGCGCCATCAAGCCGGTGGCCGAAATCCTGTCGATGGGCGGCCAGGCCTTCGACAAGAGCCAGTACCTGCCGGGCATCGTCGCCTATTATTCCAAGCCCGACGGCACTATGCTGTCGTTCCCGTACAATTCGTCCTCGCCGATCCTCTACTACAACAAGGACATCTTCCAGAAAGCCGGCCTCGACGTCGACAACCCGCCCAAGACCTGGGGCGAGGTATGGGACGCCGCCAAGAAGATCAAGTCGAGCAGCGCAGCCCCCTGCGGCTTCACCTCGACGTGGCTGACCTGGATCCACACCGAGAATTTTGCCGCGTGGAACAACCTGTCCTACGGCACCAATGAGAACGGCATCGGTGGCACCGACGTCGAGCTCAAGATCAACGCTCCGGCCTTCGTCAAGCACTTCCAGGAACTGGCTGACCTCGCCAAGGATGGCACCTTCAAGTACGGCGGCCGCACCTCCGAGGCCAAGCAGATCTTCCTCGCCGGCGAATGCGGCATCTTCACCGAATCCTCGGGCGGCCTGGGCGACATCGTCAAGTCGGGCATGAACTACGGCACCGGCCAATTGCCCTACGAGGCGGATGCCGCGGGTGCGCCGCAAAACACCATCCCGGGCGGTGCTTCGCTGTGGGTCTTCGCCGGCTTGCCGGACGAGCAGTACAAGGGCGTCGCCGCCTTCTTCAACTTCCTGTCGCAGACGCCGATCCAGGCACGCCTGCACCAGGTCTCGGGCTACCTGCCGGTCACGCTTGCGGCCTATGAAGAGACCAAGAAGTCGGGCTTCTACGACAAGAACCCGGCCCGCGAGATCCCGATCAAGCAGATGATGGGCAAGGAGCCGACCGAGAACTCGAAGGGCGTCCGCCTCGTCAACCTGCCGCAGGTCCGCGACATCGAGAACGAAGAGCTCGAGAAGATGCTCGCCGGCCAGCAGACCGCCCAGCAGGCGCTCGACAACACGGTTGCGCGCGGCAACAAGGCGATCCAGGAAGCGATCGGGAACTGATCCCGCTCGTCTGCTCGGAATTGCCCCCCACCCTTACCCTCTCCCCGTGAAAAACGGGGAGAGGGGGCATCCACGTTCCCGCTTGTCCCTTCTCCCCGTCCTTTACGGGGAGAAGGTGCCGGCAGGCGGATGAGGGGCGGCATCAACGCCTGACGTCTGTCACGAGGCCCTCATTGTCCCCACGCGTCGTCTTCCCCAACAAGATCCTGCCTTACCTGCTGGTTGCGCCGCAGCTGGCGATTACGCTGATCTTCTTCTATTGGCCGGCCAGCCAGGCGCTGCGCCAGTCGATGCTACGGGAAGACCCGTTCGGCCTGTCGTCGAAATTCGTCTGGTTCGCCAATTTCAAGAAGGTCCTGTCGGACCCCAACTACCTGAATTCGATCCAGGTCACGGCGGTGTTTTCGATCGCCACCGCGGCCGTGGCCATGGGCACGGCTCTGCTGCTTGCGGTCATGGCGGAAAAGGTCATCCGCGGCCGCGGCGTCTACCGCACGCTGATGATCTGGCCCTATGCGGTCGCGCCGGCCATCGCCGGCATGCTGTGGCTGTTCCTGTTCAACCCGTCTATCGGCTCGCTCGCCTACGGCCTGCGCTGGCTCGGCATCAACTGGGACCCGCTGCTCGACGGCGAGCAGGCGATGGCCCTGGTCGTCGCCGCCGCCTCATGGAAGCAGATCAGCTACAATTTCCTGTTCTTCGTCGCCGGCCTGCAGGCGATCCCGAAGACCTTGATCGAGGCGGCAGCCATCGATGGCGCCAAGCCGACCAAGCGGTTCTGGACGATCGTCTTTCCGCTGCTCGCGCCGACCACCTTCTTCCTGCTGGTGGTCAACACCGTCTACGCCTTCTTCGACACCTTCGGCATCATCCATGCCGTCACGGGCGGCGGACCGGGCAAGGCGACCGAGACACTGGTCTACAAGGTCTACAATGACGGCTTCGTCAATCTCATCCTCGGCGACTCGGCTGCCCAGTCGGTGATCCTGATGGTCATCGTCATCGCGCTCACCGCCATCCAGTTCCGCTATGTCGAGAAGAAGGTGCATTATGGGTGAGACGATCTTTTCTTCTCGCCTTGCGGGAGAAGGTGGCCGAGTGCAGCGAGGTCGGATGAGGGGTGTTCAACAGAACACAGGCCTTCGTCCTTCAGACTTTTTGGCCGGCACATTCCTGGAGTACCCCTCAGCCGTCGCCTGCGGCGACACCTTCTCCCGCAAGGGGAGAAGGGAAGGCGGCATCCGCCCATGATCGACAATTCCCCCATCCGCACCTTCATCGCCCACCTCGTGCTGGTGCTTGGCATCCTGATCGTGGCGTTTCCGATCTACTACACCTTCGTCGCCTCGACGCATTCGCTGCAGACGATCCTGAGGCCGCCGCTGCCGTTGCTGCCGGGCGATCGCTTCGTCGAGAATTATTCCGAGGCGCTGTTCGGCGGCGTTGGCCGCATCGGCGGGGTCAGCGTGGCGACTTTGCTGTTCAACACGACGGTCGTCGCGCTCGGCATCGCCATCGGCAAGATCATCATCTCGCTGCTGTCGGCCTATGCCATCGTCTTTTTCCGCTTCCCGCTCCGCATGACGTTCTTCTGGCTGATCTTCATCACGCTGATGCTGCCGGTCGAGGTGCGCATCCTGCCGACCTACAAGGTCATGGTCGATTTCGGCCTGATCGACACCTATGCCGGCCTGATCGTGCCGCTGATCGCGTCGGCAACGGCGACGTTGCTGTTCCGCCAGTTCTTCCTCACCATCCCGGGCGAACTGGTCGAGGCCGCGCGCGTCGACGGAGCCGGGCCGTGGCGCTTCTTCTGGGATATCCTGCTGCCGCTGTCGCGCACCAACATCGCGGCACTGTTCGTCATCCTGTTCATCTACGGCTGGACGCAATATCTCTGGCCGCTGCTCGTCACAAACCGCAACGACATGAACACCATCGTCATTGCGCTGAGGAAGATGATCTCCTTCGCCGATGCCGACACCGAGTGGCATCTGGTGATGGTCACCTCCATGCTGGCCATCGTGCCGCCCATCCTGGTCGTGGTGCTGATGCAGCGCTGGTTCGTCCGCGGCCTCGTCGATACGGAGAAATAATGGCAACCGTCGATCTCAAGGACGTCAAGAAGGTCTATCCCGGCGGGGTCGAGGCGGTGAAGGGTGTTTCCATCGCCATACCCGACAAGCAGCTGTGCGTGCTCGTCGGGCCGTCCGGCTGCGGCAAGTCCACGCTGTTGCGCATGATCGCCGGGCTGGAAACGATCTCGGCCGGCACCTGCTCGATCGATGGCAAGGTGGTCAACGCCATCGGCCCGACCGAACGCGATATCGCCATGGTGTTCCAGAACTATGCGCTCTATCCGCATATGAAGGTCTATGACAACATGGCCTATGGCCTGCGCAACCGCGGCATGCCGAAGGACGAGATCGACAAGCGCGTGCGCGCCACCGCGCAGACGCTGGAACTTGCCCATCTGCTCGAGCGGCGTCCGCGCGAATTGTCCGGCGGCCAGCGCCAGCGCGTCGCCATGGGCCGGGCCATCGTGCGCAGCCCCAAGGTCTTCCTGTTCGACGAACCGCTCTCCAACCTCGACGCCAAGCTGCGCGGCCAGATGCGCGTCGAGATCAAGAACCTGCAGCGCCAGCTCGGCGTCACCTCGGTCTACGTCACCCACGACCAGCTCGAGGCGATGACGCTGGCCGACGTGCTGGTGGTGATGAATGCCGGCCTCGTCGAACAACTGGGCGCGCCGCTCGACATCTACGAGAAGCCGGCGTCGACCTTCGTCGCCTCGTTCATTGGCGCGCCGCCGATGAACCTCCTGCCGCTGCGCAGCGGCCAGCTCGAGGGTGCTGTCTCATTGCCGGCAATACCCACCAATGCCGCCACCATCGGCTTCAGGCCGGAGGATTGCGAAGTCGGCGCCGACGGCGCCGCGGCGGAGGGTGGGCTCCGCCTGATGGCCCGGGTGCAGGGTGTCGAGCCGGTCGGTGCAG
Source organism: Aminobacter sp. DSM 101952 (assembly GCF_001424795.1). Taxonomy (NCBI): domain Bacteria; kingdom Pseudomonadati; phylum Pseudomonadota; class Alphaproteobacteria; order Hyphomicrobiales; family Phyllobacteriaceae; genus Aminobacter; species Aminobacter sp. DSM 101952. Next base: position 16,732 of record NZ_LMCL01000008.1, on the reverse strand, counting down.
AGAGTTTTCTCTACTGCGAGGCCGCCGGCGGACGCATCGTCGTTCGCGTGCCCGGCCGCACCGCCGTGGCGGTGGGCGACCAGTTGCCGGTGCTCACGCGGCGCGAGAAGCTGCATTTCTTCGGCGGCGACGGCAAGCGGGTCTGATTTGCAAAGGCTGCCAGGTGGTGCGTCCTTCGACAGGCTCAGGATGAAAGGCGCTGGTGCGGACACTCCTCTTCACTCCAAGCTAGCTTCGCGGTTGCGCATACGCCCCTCATCCTGAGCCTGTCGAAGGACGCACCACCCGGCAATCGCAACCGACAAGCTGACGATTGCCGAATCGCTCGCATTTGAGTGCCGGCGCTAACCCCTTGTTCATGCCGCTCGACCCAATATCGATGCAAGATCAAGGAGGTGGCAGCATTGCGGGCATCTTTGAAGAAGCTGTCGTGGAACGCGTGGCTGCAACTGGCCGGCTGGACGGTGTTCGGGACGCTCGGCTGCGTCGCGTTCTCGCTCGCCGTCACCTTCGTGCTTTTCAAGAATGTCGGCGCCGAGGTCTTCGACCTTGTTCTGATCGAGGCGACCGTGGTGCCGATCCTTCTGGCGGCGCCGCTGTTCTTCTATCTGACGCTGAAATTGCGCGAACTGGCGATCGTCAATCACAAGCTCGTCGTTGCGGCATCGACCGATGCCTTGACCGCCTGTCTCAACCGGGGTGCATTCTCCAGTCGCGTCAATGACGTGCTGGCGCGCGAGATCGAGCGCCGCAACCAGCGCGCCATGGGCGCGCTGCTGGTCATCGATGCCGACCACTTCAAGTCGGTCAACGACAGTTTCGGCCATGCCGAAGGAGATCAGGCGTTGCGTGTCATCGTTGCCGCGATCCAGCCCTGCCTGCGCTCGGACGACATGCTCGGCCGCCTCGGCGGCGAGGAATTCGCCGTCTTCCTGCCGGGCGCGTCACCCGTCAATGCCGCCGACATCGCCGAACGCATTCGTCGTTCGGTGGCGGAGGCGTCGTTCCAGCCTGCCGGCCGGATTCATCGGCTGACGGTCAGTGTCGGCGGGGCGGTGTTCAACAGGCCGGTCGGCTTCGAGGAGCTGTTCCGGGTCGCCGACCTGCATCTCTACGAAGCCAAGGGTGCGGGGCGCAATCGCGTCGAGCTTGCGCCGATGCCGCCGGACCAAACGCCCGGCTGGTATGCACCCAACCTCCTGAACTGACGGTCGTCAGCGCGTCGGGACCGGATGCTCGCCGCGATAGTCGTAGAAGCCGCGTCCGGTCTTGCGGCCGAGCCAGCCGGCCTCGACATATTTCACCAAGAGCGGGCAGGGGCGGTACTTCGAGTCCGACAGCCCGTCATGCAGCACCTGCATGATCGACAGGCAGGTGTCGAGGCCGATGAAGTCTGCGAGCTGCAGCGGGCCCATCGGATGGTTGGCGCCGAGCTTCATCGCCGTGTCAATGGCCTCGACGGTGCCGACCCCCTCATAGAGCGTGTAGATCGCTTCGTTGATCATCGGCAGAAGGATGCGGTTGACGATGAAGGCCGGGAAGTCTTCCGACACCGTCACCGTCTTGTCGAGGTGGCGGACATAGGCCTTGGCCGTCTCGAAGGTCTTGTCCTCGGTGGCGATGCCGCGCACCAGTTCGACCAGCTTCATCACCGGAACCGGGTTCATGAAGTGGATGCCGATGAAGCGTTCCGGACGGTCGGTCTGGGCCGCCAGTCGGGTGATCGAGATGGAGGAGGTGTTGGTTGCGAGGATCGCCTCGGGGTTCAACTGCGGGCAGAGCTGCGCATAGATCTTGCGCTTGATCGTCTCGTCCTCGGTCGCTGCCTCGATGACGAGGTCGGCGCTGGCGAGGTCGGCCATGGCAGGCGCCGAGCCGATGCGCGCCATGGCGTCTTTGCGGGCCTGGTCCTCGAGCTTGCCGGACGCGACCTGGCGCGCCAGGTTGCCGTTGATGGTGGCGATGCCCTTTTCGATGCGCTCCGGCGAAACGTCGTAGAGAAGCACGCTGTAGCCGGCCAGCGCGGACACGTGTGCGATGCCGCCGCCCATCTGGCCAGCGCCGACAATGCCGATCGTCTCGATCTTACCCGTCATCACACCTATCCCGTCGCATGCTTTTTTAGTTTTGTGCAATGCAAACTAAATGGCCGGGGTAGCATTCGTCTACCCCGGCCATCACATTTTAATCCCTGACGCGAGTGGGCGTCAAAGCGCCTTTTCGAGTTCCGGCAGGACGGTAAACAGGTCGCCGACGATGCCGTAGTCTGCGACCTGGAAGATCGGCGCTTCCTCGTCCTTGTTGATGGCGACGATGACCTTCGAGTCCTTCATGCCGGCGAGGTGCTGGATCGCACCCGAGATGCCGCAGGCGATGTAGAGGTCGGGCGCCACGACCTTGCCGGTCTGGCCGACCTGCCAGTCGTTGGGGGCGTAGCCGGCGTCGACGGCAGCGCGCGAGGCGCCGACGGCGGCACCGAGCTTGTCGGCGACGGGCAGGATGACTTCCTGGAACTTCTCGGCCGAACCCAGCGCACGGCCGCCCGAGATGATGATCTTGGCCGAGGTCAGCTCCGGACGGTCGCTCTCCGACAGCTTGTTCTCGACGAAGGTCGAGAGGCCGGGATTGGCCGCGGCCGCAACAGTCTCGACCGAAGCCGAACCGCCTTCACCGGCTGCCTGGAACGAGGCGGTGCGCACGGTGATGACCTTCTTGGCGCCGATTGCCTGCACCGTCTGGATGGCGTTGCCGGCATAGATCGGGCGCTTGAAGGTATCGGCCGAGACGACCTCGATGATCTCCGAGACCTGGGCGACGTCGAGCAGGGCTGCGACGCGCGGGGCGACGTTCTTGCCGGTCGAGGTCGCGGCGGCAACGATGGTGTCGTAGTTGCCGGCGAGGCCGACGACCAGTGCTGCGGTTGGCTCGGCCAGGCGCTCGGCCAGTTCTTCGCTTTCAGCGAGCAGAACCTTGCGCACGCCTTTCAGCTTGGCGGCTGCGTCAGCGGCTGCCTTGGCGCCCTTGCCGGCGACCAGGACGTCGATGTCGGAACCGATCTTCTGGGCTGCCGACAGCGCCTTGGCGGTCTGGTCGGAGAGCGAAGCATTGTCGTGTTCGGCGATGAGGAGAATTGCCATGTGTGTGATCCCTTTCCGCTTCGCTTAGAGCACGCCGGCTTCGTTCTTGAGCTTGTCGACCAGCTCGGCCACCGTCTTGACCTTGACGCCTGCCTTGCGGCCGCCCGGCTCTTCGGTCTTCAGCACCTTGAGGCGCGGGGCGATGTCGGCGCCGAAGTCGGCTGCCGACTTCTCGTCGAGCGGCTTCTTCTTGGCTTTCATGATGTTGGGCAGCGAGGCATAGCGCGGCTGGTTGAGGCGCAGGTCGACCGTCACGATCGCCGGCATCTTGAGCGACACGGTCTGCAGGCCGCCGTCGACTTCGCGCGTCACATTGGCCTTGTCGCCAGCGAGTTCGATCTTCGAGGCAAAAGTGCCCTGGGCCCAGCCGAGCAGGGCCGCCAGCATCTGTCCGGTCTGGTTCGAATCGTCGTCGATCGCCTGCTTGCCGAGCAGCACCAGGCCCGGCGTCTCCGCCTCGACCACGCCCTTCAGCACCTTGGCGACGCCGAGCGGCTCGACGGCTTCATCGGTCTTGACCAGGATGGCGCGGTCGGCGCCCATGGCGAGTGCGGTGCGCAGCGTTTCCTGGGCCTGGGCAGGTCCGATCGAAACCACCACGATTTCCTCGACCTTGCCGGCCTCCTTGAGGCGGATCGCCTCTTCGACCGCGATCTCGTCGAACGGGTTCATCGCCATCTTCACATTGGCGAGTTCGACGCCCGAACCGTCGCCCTTAACCCGAACCTTGACGTTCGCATCGACAACCCGCTTCACCGGGACGAGAACTTTCATGGGCTGGTACCTCTCTGAACAGCGATGTGAGCCGCGCTATAGCAGCGCTCGGGCCGACGCAATTGTCGATTGCCGACATATTGGGCGGAAAAACAGACTTGATCTCGCGCTTTTGGTGGCGGGAGGGCTGCCGCAAGCGGCGGGAACGTAGTTGTGGCTAACGTTAACGTCAATATCTGCTTCAAGCTCAAATCGTTTGAAACAAACCGAGCTTTCGCGGGCTTATTGCCGGCCCCAGCGCGGTGCCGGTTGCGCCGTCGGCGGCTCCGGCGTCGCCGGCTCGGGCATGGCGGGCGCTTCGGTCTTTTCGGGGCTTGGCACGGCCTCTTCCGCATCTGCAAAGAGCGGCACGTCGCGCCTGCGCAGCACCAGCACCAGCACGGCGCCGGCAATAATGCCGCCGACATGGGCAGCCCAGCTGACCTCGTCGTCACCACCGATGGCGATCATCGTGAACTGGAACAACACCCACAGTACCAGCGGGATCCAGGCCGGAATGCGCAGCGGGATACGGGCAAAGGCGAGGACCCACACCTTCACGCGCGGATAGAGAATCAGATAGGCGACGACGATGCCGGCGATGGCGCCCGAGGCGCCGATCAACGGCGTCTGGGAATCGGGCAGGATCAGGCCATGCAGGAAAGCGCCGGCGACTGCGCAGAGCAAATAGAAGACCAGGAAGCGGAAATGGCCGAGCGCGTCCTCGACATTGTCGCCGAACACCCACAAAAACAGCATGTTGCCGCCGAGATGCAGGATGTCGCCATGCAGGAAGGAATAGGTGACGTAACTCAGCTTTTCCGGGATGATGATCAGGTCGGGAGACAGCTCGGCAAGGTCATGCACCACCGAGGGGATGTAGCCGAGGCCGAGGACCGCGGCGGTCGCGAACTCCTCGCTGCCGAGCGACGTCGCGAAATAGACGATGACGTTGATGGCGATCAGGCCGAACGTCACATATTGCAGGCGGATGTGGCGCAGCCGGTTCGAATCGTAGAGCGGAATGAACATGCGTTTCGCTTCCGCCCTCCCGGCGACAGCATCGACCCGAAATCGATTTCGGAAAGTACGATGCGCAGATTCAAGCTTTCAGGCCAATCAGCGGTTCTTGCCGGGAACCCATAGCACATCGGCTTTTCCGTTGTCATTGACCACGCGCGCGGCGACGAACAGCAGGTCCGAGACGCGGTTGATGTAGCGGATGCCTTCGCGGTTGACGTGCTCGTCCGGGTCCTGGGTGAGAGCCACCATCACGCGCTCGGCGCGCCGGGCGACCGTGCGGGCGAGGTGAAGGGCCGCCGCCGCCGGCGAGCCGCCGTTCAGAACGAAGGACCGGAGCGGGGCGAGGTCGGCGTTGAGCCGGTCGATGTCGGCTTCGATGCGCGCGGTCTGACTGGCGATGATGCGCAGCGGCTCGTAGCCGAGGTCCTTGCCGGTATCGGGCGTCGACAGGTCGGCGCCGAGGTCGAACATGTCGTTCTGGATGCGGCCGAGCATGGCGTCGATGTCGGGGTTTTCGGTTGCCGTGTGCACCCGGGCCATGCCGATGCAGGCATTGGCTTCGTCGACCGCGCCATAGGCTTCGACGCGCAGGTCGGATTTCAGCCGCCGCTCGCCGCTGCCAAGGCCGGTCGTGCCGTCGTCGCCGGTACGGGTGTAGATCTTGTTGAGCTTGACCATCCCAGTTCAGCCGCCGCGTGTGAAATAGAGGGTCAGCAGGATGAACACCAGCGCCACCGCCTGCAACAGCACGCGCGCCTGCATCAGCTTGTTGGAGGCGTTGCCCGAGCCGCCGCGCAGCATGTTGATGAGGCCGCGGATCAGGACGACCACGACTGCGAACATGAAGACGACGGCGAGGATGTTGAATACGGTAGCCATTTGGGTTCCAGTTCGGTTGGCCGGTCAGGCTTGGCGGGCCAGAATTCGGTAGAGCAGCGAGGCGGGCAGGAGGCGCTTCAGCACGACGCCGATTCTCGCCGGGGTCGTGACAACATAATGCGGACGCGGGCGCGGCGACAGCAGGGCGTGTCGCAATACCGCATGAACCGCTTCCGGCCCCAGCTTCATCCGCGATTTGGAGCCGCCGCCGGAAAGTCTCGCGAGTTGTGCGCGATAGGCTTCGTGGTGGACCGAGCGCTCGTGATCGATGTAGCGCAGGAACCAGGCCAGCCCGTTGGTGGCGATCTTCGACGTCACAGGGCCTGGCTCGATCATCGCGACATGGACGCCCGTTCCGGCGAGCTCCTGGCGCATGCACAGCATCAGGCCTTCCAGCGCATGCTTGGAGGCGGCATAGGCGCCGCGAAACGGCACCGGCGTCAGGCCCAGGATCGACGAGCAGTTGACGATGCGGCCATGTCCCTGCGCGCGCATGACCGGCACGATGCGCCGGGTCAGGTCGTGCCAGCCGAAGAAATTGGCCTCGAACTGGTCGCGCAGCGCCGCCATGGGCAGGTCCTCGACCGCGCCGGGCTGGGCATGCGCACCGTTGTTGAACAACGCGTCGAGCCTGCCGCCGGTGCGCTCCAGTACGGTCGCCACCAGCGCCTCGATCGATTGCGGCTCGGCATAGTCGAGATAGAGCGCCTCGATGCTGTCGGCTTCCAAGGCTGCGATGTCCTCCGGCTTGCGTGCCGTGGCGAATACGCGCCAGCCTTCCGCGTGCAGCGCACGGGCGCAATGGGCGCCGATGCCAGACGACGCGCCAGTCACGATTATCGTGCGTAACTCCTTGATCGGGTTCACTTCGCTGCCGCCAACACTTGCCAACCGGGGCAAACCCTTCCCATATTCGCGCCCTGGAAACAATCGGACGGAGCGGTAAACTGGAGTTGATGCGCAAGATCGTCGCCACGAGGCGCGTGCTCTTCGACGCAGCCGGCCACTTCCATGACGACGACGGCTGGGCGATGGCCAGTCATCTCGCCATCTCGACGCTGATGGCGCTGTTTCCGTTCCTCATCTTCGCCACCACGCTTGCCAGCTTCCTCGGCGCCGATGCCTTTGCCGAAACCGCCGTGCACCTGGTGTTCGACACCTGGCCCGAGCAGATCGCGGCACCCATCGCACGCGAAGTGGTCAACGTGCTGACCGTGCCGCGCACCGACCTCTTGACCTACGGCGTCGTGCTTGCAGCCTACTTCGCCTCCAACGGCGTCGAGGCGCTGCGCACCTCGCTCAATCGCGCCTACCGCGTCGCGGAAACCCGCACCTTCTGGTTCCGCCGCATCCAGAGCCTGATTTTCGTGTTGATCGCCACGATCAGCTTCGTTGCCATCTCGGTGCTGCTGGTGTTCGCGCCGATCATCGCGCGCCTCCTCGAGGCCAAGTTCGAGTGGATCCAGCCCTATATGGGCACCATCACCGTGTGGCGCTTCACCATCGCCTCGGCGGTCATCGTGTTCGGGCTGTTTGCCGTGCACATCTGGCTGCCCGCCGGCCGCCGGCGCTTCATGAGCATCCTCCCCGGCATCGTCTTCACGCTGCTCGCCTGGCTCGCCGGGTCGACGATCTTCGCCGCCTATCTCGACACATTCTCGTCCTACGTCACCACCTATGCCGGCCTCGCCTCGATCATGATCGCGGTGGTGTTCCTCTACATCGTCTCGGCGATCTTCATCCTCGGCGGCGAGCTCAACGCCGCGATCAGCCGCTATCTCGAGGCCCGCGCCCGCGTGCCCGGCTGAGCCATGGCAAGGCCGACGCCCAGCGTGGCGATCGCCATGCCGACGAGCTGGATCGCCGACAATTGCTCGCCGAACAGCAGCCAGGCGATGACCGCAGTCACGGCCGGCACGAGGTAGAACAGCGAGGCGACCTTCGACATGGCGCCGTCGCGGATCATCACCATCAGCAGGAATATCGCGCCGATCGACAGCACGAACACCAGCCAGGCCATGGCGAAAATCAGCTCGCCATTGACCGTCATCTGCCGCGTCTCGAATGCCAGCGAGGCGATGGTCGTCAGGAGCGCCGCGCCGACATATTGCCAGAAGGTGCCGGTCACGAGGTCGCCCGATGCGCCGACGCGCTTCTGCCAGATGGTGCCGGCACTGATGCCGGCCATGGCGATGATGGATGCCGTCAGCGTTTGCCAGGTCACGCCGCCGCCGAGCGCGCCGAGCTTGGGCGACAGCACGATGACCACGCCGGCGAAGCCCGTGGCGAGCCCGACCCAATGGCGCGGGCGGATCTCTTCGCCCAGAAGCTTGCCTGCCAGCACCGCCGTCACCAGCGGCTGAAGGCCGGCGATGAGCGCCGACAGCCCGGCCGGCAGGCCCTGGTGGATCGCCCAGAACACGCCGCCGAGGTAGACGCCGTGCAGCAGCATGCCGATGAGCACGGCATGGAGCGCCGCGCGCCGCGAGAGCCGGGCCGAGCCGAGCGCCAGCATCACGCCGCCGAGGATCAGGAAGGCGAGCACGAAGCGGATGGCAAGGAAGGTGAATGGCTCCGCCCACGGCATGGCGTAGCGCGCGCCGATGAAGCCGGTTGCCCACAGCAGCACGAAGGTGGCCGGGATCAGCCGCTTTGGAGAGGATGTCATGGGCCACCGTGCGTCGCCGGACACCGCGCCCGGTAGGGAGTTCATGCGATCGCTCTAATGCCGAATATTCGCGCAAGCAAAATGAAACGATTGATCCATAGATTCACCGAACCTGATCTGACGACCCGATCTGGGTGATGCACACCCCGGGAGGCGGCCCGGTAGAAACTGCACAGTCGGCCTCTGAAAGGACCGAAGATGTTGTGGAATCTCGATCCGGGCTGGTTGATGATGGCAATCGCCTTCGTCGCCGTCATGGCGTTCTTCTTCGGCGCAGCACTCGACGCCATCATGAAGGACGACGGCTTCGGCCCAACGGGCAACATGCTGCTGTTCACTGTCGGCTTCTTTGGCGCCGTTCTGGTCGCCAACAGCTATGGCATTACGCTGCGCGACCTGAACCTCGCCGTCGCCTGGGGGCTTGGCGGCGCCTTCGTCTTCATCAGCGTGCTGGCGCTGGTCAAGGCGGGATTTGCCAGGTTCTGACGGCGGTTGTCTGGTCGTGCGTCCTTCGACAAGCTCAGGATGAGGAGCGTAACTGTTGCCAGCACCACCGTCGAGAAGTTCGACGACATTGCGACGGCACCAACGGTCCTCACCCCGAGCTTGTCGAAGGACGCACGACCGCCTAACTGCACCGCCCGTCGGTTGGACGGTGCGACCTAATATCCCAGCATCCGCCTGACGCCTTCCGACGTCTCGCCGGCCTCGCGCAATGCCGCGAGGCCGGTGTCGCGTTGGCTTTTCGACAGCTTGCGACCGTCCGGACCGAGCACCAGTCGGTGGTGGAAATAGCTCGGCTGCGGCAAGCCGAGCATCTCCTGCAGCAGCCTCTGCACCGACGTCGCGAAATAGAGGTCGCGGCCTCGCACGACATGGCTCACCCCCTGCAGCGCGTCGTCCATGACCACCGACAGGTGGTAGCTGGTCGGTATCTCGCGCCGGGCGATGACGACGTCGCCCCATTGCAGCGGGTCCGCCGCCACGTCGGTGGTCGAGGGCATGGTTTCATCCGCCCATTCCCGCCAACTCAACCGGCCCTTCAGCCTGGCCAGTGCCCCCGCCGTGTCGAGCCGCCAGGCGAAGGGCGCGCCGGCATCGATACGCTGCATGCGCTCGTTGCGCGACATGGTCTTGTCCGTGCCGGGATAGAGCGGGGCGCCGTCGGGATCGCGCGGCCAGGTCTTTCCCGTTGCCTCGAACGCCATGATCGCGGCGCGGATGTCGCCACGGCTCATGAAGGCGGGATAGACCAGTCCTTCGCGCCTGAGGCGTTCGAGTGCTGCTTCATACTCGCCGAAGTGTTCCGACTGTCGGCGCACCGGCTCTTCCCAGTCGATGCCCAACCACGCCAGATCGCGGAAAATGCCGGCGTCGAACTCCGGCGTGCAGCGGGTGACGTCGATGTCCTCGATGCGCAGCAGCAGCCGGCCGCCGGCGGCGTTGGCCATGCGCTGGTTGGTCAGGGCCGAAAGCGCGTGGCCGAGATGCAGTTCGCCATTCGGGCTCGGGGCGAAGCGGAAGACAGGAGCAGTCATGAGCGTTGCGGTTTCGCATTGAACGGTTGCCTTGCCGATTGCTACGGTGCCCGACGCAACCTAACAAGTGACGCCATGCGCCGGATCTCCAGTCTCGACGACGTCCACCGCGGTCTCGACGCGCTTTGCGCGGTCGACCGGCGGCTCGAGGCCGTGCGCGGGATGGCCGGCGAGGTGCCGCTCAGGCTGACCGAGCCCGGCTTTGCCAGCCTCGCCTCGATCATCGTTTCGCAGCAGGTGTCGACGGCGAGCGCCAAGGCGATTTTCGGCCGTCTTGCCACGCTTGTCGACCCGCTGACGCCGGCAGCATTGCTCGCCGCCGGCGAGGACTTGTTCCGCGAAGCGGGTCTGTCGCGGCCCAAGCAGCGCACGCTGCTGGCCGTCGCCCAGGCTGTCGCCGACGGCCTCGACCTCGACAGACTCTGCCGGCTGGAGGCGCAGGAGGCGATGGCGACCATGGTCGCCATATCGGGCATCGGGCCATGGACGGCGGAGGTCTATCTGTTGTTTGCCGCCGGTCATCCCGACATCTTCCCGGCCCGCGACGTCGCCCTGCAGTCGGCCGTCGGGCATGCGCTCGGCATCGATCCGCGGCCCGGCGAGAAGGCGCTGATTCGGCTTGCCGAATCATGGGCGCCGTGGCGGGGGGTCGCGTCGCGACTGTTCTGGGCGTATTATCGCGAGACCCGGGGCCGCGATGGCGCGCCGCCGGCCGGAAATCCCGCCTGAATGCGCAAAATCGCGTATTTTTGACGGGCTTTGTGACCGACTAGGCGCTTCACATTCCTGTCACCTCGGGCTTACAGTATCCGCACCGTTGGGTTCGGGAGCCAAGGAGGTACGCGAAGTGACGGTTGCCGTGTCTCCGGATGGGCTCCCAGCACTAGTGCTGAATGCGGATTATCGTCCGCTCAGCTACTACCCCTTGTCGCTCTGGTCCTGGCAGGACGCGATCAAGGCTGTGTTCCTCGAACGCGTCAACATCGTTGCCGAATACGAGCACGCCGTTTCCTCGCCGACCTTCTCGATGAAGCTGCCCAGCGTCGTCAGCCTCAAGACCTATGTGAAGCCGTCGCGCTATCCGGCCTTCACCCGTTTCAATGTATTCCTGCGCGACCGCTTCCAGTGCCAGTATTGCGGCACGCCGGAGGACCTGACCTTCGACCACGTCATCCCGCGCCACAGCGGCGGGGCCACGACCTGGGAAAACGTCGTCGCCGCCTGCTCGCCCTGCAATCTCAGGAAGGGCGGCATGATGCCGGCGCAAGCCAAGATGTGGCCGCTGCAGAGGCCGTTCCAGCCGACCGTGCACGACCTGCACAACAACGGCCGGCTGTTCCCGCCCAACCACCTGCACGAAAGCTGGATGGATTATCTATACTGGGATGTCGAACTGGAGCCGTAGAGCCGCTTCGTTCTTCTCCCCGTTTACGGGGAGAAGATGCCGGCAGGCAGATGAGGGGCCGAGCCGGTCTTTCAGGAGTAATCGCTGCCCCTCATCCGGCCCTTCGGGCCACCTTCTCCCCGCAGGCGGGGAGAAGGAAAGGCTTTACTTCCTGAACGCACCACGCAGGGCCACGACCGCCAGGAAGGCGCTGGCGAGCACGTTCCAGCCGGCGAAGGACAGGCCGAGCACGCGCAGTGCCGCATCCTCGCAGCGCGGCGGCACGACCTCGTTGAGCACGTCGAGCAGGCCCTTGCCGCCGGTGTCGACGGTGCCGCTGACTGCTGCGCAGTCGGTCGGGCCGGACCACCAGCGCCATTCGACGCCGGCATGATAGGCGCCGAGATAAAGTCCATAGAGCATCAGCAGGCCGCCGAGGGCGAGCAATGCGCGGGTCAGCCAGGCCGGCCAATGCATGGCCGAGGACAGGGCGGCCAACGCCATCAGCGGCACGCCGACATAGTAGGGCGTGCGCTGCTCGAGGCAGAGCTTGCAGGGCATGTAGCCGCCGATGTGCTGGAAGCCGAGCGCGGTGCCGACGACGACGGCCATGGCAACGGCGAGGAAGAGCGCCGTCAGCGTCTGGCTGCGTCCGCTCGGGGAGGCGAGGGTGGTCATTGCGTGTTGCCCAGTCTGGTTACCGGCACTTGCCGTTCAGTGGAGGTACTTGACGAGAAGATAGAGCAAAATAAGGGCAGCGGCGGCGACGCCGGCCAGCAGGCCGAGGCGCTTTTCGATGAAGTGCCTGATCGGCTCGCCATAGGTCCTGAGCAGCCAGGCCAGGAACAGGAAGCGGGCGCCGCGGGCGATGATCGCCGAGACGATGAACCAGCCGAGCGGAAAGCCGACGACGCCGGCAAGGATCGTCACCACCTTGATCGGCGGCAGGTGGGACAGCCCCGAGGTGACCAGCATCAACAGGATGATTCCGGTGCCGGATGCGACCTTGAGCGCTTCGAACTCGTCATACTTGCCGTAGAATTCGAGCACCGGCTTGGCCACCGCCTCGAAGGCGTAGTGGCCGAGGAACCAGCCGGCGATGCCGCCGAGCACCGAGGCCACCGTCGCCACGATGGCGTAGCGGTAGGCGCGGTCGGGCCGCGACAGCGCCATCGGCAAATAGAGCACGTCGGCTGGAACCAGGAAGATCGAGCTTTCGATGAAGGCGATGAAAGCCAGCCACCATTCGGCGGATTTCCTTGCCGCGAGCGACAAGGTCCAGTCGTAGAGTCGGCGAAGCATCTGGCCCCCTAGGATAACGCGCTGCCTGTTTAGGAAGAATTGCCGTGCCGCACAATGCGTGAGGACTTCACGAATGCGAAACGAGCTTTACTTGCACAATCTGTCGCACAATCGCACGCCTGGGCAGTTGACGGGCGGGTGGCTGACCGTATAGTCCGCGACCGTTCTGTCCGTTTAGGGCAGGCCCCTATGGCGGAATTGGTAGACGCGCTCGACTCAAAATCGAGTTCCGCAAGGAGTGCTGGTTCGATCCCGGCTAGGGGCACCACCAACTTGGTGGAAGCCAATAAATCAGCAGTTCAAGGGCTTGAACGCCGTGAATGGCGTCAGAACTTGTAGGCGATGCCGAAGCGGAAGTCGTGCGACGACAGCGTGATATGGGCATCATCGATTCTGAAGAAGTCCGGCTGCGCGAAGCTTTTTGAACCATAATCAGAATAGCGGTACTCGGCGCGCAGGACGAGACTGTCGGTGGCGGCATATTCGGCGCCCAGGCCGACATTCCAGCCGACCATGGTCTCGCTTTCCGCATAGTGCACAAAGCCGGTATCCCTGATGAAATCGAAGTCGTATTTCGCCACGGAAAGCCCGCCCGCCACATATGGCAGGACCCGACCCATTGCATAGCCGAGGCGTGCACGAAGCGCGGCTGTGTACTTGATCTCGGCGCTTGCTGTCGGAACCGGGATGCCGCCTACCCACCAGTAGTCATTGCTTCCCTTGATGCCCGTGAAGTTCAGGTCGCCGTCAATGCCCAGAACGACATTGTTGGACATCTGAAAATTGTAGCCGGCGTAGACGCCACCAAAGAAGCCGTCAGGATCGTAGTTGACGTATTCGGTCGGGAAGTCCGTGTTTGTGTAGAGGGATTGACCTAAAGCATACCCAGCCTGCACACCGACATACGCTCCCGACCAGTCGTAAACCTGATCCTGTGCGGCAGCGGTTCCGGCGCCAAGCGCCAGTGCGCTCGCGGCAATCAATAGCTGTCTCATAGGTCCTCCCAGTACAATCGTCCGTGGGGGATAACACGCTTCCTGACACCTGAAAAGGAATCGCCATTGCCGAAACAACGTGGCCCAAGGTGCATCGTATTTTATTAGAGATTGCGGATATAAAGGCTTTTCATCGTACCGCATTTTGATCCACGAAAGCTTGGTTGCTTGACGATGACGCCGGTTTCTCGGTCAGGCGCCGCCGATCTGCCGCCTTTCCCTGGCGTAGCGCACCAGGGCCAGGAACCGGTAGATACCGTGGACGAACTTGCCGTAGGGCATGGTGACGAAGAGGCTGAAGACGACGCCGAGGTGAAGGGCGAGCATCAGGCCCATGGCGGGCGTGGCCCGCAGAACGAGCAGCAGCAGGCCCGTCAGGCTGGTCAGGAACAGCATGGCGAGGAAGGCGACGTCCATGCCGGTGCGCGAGCCGTCCATGAGGACCGGGTTGCGCAGCCATTTCGCGTGAAGCAGGCCGGCAGGCCCGACGAGGAGGCCGATGCCGCCGACCGTGCCGAGCACGACCGGGAGATCGTAGACCGGGTAGGGCGCCTCCATGCCGAGCACGTAGTGGTAGAGCGTCGCCGTCGACGTCGCCGCAAAGCAGAGCATGAAGCCGTAGAAGGTCATGTGATGGTAGAGGCGCCGGCGGTCGGTCGGGGCCTCATCCTCGTTCATGCAGCCGACGCCGCCGCCGTCGAGATGGCGCAGGCTGCACGCATCCTTGATCGCCTGCCAGAGCGAGGCAGGTTCGGCGAGCGTCGTGGCGGGCTCGCCGATGTCCTTCCAGAAATTGCGGACGCCCATGGCGAGAGCGACGAGGGCATAGGCAAAGGCGGCGCCGAAGAGCAGGGCCATCGCATCGTGCGGCATCAGCTTGTAGAACGCGCCGGGGCCGGTATGCACGCCGAAGACCACGGACGGGTCATGCCAGGCAGCAAAGCCGGCGACGAAGACCGCGACGCTCACAGCGGCGATGAGGCTGATCGCCAGCCCGTTGCGGTCGAAAAGACCGGCACAGGCGCGCGGCCAGGCATAGGCGCGGTAGGAATCGTTGCGCACGATCGCCAGCGTCTTCGGCACGTTCACGTCGAACTCGTGCGGCGGCGAGAACTGGCAATCGTGGAAGCAGGCGCCGCAGCTGTGGCAGAGATTGGCGAGGTAGTTGAGGTCGCCGTCGGAGAAGGCGCGCCGCATCTCCATTGCCGGAAAGACGGCGCACAGACCCTCGCAGTAGCGGCAGGAATTGCAGACCGTCATCAGGCGGTCGGCCTCGGCGAGGCTTGCCGTCGCGTGCGCCGGCTGGGCGTGGATGTTCATGCGGCCTCCGACGACGGGCAGGTGGACGAAACGAGGGCAGCGGCTTCGCGGCCGGCGATGCGTCCGAAGACGCTGCCGATCGTCATGCCTATGCCTGCGGCATAACCCTGGCCGAGCACGTTGCCGGCCATGATCTCGCCGGCGGCGAACATGTTGGCTGCGGGTCGCCCGTCATCCATCAGCATGCGCGCCCGCCGGTCCACCTTGACGCCGAGATAGGTGAAGGTGATGCCCGGCCGGACCGGATAGGCATAAAAGGGCGCCTGCTCGATGCGGCGCGCCCAATGGCTCTTGGCGGGCTCGATGCCTTCGGTGCGGCAGTCGTCGAGGCTCGTCTGGTCGAAGTGTCCGGGCTGGACGGCATCGTTGAAGCCGGCGACCGTACGTTCGAGCGCCGCCGGCTCGAGGCCGAGCTTGCCGGCCAACTCGCCCAGCGTCGAGGCCTTCACCGGGGGAAAGAGCGACGGCATGAAGAGGTCGAGCGACGGAGCGTCGAAGACGATATAGGCGATCTGGTCGGGCTGGGCGGCGACAAGGCGCCCCCAGATGGCGTAGCGCTTCGGCCAGACGTCCTCGCCCTCGTCGTAGAACCGCTCGGCGTGCTTGTTGACGACGATGCCGAAGACGACGCAGTCGAGGCGGGTGATGATGCCGCCGTCGAACTTCGGCGCGCGCGCGTCAATCGCCACGGCATGGCATTGCGTCGGATCGCCGATCTGCCCGACGCCGCTGTCGATCAGCATCTTCAGCACCGTGCCGCGGTTGTAGGGGGTGCCGCGGATCAGGAAGTTCTCGGCGATCTCGCCCCAGCCCTCTTTCAGCCATTCGATGTTCGCCTCGAAGCCGCCGCAGGCGGCGACGAAGGTTTTTGCGCGAACGGTGGTTTCTGTGCCGGCGTGCCGGACCCGGGCGGCGCGGAATTGCGACCCTTCGATGTCGAGGCCCACCACCTCCGCGTCATAGACGACTTCGACGCCGAGGCTTTCGGCGGTGCGGTAGAGGGCATTGAGCATCGCCCGCCCGCCGCCGAGGAAGAACGAGTTGGTGCGCCCGAGGCTGAGCGTGCCGCCGAGGGAGGGCTGGAAGCGCACGCCTTGCTCGGCGATCCAGGTCAGCATCTTCTTGGATTCGGCGATCATCATGCGCGCCAGATCTGCGTCGGTGTTGCCTCCGGTCACGCGGAGCAGGTCGTCAAAGAACTCGTCCTCGAAATAGGGGCCGGACAGGGTTTCGGTCGCCTCATCGTGGGCGCAGCGCATGTTGCGCGTGTGGCGCGTGTTGCCGCCGCGATAGAAGCGCGGCGCCGCTTCCACGACGAGGACGCTGGCGCCGGCGCGCCGGGCGCTGATGGCCGCGCACAGTGCGGCATTGCCGCCGCCGGCGACGAGCACGTCGTAGTCTGTCGATGCGCCGATCATCACCTGGAACCGATCCGCCTTTGCAGTTGATTTGACCTCCGCGTCTTATTGCACACATTTGTATACAGTCAAGCTTGCCACGACTGGTTGGTTGCCTGGAGGGTTTTCGATCGGTGAAAATGAAATGAAAACAAGGCTTCGCCATTGGAGAAGCCCCCATTCGCCTAATGGCAGTATGCAAATAGATGCATTACTGTGGCGGGATTGCGGGAATCCGCTATATGCCAGTCGACGATGCCAGCGGTCGGCATGGTAAAGAGAATATGCGCCGAACCAGCGCACGCGCCGCCTTGAACGGCTCGGGTTGCTTGGGAG